>CAYPEJ010000010.1:0-144238 GCA_964409685.1 uncultured Anaeromicropila sp.
ATTTTAAATTATAGGGTGTTCAACTTTTTGTGTCCACAGTTATATCCTACCACCATGGTTTTAAATACGTTGAACAGAAACAAGTGTTGTATCAGACAATCCCCCCAAAATAATTTTTCTTATAAAAAAAATTGACTTTAAAATTACCTGATAAGCATAACAATTTAGAAAAACCGTTATGCCTATCAGGTAATTGTGCATTTACAACAAATCTATAACTGCATAATGGCGACTGCATTATGCAATTGAATCAAATTAAAGAATGTTAGTAAACAAAATATACAAATCGAACTATGTTAATACACAAAACCATACATGTTAATCACTTTGCATAGAAAGATATTGATTTGACCTTTATAATAAGGGAAAGAGTATCAAAGGAGGAATAAAAGATAATGAGAAAACATACTAAAAAATTAACTTTACTTATGGCAGCATCTCTTATGCTTACAGCTACACCAACAATACCTATGACAACAATCACAAGTGTTCAAGCAGCAAGCGAAGTAACAACAATTCCAGTTGCAACATTTGATTTTGAAGGAGAAGACACACAAGGATGGGAACCTCGTGGAACAGAAACAGCTTCCATTTCCACAGATGCACACTACACAGGAACTCAATGTGCAAAAGCAAGTGATAGAACAAAAACATGGCATGGTATTTCCCGTGACATCACAGAATACCTTGAAGATGGCGAATCCTACACATTAAAAGTATGGGTTATGTATGACAACAGCAACTATGGTAATCAACAAAGCATGACATTATCCGTTGCAACAACAGTCGACGGAAAAGAAACATACACAAACTTAAAGAGCCAAAATGTTTATGTAAATAACTGGACATTATTCGAAGGTTCCTTTACATATAACAGCTCAATGGAAGTTGTTAAAATGTATATGGAAGGTGGTACACATGATTTCTACATCGACAACGCATCTGTAAATCAAAATGCCCCAGCTTCCATTCAACAAGATATTACATCCTTAAAAGATGTATTTGCTCCATATGACTGTAAAGTTGGTACAGCCGTAACAGTAAATGAATTAAATTCATCCAACAAACAACTTATTGCAAAACATTTCAACAGTATCACAGTTGGTAACGAAATGAAACCAGATGCTGTATTAGATTACGATGCAACAGTTGCTTACATGGAAGAAACAGGCGACGACACAATGCCTCAAGTATCCTTCACAAAAGCAGCTCCTATTTTAAAATACTGTGAAGCAAACGGAATCGAAATTCGTGGACATGTTCTTGCATGGCATTCACAAACTCCAAGATGGTTCTTCGCAGAAAACTTCTCTCAAGATAGTAACGCAGCATTAGTTTCCAAAGAAGAAATGTTAGTAAGAATGGAAAACTACATCAAAGCTGTATTTGAAACATTAGAAGAAGAATATCCAAATCTTCATATTTACACATGGGACGTTGTAAATGAAGCTCTTGAAAACAACGGAAATGGCTATAGACCAGCTGGTACAACAGCAAACACAAGTTCCTCCTTATGGATGCAAGTAATCGGGGAAGAATTCATCGAAAAAGCATTTGAATATGCTAGAAAATATGCTCCAGAAGGAACATTATTAGCTTACAACGATTACAACGAATATATGCCAGCAAAACGTGATATGATGTATGACATCTGCTCCGATTTAGCTGAAAAAGGTTTAATCGACGTTATCGGTATGCAAATGCACTTAAGCACAAGCTACCCAACAGTATCTATGTATGAAGCAGCAGTTCGTAAATTTGCTTCTATCGAAGGCATCAAGATTGAAATTACAGAATTCGACATGACTACATATGATTCTTCCGAAAGTGGAATGAAACAACAAGGTGAAAAATACAAAGCTTACTTTGATTGTACAAAATCCTTAATGGCAGAAGGTATTGACTTTAATTCCATTACATTCTGGGGTACTCGTGATACAGATTCTTGGAGAGCATCTCAATATCCATGTTTATTTGACGAAGATTATCAAGCAAAACCAGCATTCTATGGTGTAGTTGGTGACGAAACACCAGCAACAACAGAAGCACCAGCAACAAGTGAGACACCAGCAACAAGTGAAACACCAGCAACAAGCGAAACACCAGCAACAAGCGAAACACCAGCAACAAGTGAAACACCAGCAACAAGTGAAACACCTACTACAAGCGTAACACCAGTAGACGGTGCTCCTGTAGTAAGCGTTAAAACAAATGTAGGCGGAAATATTTCTCAATCTTACACAATTACACCAAGTGATGGCAAATCTGTTGATGTATCTAAGTTAACAATTCGTTACAACTATACAAAAGACGGAAATGCAGATCAACAATTCTGGTGTGATAGTGCAGGTATCCAAATGCCAGTATCTCCATACTATGTTGCATTTACATCAAACGTAACAGGAACATTTGGTGATGGTTATGTAGATATCAACTTTACTAAGGATTATACATTCTCATCTGGTTCTTTAAGCCTTGCAGTACGTTTCAACCAAGCAGATTGGCAATCCTACACTAACTTTGTTGGTGGAGAAGTAGAAGTATACTATGACGGAGTACGTGTTCAATAATTGGTCATGTATACAATCATAAAATGAAAATATGATGCTTATAGGTACGCTAAAGAGCAAACTTATAAGCATCATAAGCAAATAGAAGAGGCGTCGACCATGAAAGAAATCGACACCTCTTTTGTTATTTCTGTATAAATTCCCTATTTTGAAGGAATCATCGCAGCAATCTTACTAGCAAAATCATGGTAATTCATTGTCTGTAAGTAAACCTTACCAGGACCAGTTAATCTCGTTAAGAATAAACCTTCCCCACCAAAGAAAATATTTTTAAGTCCTTTTACAGTCTCAACTTCGTAACGCATATGTCCTTCAAATGCAACTACATTTCCAGTATCCACTTTAATCACTTCACCAGGTGCAAGATTTTTCTCAACCACATCACCATCTACTTCTAAAAATGCTAACCCACGGCCAGACAATTCTTGAAGTAAAAATCCTTCTCCACCAAATAGACCAGAAGAAAACTTTTTACTAAAAACGGTTCTCAATTCTACATATGGTTCTGCGCATAAAAAAGCATCTTTTTGACAAATAAGACCAGCTCCGTCTACGCTAATAGGAAGAATCTTACCAGGTACAGTAGATGCAAATGCAATTTGCGCATTGTTGCGTTGTGCAGTGTATGTAGCCATAAATAGTGATTCACCTGTAAACATACGTCCAAGCCCGCGTGCTAATCCACCTTTTATATTGGTATCCACAGATAAACCATCTGTCATCCAAGCCATAGCACCTGACTGTGTATACATAGATTCTCCTTGCTGTAAAGTTACTTCAACAGCAGGAAGAGTATCCCCTACTATCTGATAGTTCATAAAAAAATCCTCCTTTTGACCCTTTTTAATAGTATATCGAAGAACTAGGAAATATGCAAATTTTTTTCATTGTACATGTTGCACAGATATATCGTAAACTCCCCTAATTTCCTTGACTTTTTCACCGAAACAGGGTATATTTTACTTTAACTATTAAAAGTTTTAAAGTTATAAAATGTAAGTACATAATATCTTAAAAAGATGCGAAAAAGGGGTTTGAAGAGTATGCCTATAACAGAACTATTAGAGAGAAATTGTTCTTTGTATGGAAATGACATTTGTCTAGTGGAGATTAATCCAGAAGTAAAAGAAGTTAGGCGTGTTACATGGAAAGAGTATGAATTGATGGAACCAAATCCAACGACACATTATCGTCGTGAGATTACATGGAATGTATTTAACGAGAAGGCCAATCGCTTTGCTAACTTGCTTTTAGAAAGAGGCGTAGTAAAAGGTGATAAAGTTGGAATTCTTCTTATGAATTGTTTAGAATGGTTACCAATTTATTTTGGTATTTTAAAAGTGGGTGCATTAGCAGTGCCACTGAATTTCCGCTATACACCAGAAGAAATTGAGTACTGCGTAAATTTAGCAGAAGTAGACGTTTTAGTATTTGGTCCAGAATTTATCGGACGTGTAGAAGAAATCGCAGATTCTATTAGTAAAAATAGATTATTGTTCTACGTAGGTGATGGATGCCCAAGTTTTGCAGAAGACTATACAAGCTTAACAGCTAATAGTTCCAGTCAAAGCCCAAATATTCAGATAAGTGATGAAGATGATGCAGCCATTTATTTTTCATCTGGAACAACAGGATTCCCAAAAGCTATTTTACATAATCATGAAAGTTTGTTACATTCTTGCCGTGTAGAGCAGAATCATCATGGACAAACAAAAGACGATGTATTTTTATGTATTCCACCTCTTTATCATACAGGTGCGAAGATGCATTGGTTTGGAAGTTTATTATCTGGTGGTAAAGCGGTATTATTAAAAGGTACGAAGCCAGAGTTTATATTAGATACTGTTTCCAAGGAAAAATGTACGATTGTATGGTTGTTAGTTCCTTGGGCACAAGACATTTTAGAAGCGTTAGATAGCGGTAAATTGAAAAAAGAAGATTATGAGTTCGACCAATGGAGATTGATGCATATCGGTGCGCAGCCAGTTCCACCAAGTTTGATTACCCATTGGAAAAAATATTTCCCAAATCATCAATACGATACCAACTACGGTTTAAGCGAATCTATCGGACCAGGTTGTGTTCATCTTGGTGTTGAAAATATTCATAAAGTTGGAGCTATTGGTAAACCAGGTTTTGGTTGGGAAGTTAAGATAGTAGATGAAAATCGTCAAACAGTCCCAAAAGGTGAGATTGGAGAACTTGCAGTAAAAGGTCCTGGTGTCATGACTTGTTATTACAACGATCCAAAGTCAACAGCAGAAGTATTAAGTGATGGATGGTTATTCACAGGAGATATGGCACAAGAAGATGAAGATGGATTTATCTTCTTAGTAGACCGTAAGAAAGATGTTATCATCAGTGGCGGAGAAAATTTATATCCAGTTCAGATTGAAGATTTTATCCGTACAAATGATTGCGTACATGATGTTGCAGTGATTGGTCTTCCAGACAAACGACTTGGAGAAATAGCAGCAGCTATCGTAGAATTAAAACCAGGATATTTGTTGACAGAAGAGGAATTAAGTGCATTTTGTATGAAATTACCACGTTATAAGAGACCACATAAGATTATATTTGCGGACATTCCAAGAAATCCTACTGGAAAGATTGAAAAACCAAAGCTTCGTAAATTATACTGTGGTGGTAGCTTAGTAGAAGCACAGAATAAGGGTTGATTTCAGTGAAAATTAGCATAGTTATAACGTAATGTAGTCGAATGATCTATTCGATTATGCATTCAGAAAAAGTTACGGATGAGAATGATCTAGTAGCATTTTAAGTGCTAGACCTTGTTCGTAGCTTTTTCTTCTTCATATGCGTTGAAATCAGAAAATAATTGTAATATAATGCATAGAGATAAAAAGGAGACGATGATTTTGCGTACAATAGAATTTAAAATGGAAAGACAGGGTTTAATCGAGATTGGACAAGAAGTAGAGATAAGAGAAGGGAAACTTCCCACACTATATTACTATGTAATCGAGCCAGCAGTTGCGATGTCAGGAAATTTTACATTTAGCGAGCGATTAAAGTCTAGAAAAGGGCGAGTAGTAAATATTAAAGAGACGGATAAAGGATTTTACGTAGACGCAGAGTTTGACGAGTAAGAGCTGTACGAAGTATATGAGAAATTTTCATGTACAAGTTTAAAACAAAACGAAAGCAGAATATCTTTATCTATCATGTGGGAATCTATGAATATGTAGGACAAGAAACTTACAAGATTCTATGATAAAAGCAATTACAAGACAGCCAAGTTCGAGACATAAAGGAGATACAACATGATAAAAGGTGCAATATTTGATATGGACGGCTTAATGTTCGATACGGAGCGTTTAGCACTAGATGGATGGTTAAGTGCAGCCAAAGCGTTGAAATATCCCATTACAGCCATTACCGTTTCCAAGATTCGAGGTGTAAATGTCGAAACGAGCAGACAGATTTTCAAAGAGGAATTTGGTAATACAGTTGATTATGATGCAGCAAAGAAATACCGAGATGCATATGTGGAACATTATATAGATGAAAATGGTGTGCCAGTGAAAGCTGGATTGCTTGTATTACTTAAATATTTAAAAGAAAGCAATGTAAAAATGGCAGTTGCCACATCATCCAATCGTAGAGTGGCAGAAAAGTATTTGAAACATGCAATGGTATACGATTTCTTTGATGCATTATGTTTTGGAGATGAAGTGAAGAATGGAAAGCCAGCGCCAGATATTTTTCTAAAAGCAGCAGAAAAATTAGCTTTAAAACCAGAGGAATGTGTGGTATTTGAAGATAGCCCTCATGGAATCAAAGCTGCGCATGGTGCAAAAACAAAGATTGTCGGCGTTCAAGATATGACAGAGTTCGATGAATCTGTGCTTAAGATGCTGGATTATGATTGTAAGACATTAGGTGATGCTATCCCATTATTAAAAGATATGTAATATGTAGAGAAAAGACCGTCAAATAACCCAATTTGACGGTCTTATTTTTAATCATGAGTTTTTATGTTTACAAATTGTGTTTTATATTTCGAATACACAATTGTTTGGTCTTTATAAAGTCCGTAATACCCAGACAGCAAGTAACTAACGCTAATCGCCATTAGGAAATATGGAACACCCTCAAAGCCGAATAATTCAAAGCTAATAAACATGGAAGTAATCGGACAATTGGTAACGCCACAGAAAACAGCAATCATACCAGTAGCCGCACACAACGATGGAGAGATCCCCATAATCGTTCCAAATAGACATCCAAACGTAGCGCCAATGAAAAAGGAAGGTACAATTTCACCACCCTTAAATCCAGCTTCCAATGTTAATGTGGTAAAAATCATTTTCCATAAAAATGCCATTGGTTTCACATGTGTATGAATGGTTTCATCAATAATCGGTATCCCAGCACCTAGATAATCCGTCGTACCAAGAATTTTCGTCAACAATAAAATGGTACAACTTGCCAAAATGATTCGCAGATACGGATTTTTCAAATATTTACGGAACAAGTCCCCTGTCTTATGAAGCATCATACAGAAAATAACGCTAAGGGCTGCACAAAGCATGGCCAAGATGACTATCTTTACAGATGGAACTAATTTCAAAGCAGGAATATTTAAAATGTGAAAGTTTTCTGCATCGATTCCCATTTTAGCTGAGAAAGTAGAAGCAATAATCGACGAGAAGATACAAGGCATTAACGCCGCATAATACATAATTCCAACGCTGACTACCTCTAAGGAAAAGATAGCAGCAGCCATAGGTGTTCCAAATACTGCAGAGAACGCAGCACTCATGCCGCACATAATAATAACGCGGGTATCATTTTCATCCAGATGTAAGACACGTCCTAATTGGTTTCCAATACTTCCACCAAGTTGCAATGCAGCACCCTCACGGCCAGAAGAACCACCAAATAGATGAGTAATAATGGTCGAAATAAAAATCAATGGTGCCATCTTAAAAGGAATTTCAGATTCTGCATGTATGGTAGATAGGACTAAATTGGTTCCTTTATCATTTTTGTAGCGAAAGATTCCATATAAAAATACAATGACACAACCACCAACTGGTAGTAGATAAATAATATTAATGTGGTTGGTTCGAAATGTTGTTACAACACCCATGCAATAAGCAAATAGTGAACTTACTGCACCCACAACAAGACCAGTGATACAAGAAATGAAAACCCATTTAAAAAATAGAATTAAATTGGAGTTTAAACGCCCCAAATAATACTGTATCTTATGTTCATTCATAAAATTCACTCCATATGTAGATTATTTAGTGGTAATTTTCTAGAAAAATACCAACTATCTTTTATTATTTTTTATTTTGTCAAATTTGTCAATCCTTTTCAGGGATGATAAGAAGGAGATAAGATAGATTGGAAAGGAAAACAATAGGCACATGTACGAATATATGGACTCTCATTGCACTATAATACTTAAAACTTAACATTTGGGACAGAAATAGAGAAAAATGCAAAAAAACTCTTGAATTTTAACGTGGAAAAGTGTACTATAAATGTGTGGAAGGAAGTAAAGCACTTTCTTACATAATGGAGCATTATTACATAAGTTTTCATTCCCCCAAATTGAATAATTATGTAAAAGCCCCTTTTTCTTACTAATATTTTAATATCCTTTTTCCCTACTAGGAGACTAGTAGGGATTTTTATTGTTTAATATGTATATATCGGAAAAAATAAAAATCTTTAGTCTGATTTTCGATGAAATATGAAGTATTGAAAAGAAAGTGCTTACATGGTATGTTAGTAGATACAAAGTGAATATATGACTTGTACAAAAATTTTTAATACGAAAGTTGGGGGATAACATGGAACAGAGTATTATACTTAGAATGGCGACGGTAGAGGATGCCGAACAGATTCTTGCTATTTATGCACCATATTGCACAGAGACCGTAATTACATTTGAATATGAGGTTCCGACTCTAGAAGAGTTTCAGGGTCGTATGAAGAATATTATGGAGAAATATCCATACATTGTTGCGGAACATGATGATAAAATCGTTGGATATGCATATGCATCCGCGTATCGAACAAGAGCGGCATATCAATGGGATGTAGAGTCATCCATTTATGTAGATATGAATTGTAGAGCGAGTGGTGTAGGAAGCGCGTTGTATGCGCGTTTGTTAGACTTGTTAAAGAAGCAGAATATCCGCAATGTTTACGCATGTGTTACACTTCCTAATGAAGCTAGTGAGCGCATTCATGCAAAGTTTGGATTTGCTTATGCAGGAATGCTTCATAAAGCAGGATTTAAAGCAGGCGAATGGCAAAATGTTGGATGGTTTGAGAAGCATTTTGAATATGAGAGTGAGATGCCAGAACCAGTAAAGTGGATTCATGAGATTCAAGAGTAAATTGAGTTGGGAGATTAAAAAAATCCTGTTGCATATATGGTAAAGATATGCAACAGGATTTTTGTTTTAATTCAAGGTGTTCCTTTTTTGTCCAGTTAACAACGCAACGCCAAAGATGCAACCAAGAAAGACTAAGGCGATTGCCATCCAGAAGACAAGTGTTGGTGTAGAAAATCCCTTGAACATATCATAGTAACCTTTTAGATATACTAGTACAATTAATAATGGAACTACGTAGGAAACATAACCTTTTAGTATTTTTGGGAATCTAATTCCACTACCTGTATTTGCTTCTTCCAAGAAAGATTCAAATCCCCAACCATTTTTCTTAGTACAAAATAATACGAAGATTAAGCTACCAAGAGGCAATACATTATAGGATACTAAGAAATCTTCTAAATCCATAATAGTAGAACCAGCACCAATTGGTTCAATTCCGCTTAATACATTAAATCCTAAGATAGCAGGTAAGGATAAAATCGTGATTAATATAAAGTTTTCAAGTACAGCCTCTTTACGGTCTACATTTTGTAGTTCCATCGTCATGGATACAATATTTTCAAAGACCGCTATAATGGTTGATAACGCAGCGAAGGACATAAATAAGAAGAACAAAGTTCCCCAGATTTGTCCACCATTCATTTGATTAAATACATTTGGTAATGTAATAAATAGTAAAGATGGACCAGCGTCTGGTTGGATGTTAAATGCAAAACACGCAGGGATAATAATTAGTCCTGCAGTTAATGCAACAAAAGTATCGAGTAACATAATACTTAACGCTTCGCTTGTTAGTTTTCGGTCCTTTTCTAAATAACTTCCGAAGATCTCCATGGAACCCATACCAACACTAATCGTAAAGAAAGCATGTGTCATGGCATCGAACACAACATTTCCGATTCCGTTGTGCTTGAGTTTTTCAAAATCAGGAACTAAGTAAAACTTAAGCCCTTCGGATGCATCTTTTAGTCGAAGGGAATTGATTGCAAGTACCACCATAAGTAAAATTAATGCAATCATCATAATCTTTGTAATCTTTTCAACACCATTTTTTAAACCTAAGATACATACAAACAAGGAAATAGTAATCGCGATTACTGTAAATAGAACTAATGTACTTGGAGAAGCAATTAATTCATCAAACTTCGCACCAACTTGTTCAGAAGTCAAGGAAGAAAGTTTACCAGTGGCCATGGCGTATGTATAGTAAATCATCCATCCGCCTACCATAGTGTAGAACATCATAAGTAAGTAATTTCCAGGGACACAAATCCACTTGAAGCGGTGCCATTTCGAACCTTTAGGCTCTAATACGTTAAAAGCGGTAGCAGTACTTTTTTTGCTACCTCGACCAACTGCAAATTCACATACTAGTGCAGGTAGTCCGAGTAATAAAAGACACGCAAGATAAATTAGAATAAATGCAGCGCCACCATTTTCACCGCAGATGTAAGGGAACTTCCATACATTTCCTAAGCCAATGGCACAGCCTGCGGAGACAAGTATAAACCCTAATCTAGAACTAAATTTTTCTCTTTCCATAGTATACCTCTCAAAAATATTATTTCTCAGCCATTATACTTTATAATGACATGTTTTTCTATAAAAAAATTATTTATTTGCATATTGAAAAAAATATATAATGACAATGATACAAAATGTGGTATAATATGAAATTAAATGTTCAAAATTTTGACAATAAAGGAGAATCACAGATGAAAGATCAAAACTGCGCATACTGTATGCAAGGTGATTTAGTTGCACCTTTTGGATATTTAGCTTGTGAGATGGAGACAAGTTTTGTTTACATTTTTAAAGAACAAAGCAATCCAGGTCGTGTGATTGTAGCACACAAAAAACACGTTAGTGAATTAATCGATTTAACTGACGAAGAAAGAAATGCTTATTTTGCTGATATTGCGAAAGTTTCTCGTGCTATGCATAAAGTGTTTAAACCAAATAAAGTAAACTACGGTGCATATGGTGATACAGGATGTCATCTTCATTTCCACTTAGTGCCTAAGTACGAAGGTGGTAGTGAATGGGGAAGCACATTTACTATGAATAGTGGTAAAGTAATGATCAATGATGAACAATGTGAAGAGTTAGCTGTTAAATTAAGAGCTGCTTTACAAGAAGTATAGTAAATATAATCTATTATTTAAGAAGGAAATGATTTTGGCGATTGCTAAAGTCCTTTCCTTTTCTTGCTGAAATAGCATAAGTATGATAAAATATTATGTAATAGTGGCATGTGAATGTACGGGATGATAACTTGCTACTAGGTAATGTGACTCCCGTGCGGTACGGCAAAGTGTGAACTACACTTTGTTTAGAACAATCCGTGGAGGTATTCTAATAAATGAATAATTTTAAAGAACTTTTATTAACTGGTATTGGAGTTCGTTTATCAGATGGGGTTCTTGCAGTGATATTTTTTACATTAGTAGCAGCGCTAGTTGTTACACTGATAAACATCCGAATGAGAGGTGCAGCAGAACGCGAGGCAAAAGAAGCAAAAAAGAAACTGGAAGAAAATTACATTGAATTAGAAGAAGCTTATAAGAAGGTAAAGACCACACAGGAAAAATTAGCAGAAAAGTATGAAGAATTAAAGACTAGTGAAGAACGGAATAAGAAACTAGCATATACGGACTATTTGACCGATTTGCCAAATCGTGTTTCCTTTAGTGAAAAGTTAGACCAGATCACTGCAACCTTACGAAAGGACGAGATTGTAGCAATTATGTACATCGACTTAGATAATTTTAAAAATATCAATGATGTACTCGGACATTCTTACGGGGATGAATTGTTAATTGATGTTACGGATCGTGTAAAGCAAGTGTTAGACGAAAATGATTATTTTGCACGTTTTGGTGGTGATGAGTTTATCATTTTAACACAAAATATTGAAAGTGCAGACCAGTATGAACAGAAAATTCGTATGGTACAGAAAGTATTTAGTTACCCATTTGTATTATCCATGCGAGAATTTTTTGTTACGACAAGTATCGGAATTGCATTTGCACCAAAAGATGGTAAGACAACGCAGATGCTTGTGAAAAATGTAGATGCTGCCATGTATGCAGCTAAAGCATTAGGAAAGAATACATATTGTTATTATGATGAAAGTATTAATGACTCGTTACTGAATAAGATTGAGTTACAGTCAGAACTTCGTTCGGCATTAGCAAATGATGAGTTTATGGTATTTTACCAAGCCCAGATTGATTTGAATCAAGATAGAATCGTGGGATTTGAGGCACTTGTTCGTTGGAATCATCCAGAACGTGGGATTATTAGTCCAGCTGGATTTGTACAAGTTGCGGAAGAAACGGGACTTATTGTTCCGATTGGCAGATGGGTGTTGTTTGAGGCTTGCAGGCAACTGAAACGATGGGACGAAGAAGGGTTCCATGATATTAGCATTGCGGTTAATCTTTCAGCAAGGCAATTTAAAGATGCAGATATTGTTGCGATGGTACATGAAGCCATTGAGGAAACTCAGATTGACCCAAGAAGGTTGGATCTGGAGATTACGGAATCCATTGCCATTGAAAATATTGAATATTCGATTGAGATTATACAAAAATTAAAAGAAATCGGTGTTCGATTCTCGTTAGATGATTTTGGAACTGGTTATTCGTCCATGAATTATTTGAAATATTTGCCTGTCAATAATTTAAAGATTGATAAAAGTTTCCTTGACCGCGTAAATGACAATACAAGTGACCAGCAGATTGTGTCTGCGATTATTACGCTAGCGCAGACGTTGGATTTAATTGTAATTGCGGAAGGTGTGGAAAGTTCGGAACAGGCGTTGTTCTTGAAAAAGGCAAATTGTAATCAAGCACAAGGATATTTGTATAGCAAGCCAGTTCCAGAGGTGGAAGCTGGTGAGTTATTAAGGCATCTTCTAAATAAAAGGTTGGAACAGCAGGGATAGGCGGTATAATACTAGAATGATAAATGAAGTGCGATATGTGAGTATTGCACTTCATTTTTTATTTGGAGTATTTCTTTGAGTATTTTGCAAAAAAGTACTTGAATGATTTTGGTTTATTTGGTAAAATTACAAATATATTCCATATATACAAAAGAGAAAATTTTTATGAATTCAATGATATTTATGTATATTCTTATTTTAAATCTTTATTTTGATCTTTATTTCGATCTTTATTTAAGTCTTATGATTAATCTTTTTAGTAATCCAGTAATTATAAATTTGTGCAGAAAGGACATGCCTATGAATTTTAATGATTTTGTGCAAGGGATTGCATCGTATTTCACCAATGAATTAGGAGAAGAATACACGGTAACGATAACAGAGGTTTTGAAGAATAATAGTATTCGTTTGAACGGCATTTTGATGAAGAAAAAAGGACAACGATTTACACCAAATATTTATCTAAATGGCTATTATGAGCGCTTTGTCGAGGGCGAGTCAATGGATCAGATCCTAGAGGATATATGGAGTACCTATACAATGGCGTCAGAATCCTTAGAAGACGAATCTATGATGTTTGATATGGAATTCGAAGCACAAATGAATTCTATCGTGTATCGTCTGATTAACTACGAGAAAAATCAAGAAAAGTTAGAAGAGATGCCACATATTCGATTTTTGAATTTAGCCATTACATTTCATTGTAATGTGATTTGTGAGGAACATGCAGTATCTATGCTTCCTGTTACCAATCAATTGATGGAATTTTGGAATACAGATGTGAAACAATTACTCCAATTAGCTCACAAGAACACGCCAACACATTTTCCAATGGTATATAGTTCATTGCAGGATTTAATGAAAATGGCGATTGAGACCAATCATCCAGATGCCATATATGCGCCAGTAGACAGTACGATAAATATGTATGTGATTTCCAACAAGCAAGGGGTGAATGGGGCAAGTGTAATTTTGTACGAACAAGCATTTCAAAGGTTGGTAGATAAGCTTGGTGGAGAAGTGTATATTCTTCCAAGTAGTATTCATGAGTTGATATTAGTTCCGTATGAACAAGAACTGGATAATAAACAGTTAAATGACTTGGTAAGAGAAGTAAATGAAACACAGATACCTTATGAAGATGTCTTGTCTGATCATGCATATTATTATTCGTCATTTAGTAGGAAATTTCGTGTTTTGTAAGCGACATGGTGATAGAAATGAGAAAGTGTAAAAATTGGAAGTGAAAAATGTACATAAAAAATGCACCTGACAGGATTCGAACCCGCGGCACATAGCTTCGGAAGCTACTGCTCTATCCACTGAGCTACAGATGCATAAAAATACATAACTCATTATATCGGTTTGGTTGGAAAATGTAAAGAACAAAATAATTTTTATTTTGTAATGCACGAAATTGTTTATTGTATTGCATTTTTATTAATTTTTTGTTAAGATAGTTAAATAGTATAGTTATTTATAGGTTGAAGACGTTTTTAGTAAGGGTTATAGAAAATTATAACATATGAAAAAGGTGATACATTTGAAATTAAAATATAAGAAATTAGTACTGTTCATTTCTGTAGGAACAATTTGTATAGGAGGAATTGCTTATACGATTGTGAATAGAAATACAGGTAACGATAAAAAACAAGAGATAGTGAATGAACTTTCCGTTACAGATAGTAATTTTACATCTGCTACTTATGATTCATCTGTTGGTGAGATTACATTAGAAAAGAATGCATATCCTGAGATTAATGCACTTGTAAAAAAATATTTTGAAGCAAGAGCGAATTGTGATATGGACACATTGGGTACACTAGTGAGTGATATTCAGTATGTAAACGAAGATGAATTGAGTATTTTAAGCACATATGTGGAAGGTTATGAAAATATTGATTGCTATACAGCAGCAGGTGCAGAGGAAGGAAGTTTCGTTGTTCTTGTGTATAGTGATTTAAAGATGAAAGATGTAGATACATTAGCGCCAGGTCTTACTGGACTATATGTCAAGACAGATTCAAACGGCAATTATGTGATTTACAATGGAGTTTCAGATGAAAAAGAAACAGTACAAAAAGAAGCAGTTTATGCTTGCGAAGGTGTAACAGACTTAATTGCTATGATTGAGACAAAATACCAAGAAGCATTAGACAGCGATCCAGATTTAGTTGCACTGTATACACAGTTACAGCAGCAGGCTAGCCAACCGCAGACAGATACAGATTCAGAGACATCAGAAATGCCTGAGGTAAGTGAAACTCCAGAAGCAACAAGTGAAGCAGAATAATAGACAAGCTCATAGTGGCTTTCTATCATATAGTGGGTGTTGCAAATAGATCGTTATTTGTAACACCCATTTCGTACGAATAGGATAAATTGCAAATAGTTTTCCTTAGATAGCATTCAAGGGAATTGTTTGCAGCAATCATTATGATAGGAACAAATAATAGAAAAGAGGAAATAGATATATGGCACCAAATGAGCCGATGCGATTAAATAAATACTTAAGTGATTCAGGCTTTTGTTCCAGAAGAGAAGCAGATCGACTTGTAGAAGCGGGGAAGGTTACTGTTGATGGGAAAGTGGCAGAACTTGGTCAGAAAGTTACGATAGATCAAAAGATTCTTGTGAATGGAAAGTCCTTGCAACGTGAAGAAGAGAGAATCCTAATTGCATTTAACAAACCAAGAGGAGTTGTTTGTACAACTAGTAAAGAAGAGAAGGATAATATCGTAGATTTTATTAACTATGGTAAAAGAATTTATCCGATTGGAAGATTGGACAAAGATTCCGAAGGCTTGATTTTGCTTACCAATAAAGGTGATATCGTGGATAAAATTTTACGAGGCAGTAATTATCACGAAAAAGAATACGTGGTAACTGTCAATAAGAAGATAACAAAAGAATTTGTCCAAGGTATGGAGGCAGGTGTGCCAATATTAGATACCGTTACACGTCCTTGTAAATTACATGTAGTAAACGATAAAACATTCCGAATTATCATTTCACAGGGCTTAAATCGACAAATACGTAGAATGTGTGAGTATTTTGGATATCGTGTACAGACACTAAAGAGAGTGCGTATCATGAATATACAATTGAATCATTTAAAGAAAGGCACATACCGTAACATTACGGATGCCGAATGGAAGCAATTAAACGATTTGTTAAACAAAAAGTAGGAAGGAATGTTAGCATGAACACAAATATGGAGCGAATGAAAGAGCTCGTTAGTATTCTAAATAAAGCAGGAAAAGCGTATTATCAAGAAGCAAACGAAATCATGAGTAACTTCGAGTACGATAAATTGTACGACGAATTAGTTGAATTGGAAAAAGAAGAAGGAGTTGTGCTTTCTAACAGTCCGACCATTAACGTTGGTTACGAAGTACTTAGTGAACTACCAAAAGAACGTCATGCACAACCAATGCTTTCACTTGATAAAACAAAAGATGTACAGGCATTAAAATCATGGATTGGTACTCAAAAAGGTTTATTATCATGGAAATTAGACGGATTAACCATCGTGTTATCCTATGAAAATGGAAAACTTGTAAAAGCTGTTACTCGTGGAAATGGTGAAGTCGGTGAAGTAATCACGAATAACGCAAAAGTATTTAAAAATGTACCATTAGAGATTGCATACAAAGGAAATCTAATCTTACGCGGTGAAGCTGTTATTAAATATTCTGATTTTGAAGAAATGAACAAAACAATTGAAGATGTGGATGCCAAATACAAAAACCCACGTAATTTATGTTCAGGTTCTGTCCGTCAGTTAAATAATGAAATCACAGCACAAAGAAATGTTCACTTTTATGCATTTACGTTAGTACAAGCAGAAGATGTGGACTTTCAAAATAGTCGTAAAGAACAGCTTCGTTGGCTAATGGGATTAGGATTTGATACAGTAGAATACAAAGAAGTAACAATGGAAACAATGGAAGACGCAGTTGCTTACTTTGCGGATAAAATTGAGACATTTGATTTGCCATCCGACGGGTTAGTGCTTGTATTAGACGATATCGCTTATGGTCGTTCTCTTGGAACTACTGCAAAATTCCCTCGTGATTCCATCGCATTTAAATGGAAAGATGAAATCAAAGAGACAACATTAAAGGAAATTGAATGGAGTGCATCCCGTACTGGGTTGATTAATCCAGTAGCGATCTTCGAACCAGTAGAATTAGAAGGAACTACTGTAAGTCGTGCCAGTGTTCATAATGTAAGTATTATGGAAAACTTAGAGCTTGGTATCGGCGATACAATCAAAGTTTACAAGGCAAATATGATCATTCCTCAGATCGAAGAAAATTTGACAAGAAGTGGTGTGAAAGATATTCCAACACACTGTCCAGTTTGCGGTCATGATACAGAGATTCGCAATGATAACGGCGTTAAGTCCTTATACTGCATGAATCCAGAGTGTCTTGCAAAAAAGATTAAGTCACTTACCCATTTTGTTGGTCGAAATGCAATGAATATCGACGGCCTATCAGAGGCAACTATTGAAAAATTTGTTCAAAGTGGTATGATTAAAGAATTAGCGGATCTATATCATTTAGACAAATATCGTGAAGAGATCGTGACAATGGAAGGGTTCGGCGAACGTTCTTATGAGAATTTAATTGCTTCTATTGAAGAATCCAGAAATGTCGAGATGCCAAACTTTATCTACGCACTTGGTATTGGAAATATCGGTTTATCTACAGCCAAGTTGATTGTTAAACAGTACGGAAGTGATTGGGATACTATTAAGAAGCTTGATGCAATGCAATTGGTAGACGTAAATGGAATCGGCGATGTCATTGCAGATACATTTGTAGCATATTTCCAAGATGCAGAGCGAGTAGAGCAGATTGAGAGACTTGTACAGGAGTTGACATTTGTAGTAGAAGAATCTAATGAAGAGAAGACATTAGATGGATTGACATTTGTTATTACAGGTTCGGTGAATCACTTTGCGAATCGTAATGAAGTAAAAGATGTAATTGAAAAACGAGGCGGAAAAGTTACCGGTTCCGTTACCTCTAAGACAAATTATTTGATTAATAATGATAACATGTCCAATTCAAGTAAGAATAAGAAAGCGAAAGAACTTGGAATTCCGATAATTACGGAAGAAGAGTTTGTGGCTATGCTTGGATAATGTGGTTTAAATAAATAATAAAAATCAGTGTCCAGAGCGACTTCCGTTCTGGGCACAAGTGAAAAAGGGTTGGTGGATGTATGCCTATTAAAGTACAAAATAATTTACCTGCAAAACGAATTTTAGAAGAAGAAAATATTTTTGTGATGGATGAAAACCGAGCAATGACACAGGATATTCGTCCGTTGAAAATTGCAATTTTGAATCTGATGCCATTGAAAGAACAGACAGAAGTTCAGTTACTTCGTAGCTTATCAAATACGCCACTTCAAGTGGATGTGACTTTTTTAACAACTGCTACATATATTGGAAAAAATACACCAACAAGTCATTTGGATAAGTTCTATTTGACTTATGAAGATGTGAAAAATCAGAAGTTTGATGGTTTGATTATTACAGGGGCACCTGTGGAGTTAATGGAATACGAAGAGGTTCAGTATTGGGACGAGTTGGTGAAGATTATGGAGTGGTCGAAAGAGAATATAACATCTACCTTACACATTTGCTGGGGAGCGCAGGCAGGGTTGTATTATCACTTTGGGATTCCAAAGTATATATTGGATGAGAAGAAGTTTGGGATCTTTGAACATCAGGTATATCATAGGAAATGTCCGTTAGTGCGTGGATTTGATGATGTGTTCTATGCACCCCATTCAAGACATACGGGAGTTAAGACGGAGGATATTGAGGCGGTAGAGGAAATCACCGTGTTAGCGAAGTCTAAAGATGCAGGGGTGTTCTTGTGTATAGCTGGGGACGGTAAGCAGATCTTTTTATTGGGACATCCAGAGTATGATAGGATTACGTTAGATACTGAGTATAAGCGTGATGTTGGGAAGGGGATGGAGATTAAGCTGCCGGAGAATTATTATCCGAACGATGATGCCGAGGTGAGACCGCTGTTGAGGTGGAGGGCGCATAGTAATGCCTTATACACGAATTGGCTTAATTATTACGTTTATCAGAATACGCCGTATGAATGGGACGGGGAGTAAGGAAAAGAGGTACAGAGGAGAGTGCTTATGAATTCTAACATTATAAAAGCAATAATCAATTTGATTAATAACCCAAAGATGGAGTTAAAAGAATACTATACTAGCCATAATAGGGCGAATTCAATGGGTACAGGATTAGAGGAGTACGTTAAGGATATATTTGCAAGTACTGTAGATTTGATAGATGAGCAAGTAAGGCTACATAAGATTTCAGAAGTATTTAGCTATTTGGGCAATCAAAATAATCCTCCGGATTCTATGCTTAGAGGTGGGGATGCTATTGAGGTAAAGAAAATAGAAAGGGTAGGAAATGCATTAGCCTTAAATTCATCATATCCTAAATCTAAGTTATATTCAAATAGCCCTATGATTACTGATGAATGTAGAAAGTGTGAAGATTGGAAAGAGAAAGATATTATTTATGCTGTGGGTGTAGTAGATGAGAGTAAATTAAAAAGTCTTTGTATGGTATATGGAATGGATTATGCGGCGAATCACGAAACCTATGAAAGGATAAAAGATGTTATAAGGAATGGAGTGATATCAGTACCAGATGTTGAATTTGCAGAAACGAAGGAATTAGGAAGGGTAAATAGAGTCGATCCTTTAGGTATTACATATCTAAGAGTAAGAGGTATGTGGGGAATAGAAAATCCATTTAGAGTATTTAGTTATGTGTATACAGAAGATTCCAGTAAAGAATTTAATTTTATGGCATTGATAAATCAAGATAAGTACGATAAACTAGAATATACAAGTGAATTAGAAGCATTATTAGGAGTAGTTTCTGGATTATCTATAAGTGATGTTAAAATTAAAAATCCAAATAATCCAGCTCAACTAAGAAATGCAAAACTTATTACATTTGCAATATAAGGAGTAATTTAATAAATGGACATAATTAGCTTATTCTCAGGTGCTGGTGGCATGGACTTAGGATTTGAAAGAGCGGGATTTAGAGTAGTTACCGCCAATGAGTATGATAAAACAATTTGGGAAACATATGAACGGAATCATACAGCCCCATTAATTCGAGGTGATATTAGAGAAATATCATCTGATATGTTTCCAAGTTGTGATGGCATAATAGGAGGTCCTCCTTGTCAAAGCTGGTCGGAAGCAGGTTCTCTAAGAGGAATAGAAGATGCAAGAGGAAAACTTTTTTATGAGTATATTCGGCTAATAAGGGATAAACAGCCTAGGTTTTTTGTGGCAGAAAATGTATCAGGCATGTTGGCTGAAAGGCATTCAGAGGCAGTTAGAAATATTATAAATATGTTTGAAACAGCTGGAATTGGATATGATGTATATATTGATACATTGAATGCAAATGATTTTGATGTGCCACAAACTAGAAAACGAGTTTTTTATGTGGGTTTTAGAAGAGATTTAGGAATTAAAGAGTTTGAATTTCCTACACCACATAAATATAAGCCTGTTTTACAAGATGCAATATTTGATTTACAAGAGAGTGCAATTCCATCGTTAGAGAAAAATAAAACAAATGGAACGAATTGTAGAATTTTAAATCATGAGTATTTTACTGGCTCATATTCATCTATATACATGAGTAGGAATCGAGTTCGAAGCTGGAATGAGCCAAGTTTTACTATTCAGGCATCTGGAAGACAAGCACCACAACATCCTCAGGCACCGAAGATGGTGAAAGTAGCAACAAACAAGCACATATTTGCTGAAGGAAGTGAGCATCTTTATAGAAGATTATCAATAAGGGAATGTGCAAGAATACAAACATTTCCAGATGAGTTTACATTTTATTATACAGACCTTAATAATGGATATAAAATGATTGGTAATGCTGTTCCAGTAAATATGGCATATGCAGTTGCTGAGAAAATTAAGGAGTATTTGGAATAAATAAAGAGGTGTGTGAGGTATATGTTTTTAAGCGTAAATTCAAATTTTTAATTTATTATTGAGTATGTGAAGAAAACTCTGTAAAATACAGTTCTTCTATGATAAGTATTGAGTTGGTAAGCATCAAAAAGCTTCCAACTCTTGTTTTATATATACTCCTTAAAAATAGGTGAAATAGCGTCACTTTCATTGTCACCAACATGAATGGACAGGACTTCTTTTTTGCCATCCGTATTAATTTCTAATATTACATAAGCTGCAAGCTTTTTAATCACACCATTATCCCGAACAGAATAATGAATGGCATCTATGTACAAGATTGGATATACTTCATCTAAAGGACGATTTTGCCAGTCTTCAATCTGAGGTAGAATCTTATCTGTAACGTCCAAAATAAAGCCTTCTGACGTCTCAAATCCATAGATATCTTCGATTGTTTCAGAAATTTGTCTCGTTGTCATGCCTTTGGCATACATAGAAATAATCTTTTGATCAATATCAGAAATATCTTTCTGACGTTTCTTCACAACTTGTGACTCAAAAGTAGATTTGCGATCTTGTGGAACTTGAATATCCATACTTCCATAGCTACTGTTAATTTGTTTGGTTTTATATCCATTTCTGCTTCCATCATTTCTTTATTTGTTCCACCAAGTAAATCCTTAAGAGCTTCTTGGATATCCTCAGCAGTTTGAATATCATACTCTTCTAAGAGTTGGTGAATGATGTTACGTTTTCCTTCTGTCATCTGTACTTTATGTATTGGTTTCTTTTCTCTTCTTGCCATAATAGTAGGCCTCCTATGCTAATTTATTTTACCATAGAAGACCTATTATATCTCTAAAAGTTTTCACACTCTTTCTTGCACAGACAGATAACCAAAACTATTATAACATGGTTAGTGACAGAGTAAGTTCCAGTGATAGAAATGAGGTAGAATTTACTGTGGAAAACTGGAATTTAGTTTTTTATTTAACGTTTCGTTTTATAAAAGCCTTAGATAAGTTTTAGCAAGAACCAAATATAGAAATATTAAGGAAAGATTAGGGTTGACATAAATAGACAAATATGTAACTATATTACCATAGGAGGTCGAAATATGAAAAATTATATACATAGAAATGTTATGATAAGAGACATATCTGTCTATTTTCCTGAAAACAGCATAGCTACAAAAGAAATCGTAGATGAGTTCAAGGAAGCTGGAAAAGATATTGAAATTGAAGTAAATGAATTTTTAGGAAAAAAGCACCTTAGAAAAATTGCATGTAATGAAGAAAATACACTTACCATGTCTATAACTGCTGCAAAGAATGTATTAAATCAGGCTAAATTGACTGGACAAGATATGGATATGATTGTATTATCCAGTGCAATACCAGAATATTTGACACCACCTACATCAATTTTAATTAATCGAGCTATAAATGGAAAGCCAGAAGCCCTTTGCTACGATATTAATGTAGCATGTTGTGGAATGACAACGGCTATGTTACAGATTTACAGGCAGATGGAAGCAGACAGCCGAATTCAACGTGTTTTGCTGATAGGTGCAGAATATCTTACGATTCATTTACAGCAGTATGACGAAATTATGAAACCGAATGTAGGTGATTGTGCTTGTGCAGTAATAATCGAGAAAACCAATCAGCAAAGTAGACTAATTGATTCTTTGTCTTATTTAGATTTATCCTGTGCAGAGGAATTGCTATTTCCAGCTTGTGGAATGTCTAATATATATCATAGGGAGGAACAAAGTCGTAGGTTTAGAACTCAAAATCCTTTTATAAACGAAGATATAGTAGTTACTAATATTCAAAAATTATTATCCGATAATCATTTATCTTGCAGGGATATTGCTCTGTTCTGTTCTTCTCAATTTAGTTTATTCAATTTAAAAAGGATTAGAAAGAAGCTTGAATTATCGGAAGAACGCTGTCCTTATGTAAGTAGTGATATTGGCTACACAGGTACAGTTTCGCCATTTCTCGTTTTATGGAAAGTAATTCAGCAGAAAAAGATTCATCGTGGAGACTACGTTTTGTTTTGGACGGTAGGAGCAGGAGCAGAATATATCTTTGTACTCATACAATATTAAGAGGGAAATTAATATGAAACAAATGGAAACGATAATACAGTATTTAAAATATTGGAGTGAACATACACCAAATAAAATAGCATTTACATTTTTAAATTATGAAATGGAAGAAAATGTACAAGAAGAATCTATCACTTGTCAGCAGATATACCAGACTGCTAGAAAGTACAGCACCTTTTTTAAACAAAAAGCTATAGAACAGGAAGAGCCAGTTATTGTACTTGCAAAACAGACGCCAGAGACGATCTATACGATTTATGGCTTGATGATGATTGGAGCAATTCCGGTGTTAATGCCATACCCGTTTAATGATAGTAAGATGCGTCGCCTAAAGACAACCATTCGTAACTCTGGTGCAAAATGGTTAACTGGGATAGATGAAAACAAACAATTACCAGAAGATTTTAATGTTAAAATTCTATATCCAAGGAATAATACTAATAATTTACCAATGATTACAGAAACAGAGATGACTAGTTCTAATTTTGTCTGTCTTCTATACACTTCTGGTTCCATTCACCTTCCAAAGGGAGTCATGATTTCGTACAAAAACAATCTATCGCCCTTGAAATTAATAGAGAACAGTTATCATTCATCCAGAGGATCTATCAATTTGCAAGCAGGATGAAGTGGGAGAGTTATATTTACAAGGTGATAGTATCGCCTGTGGTTATTGGCATAATGAAGAAGGTAGCAAAGAAACCTTTGAAACTTCTATTCCTGGATATGATGGAACATTCTTACACTAATAATAGAGAAGAACTAATTATCGCCGTAGAATATATAGGTAACTACAAAGCAATATGTATTCAGATTGAACAGATTTTAGTTCAATTTTTAGGATTTGGCCCATATGATATTATTTTTGTTCCTAAAGGAGAAATTCCACATACTGATAACGGGAAGCTTTCCGTAAAGCGAGCTGCTGATTACTATCTTACCAATAAAATACAGATCGATTACAGCATGAGATATGCTGACGAGGGAACGGAAAGAGGCAGTTTCAGCAAAACTGCTCAAAAAATCAAAGAAATTTTTGAATCCATATTAGGTGTAAGATGTTATTCTGTAAATGATAACTTTTTTGAAATTGGTGGAAATTCATTACATACATTAAGTCTTCTAAAGCGACTAAAGGAGGTATTTGGTGTATACGTTACTACTGATGAATTATTGGAAAGTGCAACGATTACATCGATTGAGCAATGTATTCAGAAGAAACTTAATACTTAGAATAATGGAAAATGTTGTTACTATTTGTTGAAATTATTTCTATTTTTGGTATAACAGTCAAATTTTATATTGGAAGAAATGATAAAACCTGATAAAATAGATGCAGAATTGGAATAAAATATATAGAATCCAGGTTGATTTATGAAAAAGGCAATAGGTTTCCGTGGCATCATAACGGGATTGGTTTTAATGTGTAATGCGGAGGTAGCACGGCATGGAGAACGTGAACTTGATTTTCTTTGAAGAATATAAAACACTGAACAATGTGTGTGGTCAAATGTATAGCGATAATAGGGGAGTAACCAAATACATAGAGGACATGGAATGTACGTCTTGGATGATAAGTAAAAAAATCCATGGTTGGGATGATACTCTAAGGCAGTTAAGAAGAATGAGACATATTCGGAATAAACTGGCACATGAAACATCTTTTGATGTTATAATCTGTACACATGAAGATGTTGAATGGATTCACGAATTCTATGAGAGCGTTCTGGATGCAAGAGATCCTATTGCTTTGTGCTATAAGATGCTCAATACAAAGAGTCAGGTTAATGAAAAAGTAATGAGTAAAGAGAATTTCGATACTGGGGATTCTTTAAATATGGAAATTGTAGATGCTGACGATTGTCAAGAGGAAGAGAACGATTGTAACTCTTTTGGGAAGAGGTTAATAATTGGATTTTTGATATTGGTGTTAGTTGGCGTGTTTTTGGTTGGAGTTGGAACTGTGGTAATGGCTTTAATGATATTGGCATAGTTTTGGAGAAGGAAATATAAGAGGAGGAATTTTATGTACTATTCAGATAAGCCAATCTTAACAAGTGAAGAAGATTCACTAAAGCGTTGGCATTTCGCTGAACTAATGGCAAAGGCATTGGCTAATCTACAGAATAGTGATACATTTACAATCGGATTGTATGGTAGATGGGGCAATGGTAAAACTTCACTCGTTAACATGATGTTAAAAGAGATAGAAAAAAATCAAATGGAACAAGAGAAAGTTATCAGCTTTAGCAATTGAAGTAGATTTCACAGATTTACTTGTTATTTCGGCAATAGAAATTGCTTATCCATCAATCTATGAATGGATTAAAGCAAATAAATCTATTTTAACAGGAGAACATGATTTTTCAACATATTTTTTCAAGGATAACCCAAAGGAAGAACAGTACGAAAATTATTTAGCTGAATTAGATAAGCTTTTAGTAAAAACAAATAGGAAATATGAGAACGAGAAGGTAGCAGTAAAGGTCATAGAGATTCTAGCCAGATTGTTTCCGTACTTCGGAAAGAAGATAGGAAAAACAATGGAAATGTATGATTTGGATTTGTTTAGAAAAAATAATCGTATTGCGCATCCGGAAAAGTTCGAACGTTATTTTAACTTAAACATAGATTATATTCATATTTTGGAAAATGCAAATTAATAATTCGGATTTAAATTCATTGCCTGCAATTGCACAAGTGATTAATATGATGGAACTGGGGTATGGACGTCTTGCTGCAAATGGTGAAAAAAGAGACTATGTAAAAATAATATCTTTGGAAGAACTCATAATTGTAGAGAATTTATTTTCGGAAAGAGTAAAGATATTGCTTAAGAATAGTAGTATATTTGATTTTTCGGATTATAGAATGATATTACATCTTATGGAAAACTTTGAGCAGGAATATACAGAGGAACGTATGAATTATGAGTTGCAAAAAAATATCAACGTGCTTAAATATCTTAATAGTTCAATTTATCCATGGATTGGAAGTGGTGTGAGGTATGAAATTTCAAAGAAGTATGAGGATAGGTTGACGAAAGAACGCATATTGGAAGCAATTCAACATGAACTCATAGCGAAAGCGTTGTTTGATTTGTCAGGAGATAATCAAAGATTATGTGCGGCATTTTATTTAAAAGAGAATGGGAAAGTTGATTATGAAGGTCATGTCAAACAAGAAGATGCGGATACTTTATTAGGTGTTTGGAGGATGAATAAAGTTTAGAAGCAACAGTTGGTAGAACACATTAATTCAATATATAGCTGTGCTTATTTCAACATATAAGAGAATGAAACAGGAAGTAGAATAATAGAACATTCAATGCACATTATGTGCTGTCGAAGTACTATGGTCGTGGAGTAGAATTTCGCTTAATGAATGAGGTGGTGACAAAGCTTAGTGAGTATGATACCATATTCTTATTGTAAGGATGGTGAACATGAATTATGGAACAATTAAAGCGTGAACTAAGAGAAAGGTACATATCAACGTATAATGAATGTAAGAAAATGAAATATTCGCCTCGTTATTTTCTAGATATGGTAGTCAGTAATGAGGATATTATTGAAGTTACAAGAAGGTTAATCCATAAGGAAGGTGGAACTTCTGGTTTTGCAACACTATACGAAAAGAACAGAATGGATTTATCAGTTGAAAACATTATTCTGGAAACAAGATTTAGAGTGCTGTTTTCAAAGGAAGATTTAACCGTAGCATATCAACGTTTGAAAGATTACGGTTATATAGGTTTGGATAAGATAGACAAACCATGAAAATAGTAAAACACAATCGGGGAAGGAAATGCTAGGAACATATACATAGCATACCTTCTCCATTTTTGAATTCATTGTAACATAGCTTAAGAACAAGCAAAGGAGCAGCCATGATAAAGCCATGTATTGTATTAAATCGGGTAAGCAAGCTATATGGGAAAAGAAAGGCAGTTTCTGATGTTACATTTTCTGTTATGGAAGGTCAGATAACCGCTTTTCTTGGATCCAATGGCGCAGGGAAAAGTACTACAATGAAATTGAAAGAATATGAAAGAAAAGGCTGTAGGACGATAAAGGATATCTATATGTATTTGTTAAGTGAGGATTATTATTTATGAGAGAACTGCGAGTAATGATTAGCCGAAACATAATACTTTTTAGATGGTATGATTTTCCGATAATACTTACTACATGTGCATGATGAAGGATTCTATCCAGTATCGCATTTGCGATTACTGGATCATAAAATACATCATCCCAGGAGTTGAAGTTTATATTCGTTGTAAGGATCGTACTTCGTTTTTCATAATGCATATCAACTAATTGAAAAAAGAGCTTTGCATCCCAACACCACTAGAACCTAGAAAAACGATATTTTCTTGGTTTTCTATAAATCTCAATGACTTGAAATCTTTCATTTGTTGTGCATTGATTGAGCTTGATGAATTTACTTTTGGTGTTGTCGTCACGATTTGGTAGGGCTTTCTTATTGATTCCTTTGGTAGAGGCAATAAGTCAGCATTAAAGATTTATTTGAAGTTCAGCTCCTTACACTGACCCGTTCATTTGATCGTGTTCAAATGCAGTATGATTATACGTTATCTTGGATTGTATATAATGCTACTTATCTAAAACTTACAACATCAGATGGTGTAGTAAGGTATGAGAGTTCCAGAGACTCAATTCGACTGCTGGATATGATAAAATTCAACTACGCAAGTGAAGAACCGTTATCGGAGGAGTAAAAAAGTCTTGTCCTCTATACCTGAAAAAGTGTAGACAGATTTTAGTAATAAATCACTTGCCATGCATAAATTCACATGATATAATCAATAAAAGCATATTTTCAAAATTATCTTTAGAAAGTCTAATTCATTTCTTAATACTTATTATGTTAAATATGCAGTTAATAAGTATCATTTCAGAAAATCTATGCTTTATATCAACGATAATTAAGCAGGGATTTTGGATGAAATGCCTGCGAAAGACAGGAGGAAACGAAGACGAAAGATCCGATGTACATACCTATTCAACGTAACTATAAGGATACATTATTTCGAATGATATTCCAGGATAAAGTGTGCTTGCTAAGTTTATATAACGCTTTAAATGGAACGAATTATGCGAATCCAGAAGAGTTACAGATAGAAACATTGCAGAATGCGATTTACATGAATATGAAAAATGATTTAGCATTTGTAATTGATAGTTCAATAAATTTATATGAACATCAATCTACTTACTCACCGAACTTACCTGTGAGGGATTTGTTTTATATATCAAGAGAATTTGAAAAGTTTGTGACAAAACAAAGTTTATATTCATCCAAATTAGTAGAGATTCCAACACCGAAGTTTCTTGTGTTTTATAATGGAACAGAGAAAGAGTGGTCAAGAAAGCAGCTGAGATTGTCGGATGCGTATAAGAAGCCGATGCAAGCTCCAGAGTTGGAATTGGTAGTTACAATGATAAATCTTAATCACAGTGAGAATATGGAGTTATTAAAAAAGTGTCAGACGCTATTGGAATACACAAAGTATGTAGAAAAGGTACGTAGTTATGCAAAGGAGATGGACATTTCTAAAGCAGTACAGCGCGCAGTGGAAGAAAGTATTCGAGAAGGAATATTAGAAGCGTTTTTGACGAAATATAGAGCGGAGGCGATTCAGATGAGTATATTTGAATATGATGAAGAGAAAGAATTGAAGTTGATTAGAAGAGATGAGAGGGAACTTGGTCGTCTAGAAGGGCTTGCAGAAGGAATTCGAGCATTAGTGCTTGGCTATCTTGAGGATGGAGAATCCGAAGTAAGAATTTTGCAGAAGCTTATGAAGTTATTTAGAATCGAAGAGGCTGAAGCCAAAGAATGGATTTATAAAGTGGAAAGAAGTGATGTAAGGTTAGAATAGTTATTATGCTATTCCTTAGGTTTTGTAAGTCATGTATAATAAATTCTTTACCTTGTATAAATACACGTATTATAATCAGTAAAAGCATATTTTCAAAATTATCTTTAGAAAGTCTAATTCATTTCTTAATACTTATTATGTTAAATATGCAGTTAATAAGTATCATTTCAGAAAATCTATGCTTTATATCAACGATAATTAAGCAGGGATTTTGGATGAAATGCCTGCGAAAGACAGGAGGAAACGAAGACGAAAGATCCGATGTACATACCTATTCAACGTAACTATAAGGATACATTATTTCGAATGATATTCCAGGATAAAGTGTGCTTGCTAAGTTTATATAACGCTTTAAATGGAACGAATTATGCGAATCCAGAAGAGTTACAGATAGAAACATTGCAGAATGCGATTTACATGAATATGAAAAATGATTTAGCATTTGTAATTGATAGTTCAATAAATTTATATGAACATCAATCTACTTACTCACCGAACTTACCTGTGAGGGATTTGTTTTATATATCAAGAGAATTTGAAAAGTTTGTGACAAAACAAAGTTTATATTCATCCAAATTAGTAGAGATTCCAACACCGAAGTTTCTTGTGTTTTATAATGGAACAGAGAAAGAGTGGTCAAGAAAGCAGCTGAGATTGTCGGATGCGTATAAGAAGCCGATGCAAGCTCCAGAGTTGGAATTGGTAGTTACAATGATAAATCTTAATCACAGTGAGAATATGGAGTTATTAAAAAAGTGTCAGACGCTATTGGAATACACAAAGTATGTAGAAAAGGTACGTAGTTATGCAAAGGAGATGGACATTTCTAAAGCAGTACAGCGCGCAGTGGAAGAAAGTATTCGAGAAGGAATATTAGAAGCGTTTTTGACGAAATATAGAGCGGAGGCGATTCAGATGAGTATATTTGAATATGATGAAGAGAAAGAATTGAAGTTAATTAGGAGAGATGAGAGGGAACTTGGTCGAGAAGAAGGGCGTTTGGAAGGACGTCTAGAGGGGCGTCTAGAAGGGCTTGCAGAAGGAATTCGAGCATTAGTGCTTGGTTATCTTGAGGATGGAGAATCAGAAGTAAGAATTTTACAGAAACTTATGAAGTTATTTAGAATAGAAGAGGCTGAAGCCAAAGAATGGATCTGTAAAGTTGAGAAAAACAAGGTAAGATTAGAGTAGATATTGAGAATACTTTAAAGAGACGGGGACTCCTCGTCTCTACTAGATATCCCATTTTTATGCTGTATATATAAAACAAGTGAATTGTAAAGTGAAAATCCATATCTACAACGAAATGTAAAGCAGTTTATAAACGAAAACTGTACGGATTTAAACAAAGCACCTTATGTATGCAAAGGTTGTCTACTATATTATAAAAAATGTAATAAAACACAAAAAAACATGGTAAAATGTAGAAAAATGTTTTACAATAGTATACAGCTTCATTTTAATATGATAAGGGTCAGATAAAAATCTAAGTAGGGATTGTACTACATAAAGCATATTAAGGTGAGAACAATGAATAAATCATATATAGGGAGGCAAGTAGGATGTTTTTTTCACAAGGTAGATTTAAAGGAAAGAATGTACTTGTAACAGGAGGTACGTCTGGAATTGGTAAAGAAACATGTATAAGGGCTGGTTTAGAGGGGGCATTTGTTATTGTTTCAGGACGCAGTGTAGAAAGAGGAGAACAGGTAGTAAATGAGATTAAGGAAAATGGTGGGCAAGCCTTATTTATTAAAGCTGATATGCAAGAAGAAGCAGATATTTTAAATTTATTTAAGGTAATAGAAGAAGAATGTGGACATCTGGATGTAGTCATTAATAATGCGGGGATTTTAGGAAAAGACAAAAGAATAGATCAAATGGAGATAGAAGAATGGTCTGAAGTTATTGATACAAATTTAAATGCTGTATTTCTATGCTGTAGAGAAGCAAGTAGAAATATGATTGCTAATAAGATTCCAGGAGCAATAGTTAATGTAGCATCTGCAGCTGGAATCACAGGGGTATTACATGCCTCTAATTATGTGGCTTCAAAGCATGGTGTTAATGGACTTACAAAAGCAATAGCAGCAGATTTAGCACCATTTAATATAAGATGCAATTCTGTAAATCCAGCTTCAACACAAACACCTATTTTAGAGAATGCACAGCAAGCTGTAAAAATGCAAATCGGTGCATTAATGGCACAAGGAAAATCACTAGAAGAAGCGAAAAATGAGACAATTGTAGGTGGTAAAACACAAACATTACAAAAACGTCCAGCAACTGCAAATGAACAAGCTTCCACAATTTTATATTTAGCATCAGATGAAGCTACACATATTACAGGATCGATTGTAGCTAGTGATGGAGGATATACAGCTTATTAAAGCTAAAATTGAGTTTATAAGTTACGAAGAAATATATTTGTTAATAGTTATAAGTAAAGAAAGGAAAAAAGAAAATGGGTAGATTTCAAGATAAAGTAATGATAGTTACAGGCGCAGCCAGAGGAATTGGAAAAGTAGTTGCTCTCAAAGCAGCAGAAGAAGGTGCCAAATTAGTACTTGCTGATGTAAATGAAAAGGCAGGAAAAGAAACATTAGAAGAGATTAGAAACATTACAAAAGACGTAGAATTCATATTTACAAACTTAGCAAATGCAGATAATTGTAAGGCTGTAGTAGATAAGGCGGTAGAAAGATTTGGCGGAGTAGACATATTAATTAATAATGCTGGAATTAGAGGGATAACTGGTGCAGTACATACATTAGATGAAAAGAGCTTTAGAGAAGTATTAGATATAAATTTAATGGTACCATATTATTTCTCACATTATACTGTAAATCAAATGTTAAAACAAAATAGAGGTGGTGCTATTGTTAATGTATCATCTTTAACAGCTGTAAAAGGGTGTCAAGGACACTGTGGCTATACAGTATCTAAATCTGCAGTTAATGGCTTGACAATGACAATGGCTCTTGATTATGCAAGTAGTAAGATTAGAGTCAATGCAGTATGCCCTAGCACAGTAAATACAGATATGTATAAAGAATCAGTTGAACTAGTTAAACAAAAAGTAAAGGAAATGGAGGCTATGGGAATTGAAGTACCCGATTCTGCTAAGAAAATATTTGCTAACCAAAACTTCATAATTGATGCAGAAGATATAGCGAACGTAATTTTATATTTAGCCTCATCAGAAGCTAATAATATAACAGGTGCATTTGTACCAGTAGATGGGGGAATTTCATCTTTTTAAGGAATGCATATTAAACTGATGGGCTAAAGTCATTATTATTAATACCATTATCAAAGGAATCCGAGCATTAGTACTTGGTTATCTTGAGGATGGAAAATCAGGATTCAGAATTCTATGCCAAGTTCCATCCTCAATGTACTACGGAAAATTCAATCAACACCCATCTTCTAATGCATTTCTAACTTGGTTCGCAATTTCTCGCATCCCGCTAACATTTGGATGACCATTGTCTTTCGCAATATCATGAAGCATAATTTGTTCGATTCCATAATGTTTTGCCACGCGATTCATTACGTCGCGACATTCGTTTGTAATCTCGTCATTCACAATACTATAGATCTTTGATTTTGGATTCCATGTACGAAGGTAATCAAACATGTAAGCAAGTGCTGGTGCAAATTGTTTAAGTGACGCTTCATCCCAGTTATCGTATTGCTCAGTGCCGATAGGACTTCCAGCCCAGAAATCGTTTGTACCTCCAAATACCAGAATCACGTCTGGTTGTTCTTCCAGCCCACGAGTTTCGCCTAGTTCCCTTTTCATTCGATAGATAAATGAAGTAGTAGATGCGTCAGTTGCATCATAACCTGTATTACAAACAGTACTACCACTAGAACTGCAATTTGAGAGCATTACCAAATTCATTTCCTTACATAATAATCTCCACCAGGTCTGTTCTACAGAAGTCATATCATTTTCACATTCATTTCCATTATCATCATACCAGTAATTGTAGTCGGATGGAACCCAACCACAATAAGTAGAGTAAGAATCACCTAGAATAGAAATTGTTTTCATGTATTTGTCCTCCTTATGTACTACATTGCTGTATAAACAACAGTGATTTATTTTGATTATAAGATAATGGTGGAAAATATTCTACATGAGATATCAGATGGATAAGCTTTCTTTATTTGACATTATACAGAAAACTTTTTAAGAATCGAAATTAAGGTATTGAAGTGATATAAGTGATATAATATTAATTTTAACAATAGAAATGAGAGAAAAATTACTCAAAAAGCAAATTTTACTTGACATATTCCATCCAAAAGGTTAGTGTATTATCAGGTAAATATTATAGTTTCTACCAATAATAGTCCTCTATCGAGCGTTCGAATGATTATTACGGTACAAAAACTATAACATAAAAGTTATGATTAGAAGTAGTAGAAGTCCTTTTTCAGTCACAGAGAGTTATCGGTTGGTGGAAGATAACCTGAGAAGCTTTGAACTCGTCTATGAACTCCGAGGTTGAACTTAAGTAGGCTTTGGCGGGAATTCCCGTTATAGAATTCAAGTGCAGGAGTATTCCTGAATTAGAGTGGTACCGCGGTAGGTTCAACCTTTCGTCTCTTTTTTCTATTTTTAACATAGGATTTGAGATGAGAGGTTTTTTTATTGAATTGGAAGTTTAGGTGTTAGACACCCATTGACATAACTCCATTTCATGAAGATACCTAGAATTAAGTAAGGCGGGTCTATCATAACACATACTTTATTTTCAAAGAAAAACAAGGATGGAGAAAACAATGGAACAACGTTATAACCCAAAAGTAATTGAAAAGAAATGGCAAAAATATTGGCAAGAAAACGAAACATTTAAAACAGATGTATGGGACTTTAGCAAACCTAAGTTTTATGCATTAGATATGTTCCCTTATCCATCTGGAGTTGGTCTACATGCAGGTCATCCAGAAGGATATACAGCAACTGATATCGTTTCTCGTATGAAACGTATGCAAGGATACAATGTATTGCATCCAATGGGATATGATTCTTTCGGTTTACCAGCAGAACAATACGCAGTAAGCACAGGAAATCATCCAAATGGCTTCACACAGGAAAATATCAAAACATTCTCTAAACAGCTTACAGAGCTTGGTTTTGACTATGACTGGTCCAAAATGATTGCAACAAGTGATCCAAGTTTCTACAAATGGACTCAATGGATCTTTAAACAATTATATTTAGATGGATATGCAAAATACGTTGATATGCCTGTTAACTGGTGTGAAGAACTTGGTACTGTATTATCCAACGACGAAGTAATTGATGGAAAATCCGAACGTGGCGGATATCCAGTAGTTCGTAAAAACATGAAACAATGGGTAATCAACCAACCTGCATTTGCTGAAAAATTATTAGAAGGCTTAGATGAAATCGATTGGCCAGAATCAACAAAAGAAATGCAAAGACACTGGATTGGAAAATCCGAAGGTGTTGAAGTAGATTTCGACATCGTTGGTGGTGGAAAGTTCTCCATCTTCACAACATGTATCGAAACAATCTATGGTATTACATTTATGGTTCTTGCTCCAGAAGGACAGATTGTAAAAGACTTAATGCCTAGAATCGAAAATAAAGAAGAAGTACAAGCTTATATCGACGAAACATTAAAGAAAAACGATATGGATCGTACTCAATTAAATAAAACAAAATCCGGTTGCATCTTAAAAGGCATCTACGCAATCAACCCTGTAAATGGCAAAGAAGTTCCATTATTCATCGGTGATTTCGTATTAGCAAGTTATGGAACAGGTGCGGTTATGGCAGTTCCATCTCATGACCAAAGAGACTTTGAATATGCACAAGTTCACAACATTCCAATGATTCAAGTAATCGACGGTGGCGATGTAAGTGAAAAAGCATTTGAAAAAGGTGAATACCTTGGCAAAGGTTGCAAGCTATTAAATTCCGAAGAATTTACAGGACTTACAGTAGAAGAAGCAAAAGTAGCAATTACAGATAAGTTAGTGAAAATGGGTGTTGCACGTAAAACTGTAAACTACCATTTCCGTGATTGGATCTTCGCTCGTCAAAGATATTGGGGTGAACCAGTTCCTGTGGTTTACACAGAAAATGACGAAATTCATGTATTATCCGACGAAGAATTACCATTAATCTTGCCAGAATTAGAAGATTACAAAGGGAAAAACGGAAAAGCTCCTCTTGAAAATGCAGAAGAGTGGAAACAATACGATTACAACGGTATCAAAGGAAAACGTGAAACTTCCACAATGCCTGGTAGTGCAGGTTCTAGTTGGTACTACATGCGTTATATCGATCCTGAAAATGATAAAGAATTCGCAAATCAAGAGTTATTAAAACACTGGTTACCAGTTGACTTATATATCGGTGGACCAGAACATGCAGTTGGTCACTTAATGTACGCAAGAATCTGGAACCGTTATTTATACGATAAGGGCTTATCTCCTGTAAAAGAACCATTCAAAAAATTAGTTCACCAAGGTATGATTCTTGGTTCTAATGGTATCAAGATGGGAAAACGTTTCCCTGAATTCGTAGTAAACCCAAGTGATATCGTAAATGATTTTGGTGCAGATACTTTAAGACTTTATGAAATGTTTATGGGACCATTAGAAGTTTCAAAACCATGGAGTCAACAAGGTGTAGAAGGTGCTAGAAAGTTCATCAACCGTGTATGGACATTCTTTACAAACTCTGATAACATCACAGAAGAAAACGATGGTACTTTAACAAAAGTTTATCATCAAACGGTAAAGAAAGTTACAAGCGACTACGAACAATTAGGATTCAACACAGCAATCAGTCAGTTAATGATCTTCGTAAATGCTTGTTATAAAGCAGGTAGTTGTCCAAAAGAATACGCAGAAGGATTCGTTAAGATGTTATCTTGTATTACACCTCACGTTGGAGAAGAAATGTGGAGCTTGCTAGGTCACGATAACACAATCGCTTACGAAAGCTGGCCAGTGTTTGATGAAGAAGCGATCAAAGAAGATACAGTAGAAATCGCTGTTCAAATCAATGGTAAGGTAAAAGGTAAGGTAGAACTTGCTGTAGATGAAGAAAGTGAATCTGCGATTGCGAAGGCAAAAGAGATACCAAGTGTACAAGCTGCAATCGAAGGTAAGAATATCGTAAAAGAAATTTACGTAAAAGGTAAGATTATTAATATCGTTGCAAAATAAGTGAATTACGAAACAGTCAGTTCGTGTACATTGATGTACAATGAACTGGCTGTTTTTTATACATTTTTTACGATTTTTATTATGACTTCATGACAAATTTCTTTTCATCAAACACCGACAAAAGAAGAATATTTCACACATATAAGGAAATATAAATTCAATTTTCTATAAAAATGGTATATAATAGAAGTGCAATACATTTACATAAAATATAGAAGAGAAAGGTTTGATGTTATGAGTTTTAAGATGAAAATTAGGGACATTGCAGTATACCACCCTTCTGATATTGTGAATAATGAATACTATTTTAAACATTTTGAAAAACAAAAGAAGGACGTAAGGCACTTTTTTTGTGATATTCTAGGACGAGAAAATCGTTATATGATTCAAAATGAAGGGAAAGATCCTGAATGTTATGAAAACAGTCTTACTATGCAGATTGAAGTGGCTCAAAAGGTATTAGAAAAATGTAATCTAACAGGACAAGATATACAAGGTATTATCTGTGCAACACAATTTCCAGAGTATCTGGTACCTGCAAGCATTATGTTTATACATAAGGCAATTCATGCGGGACAAAAGTGTTTCGGTTATGATATAAATTCTAACTGTGTTGGAATGCTTATGGCACTCCAACAGGCGGGACAGTATTTTCAATGTGATAGTAAAGTTAAACGAATTTTAATCGTTGCAGGTGATACTATGAATATCGGTATGCAAGATACAGACGAAACCTTGTATGGTGTTTATGGAGATGCAGCTTGTGCAATGGTAGTAGAAGCCTGTGATGATGACAGCGCTATCCTAGATACCGACTTTTTTATGAATGATTCTTCTTTGAAGTCTACACTCTTTCCACAATGTGGTATGACCCAATTAGTACAAGATAACAATTTAGACATATATTCTTGTCAGACCAGTGTTCCAAAATGTGATATTCCAATTGTAATTGAAACGATACAAGACATATTAGAACGAAATCACTTACAAGTAAATGATATCGCAGGATTTTGCTTTTCTCAATATGTGAAATACAACAATCAAAAAATAATGAAAGCATTAGAGATTCCTGAAGAAAAGTGTCCATTTGTAGCGGATGAATATGGTTATACAGGATGCAGCAGCCCATTTTTAGCACTGGAAAGATTGCTTAGTGAAGGAAAAATCAAAAGAGGGGATTATGTATTTTTCTGGACAATGGGTGTGGCAATTCAGCATACATTTCTGTTAATTAAATTTTAAAATGCGTTCAGGAACATAAACATTTTTCTTGACATCGTCCTCAGTTCTTTATAAAATGACATTAATGTTTTTAGAGAAGAAGGGAAAAGTGAATATGTTTCAATTTAATTATGGTGAAGGAGCAAGTGTTCTGTCCGTTTGGGCTGTATGGCTTGTGATTTTCGTGATACTATTCGTATTAAACGAGGTTACTAGAAGGTCAAAGGTTGCAAGTTTTATTGCATTTGTAATCCTACCTACGATTTTATCTGCGTTATGGTTTACCGTTTTAAGAGATGTAACTTATACAGATTGGTTCCATTTGGCAAAAGTTTATTCCTCATTGGCAGGATGTATTGGTTTCTGGTGTATCCGTCACTTACATGGGAAGAGTAAGAAGACAGGAAAGGAATGGAGACTAAGCAATAGCAAAATAGCGCAATTATTTCCACCATTAATTTTAGCAATCAATATCTGCGAAGCAGTAATGCGTGATATTGAAATTGGTATGACATATCAAGGTGTAGGCTATCTAGCTGACGAAGGTGTTAAAGTGGTAGGCGGTTCATGGAACTTTATGAATGCAGTGGCCGGTATCCTAAATATCATCACAATTACAGGTTGGATTGGAATCTGTATTCGTAAACAAACAAAGTCAGACAAAAGTCGTGATTTAATTTGGCCAGATATGAGTTGGCCTTGGATTATCGCATATACGTTGTGGAATTTTACATATACATATAACTGTTTACCACACCATTCTTGGTATTGTGGATTTGCACTGTTATTACTTCCAATTGTAACATCGTTAACAGTTGGAAAAGGAGCATGGCTTCAACATCGTGCCCATTCCTTAGCGCTATGGTGTATGTTTGCACAGACATTCCCATCCTTTATTGATGAAGGAAAATATGTGGTATCTTCAACATATAGTGAAAGTATGTTATTCTTATGTAGTTTCTTAGCGCTTGCTATGAATGTTGTTGTACTTGCAATCATGATTTTCAAAGTATTAAAAACAAAGAGAAATCCTTACAAGGGTGAATTGTATACAGATACAAAATATTATCAATCCATTAAAGAATTAGCAGAATAATGAAGCGGGGGCTGTCGCACTAATTACTTAGTTCGGTAGTCCCTTTTTTAATACAAAATGTAGTTAAAAAAATATCAAAGTTATGCTTGACGAAACAAAAAAACTCTGTTAAAGTATTCACATAAAAAGTACGAAATAGGTACATAAAAATTCATTTTATAGCCTATAGTAATAAAGAATCATACAGCTAAATGACAGAATACAAGAGACACAGGGATTGAAAGGAGACTATATAATGAGCATAACATTTGATATTAAAGAAACAATTCGTAAATGTGAAGATGAGATAAAACAAGCAAAGGCGAATTTAGATACATCTGAGGAAAGAGATTCATTAATGGAGCATATTGCAAGTTTGGAGCGTGAGATTGTATATCAAAACCACTTACTCGATCGTATATAACTTATTAGAATGGTAGTTAGAATGGTAGAAAATACTCAAAGGGGGTTGTCTAATTATTAACATTAGATAGCTCCTATTTTGATTAGAATGACACATTATTCCATTTCTAATAATTCCCTAGTAATTTCCTTTTTGAAATGGTACACTATAACATGAAAGGTAGGTAGACTATGGAAATCGAAAGAAAATTTTTAGTAAAGGAAATCCCAGAGAATTTAGAACAATACAAATGCAAAGTAATCGAACAGGGATATTTATGCAAAAAACCTACGGTACGCATCCGTAAAAGCAATAACGAATATATTTTAACGTATAAATCTAGAATTGGTGTGGAAGAGTCCAATGAGCGAACAGCAAAAGTGTTAAATGAAGTTGAGATGCCTTTAACAAAAGAAGGATATGAACATTTAAGAGAAAAAGTGGATGGGAACTTGATTGTAAAAAAAAGATACTTAATTCCATTAGAAAATAATTTGATTGCAGAATTAGACATTTTTGAACAACAATTAGAAGGGCTTGTTGTAGTAGAAGTCGAATTTTCAAATGAAGAAGATGCAAATAAATTCGTGACTCCAAGCTGGTTTGGTGAGGATGTAAGCCTTGATAGAAGATATACCAATGGTAGTTTATCAACAATTACTCATTATAATTTCTAATAGAGGGTAGATTTTTTTGTCATTTTAACTTATAATAAGTACAATACTAAACTAAGTGGAGGGTAAGTCATGTTTAAAATAGTAAAAAAGCAATATTTAGCGAATAATATCTATTTAATGGACATTTTAGCACCAAGAGTAGCAAAATCCTGTTTCCCAGGTCAATTTGTAATTGTTAAGATGGATGAAAAGGGAGAGAGAATCCCTTTAACTATCTGTGATTATGATAGAGAAAAAGAAACCGTTACGATTGTATTTCAAGCAGTTGGAGCATCTACAAAGATTATGGCTACATATGAAGAAGGAGATTCTTTCCGCGATTTCGTAGGTCCACTTGGATGTAGATCAGAACTTATCGATGAAGATCCTGAAGAATTAAAGAAGAAAAACATCCTATTCGTTGCTGGTGGTGTTGGTACAGCGCCAGTATATCCACAAGTAAAATGGATGAAAGAAAACGGCTACGATGTTGATGTTATTATCGGTGCAAGAAATAAAGAGCTTATCATTTTAGAAGAAGAAATGAAACAATGGGCGAAAAACGTTTATGTCTGTACAGATGATGGTACATATGGTTTCAAAGGAAACGTAAATGACCAAATTAAAGATTTAGTAAATAATCAAGGTAAGAAGTACGATCTTGTTGTAGCGATCGGACCTGTTATCATGATGAAATTCGTTTGTATCTTAACAAAAGAAATGAATATTCCTACAATCGTAAGTATGAACCCTATTATGGTTGATGGTACAGGTATGTGCGGAGCTTGCCGTCTTACAGTTGGTGGAGAAGTAAAATTCGCATGCGTTGATGGTCCAGAATTCGATGGACATTTAGTTGATTTCGACGAAGCAATGAAGAGACAACAAATGTACAAGACAGAAGAAGGACGTGCTGCATTAGCACTCGCTGAAGGTGATACACATAAAAATGGCGGATGTGGCTGTGGCGATAAATAGTAGAAAGGATAGGTAAGATTATGGCAGTAGATGCATTAAAAAGAGTACCTGTCAGAGAACAGGAACCAGAAGTTCGTGCAAAAAACTTTGAAGAAGTTTGTTTAGGTTACAATAAAGAAGAAGCTATGGATGAAGCTTCTAGATGTTTAGGTTGTAAAAATGCAAAATGTATGCAAGGATGTCCAGTATCTATTGATATCCCAGGTTTTATTTCCCAAGTAAAAGAAGGTAATATTGAAGAAGCTTATCACGTAATTAGCAAATATTCAGCATTACCAGCTGTTTGTGGTCGTGTTTGTCCTCAAGAAAGCCAATGCGAAAGCAAATGTATCCGTGGTATCAAAGGCGAAGCCGTTTCTATCGGTAAGTTAGAAAGATTCGTAGCTGACTGGGCTAGAGAAAATGGTATCAAACCAAAGGCTCCAGAGACAACAAACGGTAAAAAAGTTGCTGTTATCGGTTCTGGTCCTGCTGGTTTAACATGTGCTGGTGACTTAGCAAAAGCTGGTTACGAAGTTACGATCTTCGAGGCATTGCATGAAGCAGGTGGCGTATTGTCTTATGGTATTCCTGAATTCAGATTACCAAAGAATACAGTAGTTGCTTCCGAAGTAGAAAATGTAAAAGCATTAGGCGTTAAGATTGAAACAAACGTAATTATTGGTAAATCCACAACAATTGACCAATTATTGAACGAAGAAGGTTTCTCTGCAGTGTTCGTAGGTTCTGGTGCAGGACTTCCAAAATTCATGGGTATCCCAGGAGAAAATGCAAATGGCGTATTCTCTGCTAATGAATATTTAACAAGATCTAACTTAATGAAAGCTTTTAAAGAAGACTACGCAACACCTATCGTTGGTGGTAAGAAAGTTGCAGTAGTTGGTGGTGGTAACGTAGCTATGGACGCTGCTCGTACTGCATTACGTTTAGGTGCGGAAGTACATATCGTATACCGTCGTAGTGAAGCAGAACTTCCTGCCAGAGTAGAAGAAGTACACCACGCAAAAGAAGAAGGAATCATCTTTGATTTATTAACGAATCCAAAGGAAATCTTAGTAGATGAAAATGGATGGGTAAAGGGAATCAAAGTTGTGAAGATGGAATTAGGTGAACCAGACGCTTCTGGAAGAAGAAGACCAGTTGAAGTTGCGGGTTCTGAAACTGTAATCGACGTAGATACAGTTATTATGTCCTTAGGAACAAGCCCTAACCCATTGATTTCTTCTACTACAGAAGGTCTTGAAATCAATAAATGGAAATGTATCACAGCAGACGAAGTAAATGGCGCAACAACAAAAGAAGGCGTATTCGCAGGTGGTGATGCAGTTACTGGTGCTGCAACCGTTATCTTAGCAATGGGTGCTGGTAAAGCAGCAGCAAAAGGTATTGATGAATATTTACAAGATAAATAGTTGTGTGTTTTAATATATAATAATATAAAATGTTTCTGTATTTGAGATTCTATATTAGATATTTCAAATAGCAAAAGAGCTAACAGGCACTTGAATGTAAGTGAATGTTAGCTCTTTTCATTTAGAAACTATTTAAATATTATTTAGAAATAACGGTATAGTTCCCAGGAGAAACGACCTCCAATTTTGGGTTTTGATTTACTACCGTTTTTAGTTTTGGGAATTGGCTGAATAGAAGAGGTCCTTCTTCTGTGTTATCAGTACAATAATTATCCAATACAGTAAGGTTTGGAGATAATACAATTTTCTGAACATAATAATTTGTAAAGTAGAAATACGCTTTTTTTACCGTTGTAGGCATTGTGAATGTAGTATCTCTCTTTGACATTGGATAAGCGTATAGTATGGTTTTTGCTTTATTATAGAGTACTCCATCCTCGGAAGCATATTTCGGGTTATTGCTATCTACCGTGATAGACTGTAATTTCGGAGCAGCAAATCCAACAAATTGTAGTTGGTTATCGGTTACTGAAGCATTTAATGTTAAATGTTCCAATTGATTAGCAGCACATAATTGTCGAAATGCAATCGCGGTAACTGTTTCTGGCAGAGAATAACTGCTGTTTGTTCGTCCGATTGGATACCAGACAAGTAAAGTTTGTTCTTTGTTATATAGTACATTATCAATGGCAGAAAAGTGTTGGTTTTCTTCTGAAATAGTAAGTTTTTCTAGTTTCTGAAATCCATAGAATGGAATATTGCGAAGTGATGATATGTTGTATGAATCCAGATCCTCGTAACTATAATCCCCCATAACAACTGTTTCTAATTTTGCAGGAAGTGTCAGTTCTACAGTATTATTTTGAGATGAGAATAGCTCCCCATTTAAACTCTTCAAATTTTCGTTAAGCTGAATCTTTGTAATTTTATTTTGATTTGGATATAACTCGATGGAAGAGTAATCTGCAGTATATAGCACGTTCTGTTCTACCTTGTAGTTTGTGTTTTCGCTATCGAGAAATACTTCTTTTATATTATTTTCGGATACAGACGTTAATTTGGATAAGTTCTTTCCGATGTATAAGGTTTCTATTTCATTGTAATTTCCGCCGATGTCCTTCAAAGAAAAGCTCGTTGCTTGGTCTGGGATATGCACTACTTTTCTTGATTTGCTATAAGGAAAATGTAAAAGCTCGTTGTTTACACTATATAATACTCCGTCGCAAGAATAGAATGCTTCGCAACCCTGTGCAACAGTGATACTTTCTAACGAATTGCAAAAGGCTTCCGTTCCTATGGTTTTTAGTGATTTCGGAAGAGTAATCTCCTTGATATTACATCCCCAAAAAGCTTGTTTTCCTATGGCTGTAGTTCCAGCTTTGACTGTGTATGGATTTGATTTTCCTTTTGCACAATACAGTAATGTTTTATTCTTTGTAGAATAAAGTGCGCCATCATATGTATGGAAATTTGTATTCCCTGCAACAACCTTGATTGTTGTTAGATTCGGAAGAAACTTTTCATTTTGAATAGTTCTATAGGTGGTCATAAAACTTTTCATATTTTTGCCTAATGTCAGTTTCTTTAAGTAAGGATTGATTCCAAAACAATAAGGTGTTGTAGTGACGGAATTTGGAATCGTGAAAGAACTATTTGTCTTAGCATTTGGGTAGACTAGGATTTGCTTCATATTATAGCTATACAATACGCCATTTTTCGTCTTGAAATATTTATTGCCACTAGCTACTTTAATTGTCTTCAATTTTGTTTTGACTCGAAGATTTGGTAATGCCGCTCTCCCCGAAAAGTTTTTTGAAAATTGGATTTCAGTCAAATTAGGAAACTTTGCAAAAAAGTTTGCAGGTAGCTTTTTTACACTGTTAGAGATAACTACCTTCGTAACCTTTTTCATATATGGTGTTCGGATAGAGTAGGTATGTTGATCGAGAGAAACACTATTTACAACCGCTATTGTTTGATTGTGATAGGCTTTCACAGTGCTACTATTCGTTATGTAGTAAGTCGTTTTTGTGTTATTTGCTGCTGATACATGCTTTGGAACTAGAAAGAGCAGACCAATACATAAGAACAACAGCAGTGGTAATTTGATTTTCATATGCTTATTCTCCTTTAATAAATGTATAAAATATTTTATTGTGTGTCTGAGGCTATTATATCACTATTACAAATAAATGCAAATTGATAATTTCTTACAAAAAGTAAATAATTGTTAGCTTGTATAACTAATTATAGTAAAAAATAATAATTAGTTATACATATATGCTTTTTTGTAATGAATATGAGGACATCATAGTAAAATATAGCAGAAGACAAAAACGCGTATATGATATGCTATTAAGGAGGACACAATGAAAAAAAAATTAAGCAAATGGAAAATTGTAACAGTATCAGTATTATCAATGGGAATGTTAGTTAACACTTGTCCGATGTATGCTATAGGTGCAACAAGTGTAACAAGTGTAATCCAGCAAGAGGCTAAGAATTTAGCTACAGTACTAGAAGAATCGGAAGACTCTGTTGCATTAAAGGCGAATGAACTTCCAGATGTATGTATTCAAGATGGCATTGCAAGAATTACATATAACGGTAATGTTCTTGCAATTCATGATTATGCTATGGGAAATGCATGGGATGCAGAGAGTTTTGCATCTATTAAGTTTTCTCAAAATACTATGGTGTCAGTAAAGACGTTGGCAGAAGAACCAACAGAGATTTCCTTGACAGAATCGGGAGTATATACATTTTATGTTACAGATACCGAGTCAAGAGACCATTATATCAGTAAATACTACAATGCAGATGCAGACACTTCAGGTGAAGTGATTGACTTTAGTGATTTGAATTATGAAATTACATTAGCGCAGTCACTTTATGAGGCAACACCAGATTCTAGCATTGGTTTAGCAATAGATGCTTCTTATAGTGATACAGAAGCAAAAGAGTGTTTTTTAGAGGCGATAGAATCAGCTAAATTTGTTGCATTCAATGCAGAAAAGCAAGAAGATGTTACAACAGCATTAGAAGTGCTGAAAAGTGCAGAGAGTACATTTAGGGAGACTATAAAAACCGTTAGTGGTAATTTAGTTGAAGTAAATGGTTCGAGCATAATCGTAAAACCACACAAAGGCTGTACGATTTCTAGAGTACGCTATAATGCTGACGAAAATGGTAAATTAGTAAACGGCATTTGGAAGAGTTATTCAGGAGCAAATTACGAAGGAAATAGAGTGGCAAAATTCTCAGATTTTACATGGAATCATGTAGAAGATGGTGTTTATACATTTGAAATAAGGGAAACCGATGCAAATGGCAATCAGAGTACAACATTTGAATTAGTTGTTGTAGATACAAAGAAAACATCTGTTACGCTTGCGCAAGATTTTTTATCACGTTTGATTCAAATGGTAAGTACATATTTAGATGGTGTAAAACCAAAATCAGTGGCGCATGTTGGTGATACATATGCCCCAGATCCAAGGTACTATCGTATGTTTGAAGTAATCAATGAATCATACCGAGTTGTGGCAGATGGAGCAGCAAGTTTCTCAGAGGTTGTAGAAGCAAGTTATACATTATTTGATACCATGCGTTCCTTTACAAAATTCACTTATATAATGGAAGAGAAAGATTTGATTGCGACGGCAGATATTACAGAAGAACAGGGAACCATTCATGTGGCAAAGAAAGAATTAAGACAAATTTATTATGCAAGAGGGATCTATCAGACACTGAACGAAATAAAAAACGCTGATGGACAGATCTGCTGGCCAAATGATAATGTTGGTAGTTTTAAAGTGGATTATAATGATTATTATACGTTATTTATTACATATGCAGATAATTCCACAGAGCTCCGTATTGTAGAGGTTACAGATATTCCTTCACCATTTACGATTACAGAAGAAAATGGTTTGATCCATATTGAAAATACTGGTTATGATGTAAAACAACTTGGTTACTGTTATGGAGATAGTAGAGATATTACATCGGAACAGTATACGTTTTTTCATGAATTCAGATCGGATTTTGAACTAGAGGCAAATGGTTTGATTACGTTCTATTTGAAAGATTGTAATGATGAGGAATATTTTGAAACGATTCAAGTACAAAATCATGAAAAACCTTGGGTTGTGGTTAAAAAAGATAGCATTACCCCTTACACCTATGGGTTTGATATTACAAGGTCGACTATTGCCAAAGGGCATTTTACTTCTTGGGATGCTATGAACCATGCATTTGTATTAGTTACACCAAATCAGCCGATCTATACGAAGCATATGCAAGAAGGTGAATATACATTTTATTTTGTAGATGCAGATGGAAATGAGTATTTTGAGTATGTAACAGTGGAATAAGAAGCCACTTTGGATGAGTTTTTTCTTAATAATGAAAAAGTACTCTGTGAGCGATTTTTTTAAGTGTTTTTCGTACTTTCTTACATATTGGGTACTAAAAACGCCTCACAGAGTGTTTTTCTTTTGTTTGAATTTTAGTCAATCCGTTTGCAATAATTACAATACGAAATCCTTCAGACTTTCTTTGATCATGTCATCATTAATTCCAAGGTATTCTAACGTTATACTAGGTGCAGAGTGATTATAAAGTTTCTGCAAGATTGCGATATCTTTATACACCTGATAATGAAAATACCCAAAGGTTTTTCGACATGTATGTGTTCCTAAATTGTGAAGACCAATGCTTTCCCCCGACTCGTGCATAATTCGATAAAATTGCACACGTCCTATTGGCTTCGATTTGTCCTTTTTGCTCGGACATAAGTAATCTTTCTCGGTTAAACCGTTTCGGATTGCATATTCACGTACTTCTTCCTGAATAATCGGGTTGATGTACCAAACTTTCTTCTTTTTTGTCTTTTGTTCACGAAGTTTTAAAAACTCAGGATTTTCTTCTTCATCATTCAAATGAATAAAACGTCCTACGGTTAAATTTCGTAAATCACTCACACGAAGAGACGTATTAATCCCTACTAAAAATAAAATGTAATATTTTTCGTGCTTTTCTCTCAAAACACGTTTCATCTCTTCTAACTTTTCTTTTGTTCTTATTGGTTCTACTTTTTCCAAATTATCGACTCCTTTTATAAAAGTATAAAATATCGTCTGGAATTTTGCAATAGATCGTTCGAAATTAATGTAACGCATATTGAATTATGTTACATTAGAAGAAAACTGACACAAGAAAATGAAAACGCTGAAACCCTTGCAAAATGGGCGTTTCAGCGTTTTTATTGATTCTAATGTAACACAATAGTTATTTTGTTACATTAGGTTTATATGGATAAGGCGAAGAACACACATATATTTATAACCGAGATAGTAGCAGTATATCGGTTATAATAAATATAAATACGATATATAATTGATATTATTCAAGATGCAATCTATATATATTACTATTTATGATATATAACGAATATGCAACCTCTATAATTCTATTTATTTCTTTACAATTCGATATATATTGTTTATAATAAAGAAAAGTATAAAATTATAAGGATAGGTGATGAAAAGACATGAAAATAAACGAAAATGTAATAATGAATGGAAATGCTCTAAATGATGCAAAAGATGACCCATATACAAGAGGATATAAGTTATCTTGTCTTTTAAGAACAGATAGCAACATAGAAGTACTATATGGAGTAGAGTTATCCCATACAAGCATTAAATCTGATTCATTCCTAATTTTAATGCTATATCCAAATGGTAAATACAAGATAATCGACACATTCCAGTATGAAGACCTATATACGGACAAAATTCAAAAGATATCCGAGATAGTATTAGATTTAGTAAAAGAAGATGTAAATGAAGAAGATTTAGAAAAAGCATTCTGTTTACTGTGTGGCACTGTAAATCAGATCCGCTTTATTCGAGAGAAAGTTGAAAAGATGGATAACTCCAAGTTGATTAACGCAAAAGAAGCTTCTGAGTTATTTGGCATTTCTTGTGATGCTGCGAGGGCATTTATGAAAAATAATGGTGCAACAAAGTATGGTCGTGAATGGATGTTGCAAAAAGAAATTTTCAACGAACATTATAAAGAGAAGCGATAATACACATATTAGTCATAAATATAATATATAGTATATACACACATAGATATTATCTATATAAATACAGACAGACGAGGTTAAGAGAAAAGTGGAGCATTTGAATAAAAAATACTTAAAAATTTTGGCAAAACAATATCCAAATGAACGAAGCGCTGCAACAGAGATTATTAACTTACAATCAATTTTGTGTCTCCCGAAAGCAACGGAACATTTTATCTCAGATGTACATGGCGAATATGAACAATTTCATCATGTATTGAAAAATGGTTCTGGAGCAGTTCGAAGAAAAATTGATGAAGTAATCGGTAACACATTGACCAATTCAACCAAACGTGAGCTTGCAACGCTGATCTACTATCCGCGTGAAAAAATGGAACTAATCAAGCAGAAAGAGAAAGACATCGAGGACTGGTTTTTTACAACGCTACATCGTCTAATTCAAGTATTAAAAAGTGTTTCTTCCAAATATACACGTTCCAAGATAAGAAAAGCGATCCCAGAAGGTTATGTGTATGTAGTGGAAGAGTTAATTACAGAAAAAGCGGAGATTCAAGATAAAGAAGCTTATTATAATCAGATATTGCAGACGATTATACGAATTGGTGATGCCGAGGCGGTTATCGAAGTACTTTGCAATCTAATTCACAGATTTACCATTGATCATTTGCATATTGTAGGAGATATCTATGACCGTGGACCAGGCCCACATTATATTATGGATACTTTATGCGAATACCATTCACTGGATATTCAGTGGGGCAATCACGATATCTTATGGATGGGTGCAGCATCAGGCAATCTTGCGTGTATCGCAAATGTAATTCGTGTATCCGTTCGATATGGAAATTTAGAAGTGCTAGAAGATGGGTACGGAATCAACTTATTGCCACTTGCATCATTTGCATTAGATAAATATAAGGATGTTGATTGCTCTTGCTTCGAGTTAAATGGATGCAATTATGACAGTCATATGGATTTATGTATCTATAAAGCAATTACGATGATCCAACTTAAATTAGAAGGACAGATTATTATGAATCATCCAGAATTCGAGATGGAAGGTCGACTTTTATTAGATAAGATCAATTATGATACACAGACTATTTCCATTGATGGCAAGGATTACCCCATGAAGGATACTGATTTTCCAACAATCGATAAGAATCATCCTTATGAATTATCCAGAGAAGAAGTCGAAGTGATGGAACGTTTGAAACAAGCATTTTGCATGAGCGAGAAGTTACAAAAACATATTCGATTCTTATTTGACAAAGGACATTTATATAAGATTTACAATGGGAATCTCCTTTTCCATGGATGTATTCCTATGGATGAAAATGGAGAGTTTCAAAAGTTAAAGATTAATCAACAAGAGTATGGCGGAAAAGCACTATACGACATGATTGAGAAATACGTCCGTCGAGGATTCTTTGCAGAGATGGATAGTAAGCTTTGGCAAATGGGTGGAGATTATATGTGGTACCTTTGGAACGGTCCAAAATCGCCGCTCTTTGGTAGAAATAAAATGTCAACTTTTGAACGTATCTTTATTGACGATGATAAGGCAAAAGAAGAAGATAAGAACAGTTATTATAGTAAAATGGATGATAAGGAAGTCATTGAGAAGATATTTGATGAATTCGGTTTAGACATCAAATCTTCCCACATCATCAACGGACATGTTCCAGTCATTATGAAAAAGGGAGAAACGCCGATCCATTGCGATGGAAAATTGCTTCAGATTGATGGCGGATTTTCAAAACCATATCATAAAAAAACAGGAATTGCAGGTTATACGTTAGTGGCCAATTCGAAAGGTATGAATCTAGTCATGCATGAAAACTTTGATTCTGCTGAGAAATGCATTCTACATGATACGGATATTGTGTCTGATACTCTTGTAATCGAGAAATTCTTAGAACGAAAAAGTGTAGGAGATACAGATATCGGGGTTGAACTGAGAGAAAATATCGAAGACTTAGAAGAGTTACTATTCGCTTATCGTTCTGGAGATGTTTCTTCTATATAAATAGTATATCTAGCGAATTGAAAGAACTCTACTTAAAAACATTTGCAATCGAATGAAATCGAATATAATCGAATAAGGAAGCCAGCAAAACAAGATCCATTTTGCTGGCTTTCTTCTATATAATATACTTCACTTCACATTTCGGAAATGCTCTCAGTAATTCTTCTTGAAAAAATGCTTTTACTTCCCGAATATCCTCTTTCTTATACGTATACTTCCCATATCCAAACTGTCCATATTTGTACGTTCGCTGTTCCTCATCCATGGGAAGTGTCGATTCTGGAAAAATGTTACCAATTAACTCTTTCGCTTTCGGTGTAAATCGATGTGTAATCACCTCAAAAAACAACGGATGTTGGTAATCTACTGGCAACGTTCCTTTCAGATGTTCGATTACCCCTCGATATTCTTCCTTCCAATTCTCATATAAAAACACTGGTGCAATCAAAAATCCCACAGGATACCCCGCCCGCATAACCTTTGCAGCAGCCGATATTCTCGCTTCAATAGAAGCAGTAGAATGTTCATAACTACTCCGAATATGTTCTGTATTGATACTAAATCGAATCTCCGTTTTCCCATTATGCTCAATATCCAACAACCCATCCACATCATTGTATTTCGTAACAAAACGAAATCGTCCTCTTGGTTCCTTTGCAAAAAAAAGAATCGTTTCCTTAAGTGCCTGTGTATATGGTTCTACACACAACGGATCAGAAGTTGCAGAACCCTCAAACACCGTAATATTCTTTTCTGACTTTTCCATATAAGCAATCGCTTTCTCATAAATATCTTCTAAATTTACATACACACGTACAAATGGCTTATCCCCAAGTTGCTTATGAAGATAACAATACTCACATTGCCCCATACACCCACTAACCAATGGCAGCATATAGTCCGCACTGGGCTTACAAGTCTGAAAAGAACCCCCCTTCTTCAAACTTACTACCAATGTCTTCTTGCCATTTTGATACGTTTCTGCGATTGTATCTTGCGTAATATATGACTTTACTCGATTAGAAGCACAATCCACCCATTCGATATTCTCCCTATCCTTAAACTGCTCATAGATTCGCCTACCAATGGGATATTCTCTGGTTCCTTTTTCAAAAATAATCCTAGATGGTATAAACATAAGGAACCTCCTTTCTTTCCACAGACAAAGTTTTTTTACTTCCAAACTTAAGCCTGTGCATTTCTACAGATAAAACTAGTATGGGAAAATAGCCTCAAAAACATACGAATTAGCACTCAAAGCTTGACACTGCTAATGGATCGTGCTATATATTATAAATATAAATAATAGAGTACATATTTGGTATGAATGAAGAGATTAAGGATAGAATTTATATATAGAAATGAGGGTTAGCTATGATGTTTGTAAGAGTAAATGAGCATATGGTTAAATGCACGATCACCGAAAATGAGATTAACGAGATGGGCTATCTTGTTGAAGATATTTGCAAGAACCAAGAGCTTGCATCAGAATTTGTAAAATGCGTTATCGAAAAAGGAAACGAATCTGGTTTCGAGATTCCAAAAGATGTACATGCAGTGCAGGCTACATTTTTACCGAACAAGAAATTAGTATTATGCTTTATGGATTATGCTACGGAAATGCACATGGAAGAGGCATTAGAGCACTTATTAAAAACCTTTGATATGATTGAATCCTTAGGAAAAGAACGATTAGAAGAAGTATCGGGTGAAGATGAAAAGTTGGATGCGTTAGAAGATTGTCTTGCAGAACTAGCACCAACAGGAGAGATACCACAAGAACAGTTAGAGTTAGATGAAATCAAAGAAGAAAATGAAGTGCAAGCTGAGAAAAAAGATGAGAAATATATCTTAACATTCCGTAATTTTGACGTAACCGAGACATTTTGCAAGCATTCACCCTCCGTTGTACCAGGAATGCTGTATAAATCAAATGGAAATTTCTTTTTGCTGACAGATCTCTCCACGTTAGAAGAAAAAGAACGTAAGAATTTCCTACTACTAGCAAGCGAATATACAGATGGAATTCAAAAGGATTACCTAACATCGGAATACTTAGAAGAACATGGTGATGTGATTATTGCTAATGCACCAGTTCAGGTATTAAAGTACTTATAGAGAAGTATAGGAAAAAAATATAAACATAAGAAACGAAATGTGAAAGGAAAAGAGATTATCATACTACAAACAACCCTCTTTTCCTTTTTATCTTCTAATTACATATCTAGTTGTATTTCTTGTACAACATATTACACCCCAATATCATTCGAAGCAAAAACATTTTTACTGGTTATAAAACTTAATGCATCCAAATTATAACACTTTTATATGGAAAATTCTATACAAAAATGTAAGTATCAGTTTCCAAATTATATTTTTGCAAACCTATATTGACAGATAAAAACATATACTGGGAATGCCAAAATGTACCACTTGTATTATCTATTTTTATCCATTATATTAGCATTCGTTGGAAGATTAAAAATTGAATAAAGAAGGGAAAACAAAAGATGAAATTAGGAAATTTCAGAAGACAGCTTTCCATTGTGATGGTGTTATGCTTCCTCATCAGTTGCATGTCATCCATGGGCAGCTTTGTAACTTTACAGGCACAAGAAACATATAATGTGTTCTACGATTTTCGTACTGGAACAATTGTCCCAGCAGATACAGACGGTAAGTCTGATCTCACATATGACGATTTAACAATCAAAGCAGGTACAAAAAATGCGTATGCCTACCACGGAACCACTCATGGTATCGTATTAAAAGCAGGAAATTCTATCGAACTTACTGTTCCAGGTTCTGTATCGGTAACAATTGGTGACTGCCAGTACTCCAGTGCAAAATCCATGACACTTACAGATGCAAATGGAGCTTACAGCCAGACAGAAGCCTCTGGTATTGCAAACTACCACAACGGTGGAATCGTTGAATTCCAGTATGAAGGAGAAGCAACCGTTCTTACTTTAAACATTGAAGGAACTACTTACATCCCTTGTATCTCTGTTACAAATGCAAAAAATGAGGTAGAAACTCCAGAGACACCAGAAACTCCGGACGAAGAGGAAGAAGATATTTTGGCGAATCCTGACACATCCATTCAGACATGGTATTTTGATGGTGTTCATGAAACAAGTTATAAAGGGAATCTTCAGAAAAAGGCAGATTTCATTAATAATTTGTATGTAGATGCCACAAACGGCAAATTTACAGCCAGAATTACAGAAAATGGTTATTCTTCTGATCAAGGAGATACACAAGTTGGGCAAGGAACAAAAGTGTACATTCCTGTTGATTCCAAAGCAACTGTTTACGTGATTACAAACTCTGTAGCAGACATGTCCGTAGGCGGCACAATGCTTAAAAGAACAGGTACAGTAGCTACAACAGAAGCGTTAAGTCACTTAGAGACAACAGGTAACGTGTATACTTATGAAAATAACTCTCGTAAAAAAGGGTATGTATGCCTTACATTTGAAAGTGCAGGTTATTTAAAAGGACTTCATGTAGCATATGCTGATTTTGAAGTACCAAGTGTATCTTCTGCATTAGATGTATGGGATTTCAGTGGTACAGTGGAGAGTACAGAAGAAGTGAACAGCTATATCACAGCAGAAACATACAGTGCAGTTGACGGTAAAACCTTTACAACGATTGAATCCAAAGGCGTAACTTATCCAGTATTTTCAGACGGAAATGGCGGTGAATCCAACACAGTTGGAAGCTTATCCTTTGGAGATTTAACACTTAACTACCGTTATAAAGACAGACTATACACAACTCAAAGCGAGTATTCTTATTCCAACAAATTAAACAGCTACACAACATTAACATATCCAGATGGATACGTTGCAGCAGGCGGTTACTTTGCAAATGGTACAAGTTCTGCAAAACACAGAAATATCGAGATCAAGAATGTGGAAGCAGGAGATGTAATTACCGTTTACATGGCATCTTCCAGAGAAGCGAATGCAGATTATCCAAACCCAGCAGATACCTTACATTTCCAATATACAGGTTCTGACGGTACACAAGATGAAACAGATATATTAAGTAATGCAGCTGGAATGTACGTATTTACAGCACAATACAGCGGTACTTATAAAATCTATGCAGATGCCACAAATGGTACTAAACCAGTTATTTCAAGAGTAACAAGAAAACACACTTCAGGCGTTATCACAGGTACACTTGATTTTAGTCTTGCAGAAGACTTTGATGATGCAGATTACGGGTTAGTATTAGTAAGTGAAGACGGAACTCGATACGAAGCAGTATTATCCAATGACGGTGCTGCTTACTATGTAGTAACTCCAAACGATGGAACTTACACAGCAATCCTTACAAATGCAAAAGGGTATGAAATTTCAGCAGAAACCTGTACTTTAACAGGCGGGAACAAAACACACGATTTCATGATTACAGCAGTAGACTTATTCCAAGTGACTGGTTCTGTAAGCGGTTTTGATGCAGACTTTGATGCAGAAGGGTTAAAATTATACCTTCAAGCATTAAATGAAAGAGAATCCGTTACTATTGATGTAACAGACATGACTTTTGACGGCAGAATAGAGTCAGGCGTATCTTACATTGTAACTTTATTAGGTGCAAATGACTATGTAGTTGCAGGAGAAACAGCAATCACTGTAACAGAAGATACCGTATTTGACGTAACAGTAGAAAAAGCACCAGTTTACGAAGTAACAGGAAGCTTTACAAATATTATGGATGTAACAAGCGTTTCAAACCTTGTATTTACAAACCTTGAAGATAACTATGCTTACCAGGCGACAATCACAGAAACAGGTTATATGGTAAATTTACGTGATGGTGTGTACCAGGCAAGTGCAAAAGTTTCTGGTTACACAATGAATACAACGGTAACAGTAAACAGTGGCGCAGTGGTAAGAGATTTATTATTTATCCCAAATGCGTTAGAAAAAGGATCTGTGGAATGGGCATCTGATATTTACGTTGGATATACGGATAAAGTATATGCACACAGCTACGAAACAATCAATCAGGCGTTAGCAATTGCTTATGCCATGAATCCAAAGTCTGAAGATCAGAGAATTACAATTCATGTAGCTCCAGGCACTTACAGAGAACAGGTTATGGTGGAAGTGCCTTACATTTCTCTGGTAAATGATACAGACGAAGAAGTACTTGTAACATGGTACTATGGAATTGGATACGAATATTATAGTGCAAATGAAAATGGTTTCTATGATGAAAGTGCAGCATACAACAAAACAAGCAAAAACATCGCTACAAAATGGGGATGTTCTGTATATGTAAAATCCAGTGCGAAGGCATTCCGTGCATCTGGCATTGTATTTGAAAACTCATTTAACCGTTATATTACAGAAGAAGAATTAGAAGATGGTGTACAATTATCTTCCAGAGCAGATTCTTCTATTACAGTAGAAAGAACGAAAGAATTAGACGTAAAATCCAGAGAAGCTACGGAAAGAGCAGCAGCTATGGTAATCGAAGCAGATCAGACAGAGTTTTATAACTGTCAGTTCTTGTCCAGCCAGGATACACTTTACACTGGTCCTAATTTAACAGGCTATTTCTTAGACTGTAAGATTGAAGGTGGAGTTGACTACATCTTCGGTTATGGGGATTATGTATTTGATTCCTGTGAATTAAGCTTCTATGGATATAGCAATAAAAATGCAGCTGGTTACATCACAGCCTGCCGTACACCAAAGACAGAAGGTCTTGGTTATTTATTCAACAACTGTATAGTAACAGGTAATGAAGACGCAATTGTAGCACCAGGTTACTTCGGAAGACCTTGGGGCGCAGATGCAACAGTTACATTCTTAAACACAACATTAGCAAATGCAAACTTAATTCAGCCGGCAGGCTGGTATTCCATGAGTGGTGTGCAGCCAGAAGCTGCAAATTACAGCGAATATGGAACAAAACTAAAAGACGGAACAAGCGTTGATACAAGCGGTCGTATAAGCGGTACTGTATTAACAAGCCAAGAAGCAGAAATCATCTGCGTAACCGATTATTTTGGCGACTGGACTCCAGTATTCTATGGATCCGAAGGCAAATAATCTGCATTCCGTTACAGACATGCCAAATAATAAGAGTAAAAAACGCACGAAACACTATTATGGTTTCGTGCGTTTTTATCTATCATTTCATCTGCAATTTCGATATTCAGAAGGCGTAATATCACAATACTGCTTAAATTGACGAATCAAATGAAGCGGACTATTATACCCTGTTTGATATGCAATTTCTTCAATCGTCATACTCGTAGTCGTAAGATAAAACTTCACCTTCGTAATGCGACTATTGATAATATCACTTGTCACACTTTTCCCAAACAACTTTTTATAGTTATGTTGAAAAGATGAACGGCTCATGGATAGCTTTTCAGCCATAGAATCAACCGTACGCTCAATATGTGGGTTATTATAAATGTCATTCCTAAGTGCCTGCATTCGGACATAATAAGCTGATTTCATGGAATCATCATAAGCCTTATTATTGGATAACACTTGTGAAAGTTTGTAGAAGAGTAGTTGATATTCTAAAGCAACTACTTCTGATTTATGTATGTTTTCAGCATAAAATTCATAGGTGAGTTTTCGTATGATACTTGTTAGCGGGGTAATATCATCTAAGGCAATGATTTTGTTCAATGGTATGTTCAACTTTTTGAATAGTCTCAAATCATCTTCATCTGCAAAGAAATGAAACCAATCGTCAACATATTCCTCATTATCGGCACAATAAAAGTGTGGATATGAGCTTTCGAAGATAACAAATGAATTTGCCTTGACTTTATATTCTACGCCACCATGTCGGAAAATAGCATTTGATTTCACCAGCAAAAATAGGTAACTATCAATTCCTGTTGGGCGATCAACCACAAAATCCGTATTATGTAAATGGTTATATCCAATACTTAATAATATCATAGAATCATTCCTTTCGTGTAGCATCTTATGTCATTCGATTTGCAGCATTAAAAAGTAAAAGAAAACATTTTTATATGAGTGAATAAACTCAGTTTAGCAAGTATTAGTATATTTTGCAATATAATTTGCACAATATGATGCTAATATTAGCAGATTGCACAATAGGAATGTAGATTCTGCATCATATGAAATTGAATTAATTTGCAATATTTTATAAAATTAAAATGCAAAATGCTAATAAGCAATTTATGTCCAACGAAAAATTGAATAAAGAAAGAAGGAATCAAAATATGGGGTTCAAAAAATTGCTATCGGCAGTCATGGCATGCGGTCTTATTATAACATCTCTCGTTGCCCAACCAGTAGGTGTACAAGCATCCGATGCCACCAGTGCCTTTCAGTCAATTACTTTATCAGAGAGCTATAAAAAACTAACGGAGAACAATCCGTGTTCAACGTTACATTTTTCAGCTGACCCTGGTGTAATGGAGTATAATGGAAGAATCTATGTTTATGCAACAAATGATGGTGACGCAACCGTTCATTATTCAAGTGACAATACATACAGCCAGATCAATACCTTAACATGTATGTCATCTAGTGATATGGTGAATTGGACGGATCACGGAATTATCAAAGTAGCAGGAAGTAGTGGTGTAGCTAAATGGGCAGGTAACTCATGGGCACCATATGCAGTACACAAAACCATAAATGGTAAGGAAAAGTTCTTCTTATATTTTGCCAATAATGCGAATGGTATCGGTGTATTAACTGCAGATTCTCCAACAGGACCTTGGACAGATCCAATTGGAAAAGCATTAGTAAGTCGTTCCACAACAAACTGTTCTGATGTTACATGGCTATTTGACCCAGCCGTATTAGTAGATACAGACGGGACAGGTTATCTATACTTTGGTGGTGGAGTTCCAACAGGACAAAGCGCCAACCCAAAGACAGCTCGTGTCGTAAAACTTGGAAGTGACATGACAAGTCTTGCAGGAACACCAATCACAATTGATGCGCCATATATCTTTGAAGATTCTGGTATCAATAAGATCGGAAATACCTATTATTACTCTTATTGCACCAACTGGTCTTGCTCCAATCCAGGTGCAGCACAAATTGCCTATATGACAAGTAGTAGTCCAACTGGACCATTTACTTATCAAGGTGCTGTATTAAAGAATCCTGGTACTTATTTTGGCGCAGGACTTACAGGAAACAATCATCATACATTCTACCAATTTAAAAACCAATGGTACATTTTCTACCATACGTTAGTATTGGATCAAAGGATGAACGGCACACAACATGGATACCGTACTACACAAGTTGATAAAATGAATTACAGCAATGGTACATTTTCCATGGGAACTGCCAGTATGACAGGTGTTACACAAGTAAGTGATTTCAATCCATATGTCTCCAACAAAATGGCAACTATGGCATGGCAAGGAGGCGTTGCACTAAATGGTTCTGGTGATAGCACACAAATCATGTTCAACCGTGGAGATTGGGTGGGCGTATCTGACGTTGGTTTCGGTACAACAGGTGCAAAAAGCATTACCATGAAAGCTGCATCTGCAAATGGTGCATATATTAAAATCTGTTCAGGAAGTGCATCAGGCGATGTCATCGGTTATGTAGAGATTCCAAGTACAGGAAGCAATTATTCCTATAAGACAGTAACTGCATCTATTAATACAACTACTGGTACAAAAGATTTATTCTTTGTAGCTTCAGGTGATTGTGCCGTTGATACATGGCAATTTGCAACAGATGGCAATACTTCCGTAGATGAGCCAACTACATCCACAGCACCATCCAATACTGGTGAAACCGTAATATTACCAGATGGTTGGTACTATATTAAAAATGTAAATGCACAAAAATACCTTCAGGTTACAGACAACACAGGAAAGGCAGGTCAAAATGTTGAAATCGGAACAGGAACAGGCGTAGCAGGACAGAAATGGTATTTAACAAATACAAGCGATGGCTACGTGACACTAACAAGTGCATTAGGTGAATTTATGATTGACGTAGCTAGTGGTGAAAACACAGACGGTGCAAATATTCAAATTTATCATGGTTATTCAGGAACTGCGCAGCAGTTTATTGTAAAATCTACAAGTACTGATGGCGTTTATACCATCGGTACAAAAGCAAGTAATGCAACAAAGATGATAGATGTTTATAACTTTGGAAAAGAAGATGGTACAAACGTATGTCAATGGACATATGGTGGTTATGCTAATCAACAATGGATCTTTGAATCTACTAGTTATTCTGGACAAACAACAACTTCACCATCTCCAGCACCAACTACATCCTCTACACCAAGTACATCCGCTGGATTACCAAGTGGTATTACATGTGATTACAGTGTAGTGAGTGATTGGGGCAACAGTTTCCAAGCGGAGATTGTATTAACCAATAACTCAAGTACAACATATGATGGATGGAATTTATCCTTCGACTACAATAGTACAATTAACAGTCTTTGGGGTGCAGAATTAGCAAGCCAAACTGGAACAAAAGTAGTAGTTACTAATCCATCTTGGGATACGTCATTTGCCCCAGGTGAAAGTGTAACGATATGCTTTACGGCAACATTAGGTACAGACAAAAATGAACCTGTGAATTATTCATTTCAATAATAATTATGTAATCCCAATGATATAAGGAGGAAACACAATGAAAAAATTTCTAAGTTTCATACTTACATTTTGTCTTGTAATTGGTTTGATAACAGTTCCATCTAATCAAGTAGATGCTGCAACCGTTCCATCCAATGCGAACTTATTAAATACATACGGAAGTCTATTTGGACATGTCGGTACTTGTGTTACACCAAATCAATGGAATGATGCTAATACAAAAAATTTCATTTTAGGCGAATATAACAGTATCACAATGGAAAATGAAATGAAACCAGATGCTGTATTAAGACAAACGACTATCTCAGTCGCACAAGGAAAAGAAAATGGTTATTACATTCCAAGCAGCTACACAGAAAGTACAGTTCCTACTTTAAACTTTAGTACCATTGACAGTATGATGAAAAATGCATACGACAACGGCTTACAAATCCGTTACCATACTCTTGTATGGCACAGCCAAACTCCAGATTGGTTATTCAGAACAGGATATACTTCTTACGGAAGTTATGTAAGCAAATCACAGATGAATGCCAGAATGGAATTCTACATCAAATCCATTATGTACCATGTATATAGTAGCCCATACGCTGACGTTGTATACTGCTGGGACGTTGTAAATGAATATATTCATGCTCAGAGCTCTGGATGGCTATCCATCTATGGTGCTGTAAATACAAGACCAGATTTCGTAAAATTAGCTTTCCAATATGCTTATCAAGCATTAGAGCATTTTAACAAACAAAACTCCGTGTCTTTATTTTACAATGATTATAATACCTATATGGACTGTGACAAAATCATCACTATGATTAACTACATTAATGAAGAAAAGAAAATTTGTGCTGGTATCGGTATGCAGTCTCACCTAAGTTCTACATTCCCAAGTGCATCTTACTATAAAGCAGCATTAGACAAATTTGCAGCACAAGGTTATGAAATTCAAATTACAGAATTAGATGCAAAAGGAAATGACAACACAGACCAAGCAAACTATTACTACAACATTATGTCATCTATCCTTTCTACAAAAAAAGCAGGTGGAAATATCACAGCAGTTATCTGGTGGGGACTTCACGATGGTACATCTTGGAGAACTGGAGACAATCCACTATTATTCTCTAGCTTAGGGGAGAAAAAACCATCCTACAACTCTGTATTACAAGCTTATTTCGACGCAGGATTCACAGTAGGAAGTACTTCTGGTACAACTCCATCCAACAATACAATGGGTGCAACAAAGAAATTAGATGATGGTTGGTATTACATTAAAAATGTAAATGCACAAAAATACCTTCAAGTTGCAGATAACACAGGAAAAGCAATTCAAAATGTAGAAATCGGAACAGGAACTGGCGTAGCAGGACAGAAATGGTACTTAACTAATACTTCTGATGGATATATTACATTAACAAGTGCATTAGGAGACTTTATGTTGGACGTTGCCAATGCAGAAGACGCAGATGGTGCAAACATTCAAATCTACAACGCTTATGCTGGAGATGCACAAAAATTCATTATCAAAGCAACAAGCACGGATGGCGTTTACACAATTGGGACAAAAGCAAGTAATGTAACAAAGATGTTAGATGTATATAACTTTGGTAAAGAAGATGGCACAAACGTATGCCAATGGACATTCGGTGGCTATTCCAATCAACAATGGATCTTTGAAAAAACAAACTATAATGCACCATCTACATCAACTGAACCAACTACATCATCTAATCCAAGTACTTCAACAGGCTTACCAAGTGGTGTAACTTGTGAATACAGTGTGGTAAGTGACTGGGGCAGCAGTTTCCAAGCACAGATCGTATTAAGCAACAACTCAAGCAATACATACAATGGATGGAATTTATCATTTGATTACAATAGCACTATTAATAACTTATGGGGTGCTGAGTTAGTAAGCCAAACTGGAACAAAAGTAGTAGTTACAAATCCTTCATGGGACGCAACACTAGCTCCTGGTGGAAGTGTAACAATCAACTTCACTGCTAACTTAGGTAGTGACAAAAATGCACCTACGAATTATAGTTTTAACTAAAGAGTGTGAATAGGAAGTTTATTAATTCGGTATAGAATTAGAACATTACAAAAAAAGAACCTGTATTAGCGAAAAACTCACTAGTACAGGTTCTTTCCTTTGTTATTTATTATGTACCACTAATTTATTTCATCCATCCTCGACGTCATTCCATGTATTACTTGAGAGATATCATCTACATATTTTGAGATGCTACGATTCAACTCTGAACAATTTTGAGCCGATTTACCTACTTCTGTGGCAACAACAGAAAAGCCTTTTCCAGCTTCACCAGCTCTTGCAGCTTCAATATTGGCATTCAACGCAAGAATATTTTGACGTTTTTGTAAGCCATCTAATTGCTTCGTTACGCCGACGATGTTTTTAAGAAGCTGTTCGCATTCTTCTGCACCTTCCGATAATTTCTTAAGTAATCTTCCATTATACTTGGCATTATATTCTGCGTTGATAAAGTCATTGAGCACTTCGCCTAAGAGTGTAGCAGAAGCAATAATAGATTCCTCTGATTTTACATTAACTGACTTTAGTGCCTCTATATATTTATCTTCATCAACACCGATTTCTCTAGCAACTGCACGAAATTTCTCTTCATCTGGATCTACAGGCAATACCTGTCCACCAATAATGCTCCCTAATTTTTCACCATTTACTACCAAGTCAATTCCAAAGTCAATCAAACCCGCATGACAATGATAGATTCCATTTCCTTCTCGATCGCATCGCTCGCACCTTTTCAAGCCTTCTTGACTCCCCCTAGTCAATTTAATGCAAAAATCTGTAAAATTATAACACTGTGATATGTATGTCCCATCAGCACCTACAGCCACCGTTGCAAGTCCAGTCGCACAAGCCCAATTTTTCATAATTTCTTCAAACCGTTCCATATTGGTAAAATCCTGAATCTTCATATAAATAATCTCCTTTTCTTACTAATCTTGAAACTCTATAAAGCCCCAATACCTTCCTCTGTTCCTTATATGATTTCAATTGTGTCCCATACTCCTATTGAGCGATTTGGAAAACGTCATACAAATATCACCCTATTTCTATATTATATTATATCACATTATAATTGATACCGAAAGCTTTTTAGTGAAACAAAAGTGAACTTTTCTATAAAAATATATGTTATTTTTGTACAATAAATTCACTTGGTCACTTTCCAAAAACTACTATTTGCACAATAAGATACTTGCTCTGGCACAAAATGAAATTGTTCCAAATAAAGTTTACAATTATGATAATGGAAAGGAGGTGCATGAGAGTTATTCATAGTATTTTAAAGGAGGATGGAATTATGAAATTAAAATTTTTGCAAATGGGACGCAGAATTGGCGCAGCCATACTTGCTTCAACACTTATGATTACTTCATTTTTACCAATGTCTGTAGAAAAGCAGAAGGTACAAGCTTCATCAGAGGCAATTATTAATTTAGCTTCAACTAAGCAAACAATGAAAGGTGTAGGCGGTATAAATCACCCAGTGTGGATCTCTGATTTAACAGCTGACCAAAGAGAAACTGCATTTGGTAATGGAGACAACCAACTTGGATTTACCATTTTAAGAATCCATGTAGATGAAAACAAAAACAATTGGTACAAAGAATTAGAAACTGCAAAAGCAGCAGTAGCAAAAGGAGCACTTGTATTTGCTTCACCTTGGAATCCACCAAGTGATATGTGTGAAACATTTACACGTAATGGTGTAGCAAATCAAAAAAGACTAAAATACAGCAAATACGGCGACTATGCACAACATTTAAATGACTTCGTTACCTATATGAAAAACAATGGTGTCAATTTATATGCAATCTCCGTTCAAAACGAACCAGATTATGCTCACACTTGGACATGGTGGACACCACAAGAAATGCTTAACTTTATGAAGAACTACGCAGGAAAGATTAACTGTAAAGTAATGTCTCCTGAATCATTCTCATATCTTAAAAATATGTCCGATCCTATTTTAAATGATCCAACTGCTCTTGCAAATATGGACATCCTTGGCACTCACTTTTATGGAACAAGTAAAAGCAACATGTCCTATCCATTATTCCAACAAAAAGGCGCAGGCAAAGAATTATGGATGACAGAAGTCTATGTTCCTAATAGCAGCAGTGATGCCGACACATGGCCTGAAGCAATTGACGTTGCAAAAAACATGCACGATGCATTTGTAACTGGTAACATGCAAGCTTATGTATGGTGGTATATCCGTCGTAGCTATGGACCAATGAAAGAAAACGGACAAATCTCCAAACGTGGTTACTGCATGGCTCAATACTCCAAATATGTTCGTCCTGGATATGTTCGAGTAGATGCCACAGAGACTCCAAACACAAATGTATATGTGTCCGCTTACAAAGGAAATAATCAAGCCGTTATCGTTGCAGTAAACAATGGTACATCCGATGCTACACAGAAATTCAGAGTTACAAACGGAACAATTTCTAAAGTAGATCGTTATAGAACATCAGCAAATGAAAACTTAGCAAAGACATCTAACCTTGCATTAACAGGAAATGGTTTCTGGGCATACCTTCCAGCAAATAGTGTATCTACATTTGTATGTTCACTAGGTTCTAGCACAACTGTAACATCTCCATCACCATCCGCAAGTACTACCCCAAGTACAAGTGGTTTACCAAGTGGCGTAACTTGTGAATACACTGTAGTAAGTGATTGGGGCAGTAGCTTCCAAGGACAAATCATTTTGACAAATGGTTCCTCTAATACATATAGCAATTGGAAATTATCCTTTCACTACAATAGTACAATTAATAGTATGTGGGGAGCTGATTTAAGTAGCCAAAGTGGTACAAGCGTAGTCGTAAATTGTCCATCATGGGATGCAGAATTAGAACCATGTGAATCTGTAACGATCCAATTTACAGCAACACTGGGCAGTGATAAGAATGCTCCTACAAACTACTCGTTAAAGTAAATAAGAAATGCTCAGAAATTGAAAAGTTTACCTTGTAAACTAGAACAAATGTGTGTATAATAACCTTATATGAGCGATGACGAAAACTACGATTCAATTTGTTCTTAGTCAGAGAGCTGGTGGTTGGTGCGAACCAGTAAGAGCTAGAGTCTTTCCATTTTCTGAGCATTGTAGTGAGAACTACAGGGGTCGTATCCCTTATCATACGTCGAGTGGTCGGTAACGGCAATTTGGGTGGCAACGCGGAAGATATAACAGTCTTTCGTCCCATAAATATGTGTTTTATGCATATTTGGGATGAAAGGCTTTTTTTATTTGTGAGTAGAATTCGCATGCAAACATTGCACATCCCGATACACAACAGAACACAAACTATAATAAATGAATACTCAGGAGGCATACCAATGCTTGATATCAAATTTTTAAGAGAAAATCCAGATGTAGTAAAAGAAAACATCAAGAAAAAATTCCAAGATCACAAACTTCCATTAGTAGATGAAGTAATCGAATTAGACGAAAAGGCTAGAAAAACACAACAAGAAGCTGACAATTTAAGAGCAAGCCGTAAACAACTTTCCAAACAAATCGGTGCTTTAATGGGACAAGGTAAGAAAGACGAAGCAGAAGCAGTAAAGGCACAAGTAAATGCCAACGCTGAGCGTCTTGCTGAATTAGAAGCAATGGAAAAAGAACTAAATGAAAAAGTAACTAAGATTATGATGACAATTCCTAACATCATCGATCCTAGCGTACCTATCGGTGCTGATGATAGTTGTAACGTAGAAATTCAAAAATACGGTGAGCCAGTAGTTCCTGATTTTGAAGTACCTTACCACACAGAAATCATGAGCAAATTCAATGGTATCGACATTGACAGTGCTTTAAAGGTAGCAGGTAACGGTTTCTACTATTTAATGGGCGATATCGCTAGACTTCATTCTGCAGTAATCAGCTATGCCCGTGATTTCATGATTAATAGAGGATTTACTTACTGTATCCCTCCTTACATGATTAGAAGTTCCGTAGTTTCCGGCGTTATGAGCTTTGATGAAATGGAATCCATGATGTACAAGATCGAAGGCGAAGATTTATTCCTTATCGGTACATCTGAACACTCCATGATTGGTAAGTTCATTGACACTATCAACGATGAAGAAAAACTTCCTTATACATTAACAAGTTATTCTCCTTGTTTCCGTAAAGAAAAAGGTGCTCACGGTATTGAAGAACGTGGTGTATACCGTATTCACCAATTTGAAAAACAAGAGATGATCGTTGTTTGTAAGCCAGAAGAATCTATGGAATGGTACGATAAATTATGGCAAAACACAGTGGATTTATTCAGAAGCTTAGATATTCCAGTGCGTACATTAGAATGTTGTTCTGGTGACTTAGCAGACCTTAAAGTGAAATCTTGTGACGTAGAAGCATGGTCTCCTCGTCAACAAAAATACTTCGAAGTTGGTAGCTGTTCTACATTAGGTGATGCACAAGCTCGTAGATTAAAAATCCGTGTAAGAGGAAAAGATGGTAACAAATATTTCGCTCACACATTAAACAACACAGTAGTTGCACCTCCTAGAATGTTAATCGCTTTCTTAGAAAATAACTTACAAGCAGATGGTTCTGTTAAGATTCCAGAAGCATTACGTCCATATATGGGTGGTCAAGATAAGTTAAAATAATAAAGGGGTATATCCTAAAAAGATATAGTTGGATAATCGAAGGATGTGATTTTATTAATTCATATGTCTCAAATTTGGATTCAAACTTAATATCAGATAATATTATTCTCTTTATTATTTTGGCAATATCAATTTTAATTACAATTGGGATAATAATTTTTGTAATAAGGGCATTAAAAAAAATAACCCATTCATTCAAAAAGAATAGAAAAAGAGATGAATAAAATGTATGCATGTAGCATTTCCAAAGGTCGTGTAACAATAATCTAAAATAGAATATATTTTAAATTAACCGTAAAAAACGAGTGTATTAGTAAAATAATATGCTCGTTTTTTTCTATTTTGGTAAACCTCAACATATTAAATGAAAAATACATACATTTTGCACAAAAACTTTCAATCGAAATAAATAATTTGTTATAGTTAATACAGATAATATTTTTTTTACAAGTGTGAGTGAGATACGCGCCTTGTTCGAAATATTATTAAATTCAAACTTTAAAAGGAGGATAAACATGAAGCAATTAAGAAGGGCATTAGCAGTTTTACTAGTGTGTGCTTTTGTTGTAACTGCTTTACCAAGTACAGCATTTATTAAGGCAAGTACAACTGCATCTCGTGTCAATTTATTTACTGGTTCCAAAGAAGGTTCTTGCTGGACACAAGTACTTACATTTGACACAACAACTTCATACGGTGGAACACTTGATCCATCTATTATCACAGAAGGCGGTTATTTTGAAGCAACCGTTACAGGAGATCCAACAGGATTACAAATGATTTTCCAAAGTTGGACAGGTGGCGCAGGTTGGGCTATCGTAGAAGCAAGTGAGGTAGTTGTTTCTGCTGATAGTACAAAACTTGTAAGATTTACATACGATGATATCGTTGCTCAATATGGAACAGAGATTTCCTTATTGAACAGAGTTTACTTAAATACAACAACAGGTGCGATCGTATTAAAATCTCTTGATTATGTAGTAGGGGAAGATGAAAATGCTCCATCTGAACCAAGCAAAGAACCAGAGGAAACAGTTGAACCTAGTCAATCAACTGAACCAGAGGTATCCATCGAGCCTAGTCAATCAACTGAACCAGAGGTATCCATTGAGCCTAGTCAATCAACTGAACCAGAGGTATCCATTGAACCTAGTCAATCTACTGAACCAGAGGTATCCATCGAGCCTAGTCAATCAACTGAACCAGAGATATCCATTGAACCTAGTCAATCTACTGAACCAGAAGTTTCCGTTGAACCAATCGAAGGTGCTATCAACTTATATACAGGTTCTACAGTAGTTGCTGGTGGTACACAAGGCGGACGTTTTTCAACTCTTAAACGCGGTGGTGTACTTGACGGTTCCATCATCAACGAAGATGGTTACTTTGCTATTAGCTACACAGGTTCCAATACATTACAATTAGTATTCTCTAGCTGGTCTGGCGGAGAAGGATGGGCAACTGTTGGAAGTACAGTCGTAATGCGTAATGGATATCAAAACTATACAGCACTTTTCGATTATGACACAGTTGCAGCAGTATATGGTACCAATTTCGCTGCATTAGATGCAATCTATATAATGAACAATGGTACAAAAGACCTTACATACACATCTTTTGACTATATTCCAAGTGGTGTAGAAGAAGCACTTCAAAAAGCATTACCTTCAATTGCACCAACTGTAGAACCTTCTTATGTAGCAGGTGAACTTGCAGAACGTAACTACAAGGCTTCCGAAGAATATGTAAAAGTATTAGGAAGAACATATGTAGATGCAGAAGATACAAGATGGTTTACAAATACAGCATCTGGTATTGAATATACATTTACAGGAACAAAAGCTTCCATCACAATGAAAACAAGTGCAATCGAAGACGAAAGCAACCAAGCAAGATTCGCTGTTTATGTAAATAACGTATTAACAAATGACGTTATGATGGATGAATTCGAAAAAACAGTTGATATTTTCTCTTATGAGGAAGCAAAAGCTGTTACAATCAGAATTATTAAGCTATCCGAATCACCATTTGCACCATGTGGAATTAGCAACATTAACGTAGTTTCTACAGCAGACATCGAAGCAACTGCTGCAAGAGCTAAAAAAATCGAATTTATCGGTGACTCCATCACATGTGGTTACGGTGTTGACGATGAAAATGTAAGTGGTGGATTTAAAACAGCCACTGAAAATGGTTCTAAAACATACGCATACAAAACTGCAGAAGCATTAGGTGCAGACTTTAGTATGGTAGCTTGCAGTGGATTTGGTATTATCTCTGGTTACACATCCAGCGAACTGAATTCATTACAAACAATTCCACAATACTATGACAACATCGGTTTCTCATGGTACCCATTCCCAGACAACACAAACTCTACCGATATCGCTTGGGATTTCGCAAAATTCCAACCAGACGTAGTAGTTGTAAACTTAGGTACAAATGACAATTCCTACTGTGGTTCTAACGAATCCAGAAAAGCGGAATATGTTGAAGGATATGTTGATTTCTTAAAAGATATCAGAGCAAAAAATCCTAACGCTACTATTTTCTGTACATTAGGAATCATGGGACAAGAATTATTCCCACAAATCGAAGAAGCCGTTGCACAATACACAGCAGAAACAAATGATACAAACATTACATCCTTCGAGTTCGATGTACAACAAGTATCCGACACAATCTGTGTAGACTGGCATCCATCCGAAAAAACACATCAAAAAGCTGCAAATGCTTTAACTGATTATATCAACTACGTAATGGGATGGTAATCATACTTTTCCGTAGCGAAAGTAATTATTTTGAATGATATATCAAAAACTTTTCAGGCTAAAGGAACCACGATATGGAGCCTTTAGCCTGATTTTGAAGGGAGAACTATTTAAAATGAGAAAAAAATTTTTACAGAGAACAGCCGTTGCAATGTTATCTCTATCTATGGCAGTAAGCCCAATGTATACTTTCGTTCCAAATGCTACTGTAAAAGCAGCAGAAGCTTCTCTATCCTTCACATGCTGGGATGGTGTTGACGCAACAAAGAATACAGACGGAAGCTACACATTAAGCTATGAAGACAAATATCAAACAGCCGTTTACAACATTCCAACTTCTATTGATGCTGCAAATATCGAAGAAGTTACATTAAACATCACAGCTAATTCCCAATTTTGTATTAAATTATGCGATAGCGAAGGAAACGCATTTTCAACCGATTACCCGGGTTATGGACTAGAGGAAGATGTAACATCCGATTATAGCTACACAATCGACGCCTCCCAAGGTACGTTAGCGCAAATTCAGATTATGTCTTTATCCGAGCAATCATTAACAGTAAATTCTATTGATATTGATGTAAATGATGGTACACAAACAGATGCAGACGCAGCATTATCTTTCACATGCTGGGACGGCGCAACTGCTACTAAAAATGACGATGGCAGCTACACATTAGACTTTGAAGACAAGTACAAGACTGCAATCTACAGTATTCCAAGTTCCATTGATGCAGCCACAATCGAATCCGTAACATTAAATATCACAGCTGATGCACAATTCTGTGTAAAATTATGTGACGCAGCAGGTGAAGCATTTTCAACCGATTACCCAGGTTACGGCTTAGAAGAAGCAACAACTGAAAATTATAAATATACCGTAGACGCTTCCCAAGGTACATTGTCACAGATTCAGATCATGTCCTTAGGTACACAATCCCTTACTGTAAATTCTATTACAATTAAAGTAAGTGCGGATGCACCAGAAGCAAGTGAAAAACCAGCTTCCGACCCACTTTCCTTCACATGCTGGAACGGCGTAACTGCAACAGAAAATGAAGACGGTTCCTACACACTTGATTTCGAAGGAAAATACAATACAGCCGTTTACAACATCCCAGATACATATGATGTTGACACAATCGCTGGCGTTGTATTAAACATCACAGCAGGCAAACAATTCTGTATCAAATTGTGTGATAGCACAGGCGAAGCATTCTACACAGAATACCCAGGTTACGGCTTAACATCTACTGTTGCAAAAGATTATACATACCGTATCGATGGCGAAGTGGAGAAACTAGCTCAGATTCAAATCATGTCTCTAACAGAAGACACTACACTTACTGTAAATTCCATTAACGTAAATGTCAAAGAAGTGGATCCAGACGAAGCCATTTATACAAAATCACTTTATGACTTAGCTGAAAAATTCGGCTTCAAGTTCGGTACAAATATCAGCTACTCCACATTATCCGATAATAGCTACAAAAAGTTAGTTGCAAAACATTTCAACAGTGTAACTGCATCCAATGAAATGAAGGCATATTCTCTATTAGATCAATCCGCTTCTAAAGCAAGTGCAAACGGAATGCCTGTTATGAACTACTCTCAAGCAGATGAAATGATGGAATTTGCAGTTGAAAATAACATCGAAGTACGTGGACATACTCTCGTTTGGGATGCTTACATGTGTGATTGGTTCTTCCGCGAAGGCTACGACACAAGTAAGGGCTATGTAGATTCTGACACAGCAAAAGCACGTATGAAATATTATATTGAAGATGTAATCACTCACTTCGAAACAAAATTCCCTGGAACTATTTATTGTTGGGATGTTGTAAATGAAGCAATTGAAACAGGCAATACCATTATCTCAGGCGATCCAAGATGCATTGAAGATAACATTTTCGCACAAATCGTTGGTGATGATTATGTTGAACTTGCATTTATGTATGCAGCAGATACGATTGAAGCTTTAAAAGTTACACAACCTGATATTGATGTGAAGTTATTCTACAATGACTTTAGTACATTCTATACACAAAAACGCGATGCAATCTGTGCATTGGTAGAAAGTATTAACTCTTATGCAAAAGATGAAAATGGTAACTATCGTAAACTTTGCGATGGTGTTGGTATGCAAAGTTACATCGGTGGATACGGACAACAAAATGGTTGTATGAACTCTGGCGATATCAGCTTAATTAAGACAGCAATTCAGAAATTCCATGCGTTAGATGTGGAAGTACATGTAACAGAAATGGCTGTTCGTAACTACGAAAATGACGAAGAAACATTAGCAAAACATGCAGCGTTCTATGAAGATTTATTTGAAATGTTTATTGCAATTAATAAGGCAGATGACAAGGCATTAACAAGTGTTTCAATCTGGGGATTATGCGATAACCCAAGCCTTCCAACTACGGATTATAGTTATAAGATGAATGGTCCTTACTGTGGTTTATTTACAGAAACGCTTGCGATGAAAGATTCTTTCAAAAATGTGTATAATGTGATGGAAAATGCAGAGGCGATTGATTTTGTGACACCTAGTCCAGAACCAAGCGTTGAACCATCCGTTGAACCAAGCGTTGAGCCAAGTGTAGAACCATCTGTGGAACCAAGCGTTGAGCCAAGTGTGGAACCAAGTGTAGAGCCATCTGTGGAACCAAGTGTAGAGCCATCTGTTGAACCTAGCATTGAACCAAGTGTAACACCAAGTGAAGAACCAAGTGTTACTCCTAGTCAATCTCCAATTACCGTATCCCCTAAAGTTTCTGTATCATCTAACATTAGTGGAACGATTTCACAAGTATACACAATCACAAATGGCGGAACAGAATCCTTCGATTTATCTAAGTTGACAATCCGCTACAACTATACAAAAGATGATGTAAAAGCTCAGACATTCTGCTGTGATAACGCAGGTCACTCCTTAAACGTAGCACCTTACTATACAAATATCGCATCTTCCGTAACAGGTACATTTGGAGATGGATATGTTGATATCGCATTTAAGGATGCATATGAATTTACATCTGGAACACTTAATGTACAAGTTCGTTTCAACAATAGTGACTGGTCAAGCTATACGAATTTACAGGGTGGGGCAGTAGAAGTGTACTATGATGGACAATTGATTGATACATTATAGGATAGACTTGTTATAAGAATTCGAATGTAGACATTTCGATTGAAATTTGCTTGAAATTCGCTTATATCGAGAAGGAATAAGTTTTGTAAATGATAAACTTATTCCTTCTTTTTAATTATCTTACCAAGTATCTCGTGAAAAAGTGTTAACAACTTTAATTTTATCACAATGTCATTCTAATAATATGCTGTTGGATTAAAAAGGAAAACATGTTATAATAAAGGTTATGTAAAAAGTAATATTCATACATTTTTAGGGTATGAATCAATTATTGGGAGGCTATATTAATGAAATGTTCAATAAATTCATTATATCTGTGTGTAGATAACATGGATAGGGCCATTGATTTTTATGAACAACTTTTTAATCAAAAAGTAATGAAAAGAGATCGAATATATAGCATATTTAATATCGATGGCTTTCGATTGGGGTTATTTGCATATAAGGAGTTGAAGGAAGAACATACATTTGGTTCTAATTGTCTACCTAGTATCGAAGTGGAAAGTTTGGATGATATCAAAAAAGTACTTGGAAATACACAGGTAGTATTTCCGATAACGCAAATAGGTGATAATTGGGTTGCTGAATTTAGTGATAGTGAAGGAAATCATATAGAGATAACAACTCCAGTGCAATAATTTTTGAGAAACTGGTGTTAATAGCACGAACACAAGAAGGAGAGCAGTATGGGACTATTTAAGAAGAAAGTTGTAGCACTGACATATGACAAGGAAAATAAGAAACCAGTAATTAAGTCAAGCATTTGCAATGGCGAACAAGTAGCAGGCTTTAAAGATATTCACACAGGTAAGATGGAAGAAGTAATGTTGATTAAAAGTCAGGCAGATCTTGATAAGTTCAAGGCATTGTATGGAATAAACGAAGAAATAGCAAAGGAATATTAAGGATATCAGCCTGATGTATGGAAAGGATGGAAATAATGGTAAAGAAGATAATGCGTGATCCTCTGTTTCTGGCACAGAAGTCAGTGGATGCAACAGAGGCAGACAAACAGGTTGTGATAGATTTGCTTGATACACTTAGAGTCAATTTAGAGCATTGCGTTGGTATGGCTGCCAATATGATTGGTGTGAAAAAGAATATCATTGTAGTGGCAGCAGGACCGTTTCAGTTTGCAATGATAAATCCAGTAATTACAAAAAAATCAGGAGCATATCAGACTAAGGAAGGATGTCTTTCTTTGGAAGGCGTAAGACCATGTACGAGATATCAGGAAATAGAAGTGGATTATTATGATCAGAATTTTAAGAAACAGCATGGGAAGTATTCTGGTTGGACTGCGCAAATTATTCAGCATGAGATTGACCATTGCAATGGAATAGTAATATAAGAATTAGATAGGTGGTAAGATGTATTTAATCAAGACAGTAAAAGGTGATATCACTAAAAGTACAGATGCTCAGGCAATCATAAATGCTTTTCGATAAAATAATATTGCATACTTTATGTGAGACAGCATCCATTGCTACAAGTTTTGGTTTTGATTCACATTTCTTAAGATAGTAATCACGAAACACTAGATTTTTAGTATCGCCTATACGAAATGAAAAAAAGTTCAAAACTACTACCAATTCTCAACCATTCAAAGGGGGCATCTGAAAAATGTCCCCTTTTTCTATTTAACAATATGTAAAAATAATACAAACATTGTAGTTTCTATCTTTCATGTTATAATAGAATATATTATATTTATACATTTATTTGCCACCAATTTACAAATTTTATCAAGTCACATTGAATTATGCATTTAACAGAAAGGAGGATTTATATTATTTGAAAAATTGAATGGAAATAGTAGTTTACAAATCTAACTCTACAATATAATAATAATCTCTCGTAATCCTGAGTGGTTATAATAGTGAATAGGAGGAAAAATGAAGATAGTACATTTTGAAAAAAACATATTCAGAAGAGTTTTGTGTTTGCTTTTATGTATGGCAATTATTATAACTGGCATTCCAGTATCCGTATATGCAACAAGCCAAACTGAAACAAAGAGAAAATTTTTGAAAGTAGAACAAGAAGTATTTGTTCCCAGTGCAGGTGAGAAAGTAAGGATATCATTTAATTTGGAAGGCAAACGAAACGTAAACATCTACGTGAAAGATGGTCTAAAAATAATTGCTCATCTTGTAAAAAACAAAACATATGATGGTGGATATGTAACTCATCAGTTGACATGGGACGGTAAAGATGATAATGGTGATTATGTTAAAAATGGTACCTATAAAGTTATTGTGGAACCTGTAGGAAAATATAAAAAATACAAATCCATTACCAATGTTTCCGTTGTTGGTGATAACACGCAAGAGATTCATATTGTGCCAAATACATATTCAAATGTATTTAAAGTATATGGAAAAGGTGGAAAAAATCAAGGAATCAAAAACGTTACGCTCTCTGTAAAGCATGATGGGATATTAGAAAAAACTTTGGAAGCTGAAATTGGAGAGAATCTGTGGTATACCGAAGTATCCATGTCAGCTTATAGTCTATATGATTTATCGGCTGTGATACAATCATCCGCTGGAAATACTACAAGCAAGGTATCTGCTGTTATGCATACGTTTCGAGTTACAGATCGTATGGAGTACTTAGCATCCGTTTACTATGGAGACTATAAAAAGGATTCTCTTATAAGACGAGACAATGGAATTTATGAAACCTATAAAAACTGCGGAGAGTTAGTAGGAAGAAATTTCTTAGTTATAAATCCTACTAAGGTAATGAAACAGGAAATACGAAGTAATGATACGCAAACCAACCAGCATTTAGGCATCATCGATCAGATACAACGTATTAATTCCTCTAATCCAGCAAGTTTAACTATGGGGAATAACTTTTATCAAAATGAAGATTTATTCATTGATGGATTTATCCCACTTCAATTATTGCGAACCTATAATTCGATGGATCAGAGTTTTCATGAGTTTGGAATGAAATGGTCAAATTCATACACTTACTTTTTACAAAATCTTGGGGATGCAGTAGCAATACGTTTTGAAGACGGGCATATCGAATATTATCTCCAAAATAATGATGGTACTTACGAGAAACCAGATGGATTAGCAAGAGAACTAGTTGCAAATGCAGATGGAAGTTATACATTAATTGTAGATGGGATAACTATTTATGAATTTACAGCAATTGGAAGGCTAAAAGAAATCAAAGACTTAAACGGCAATGCAATTACTTTTACATATCAGAATGGATTACTTGCAAAGATTGAAAATGACAGTGGTTTCTTTGAGTTTGTACACAATACAGATGGAACAATAAAAGCCATAAATGACAGCGGAAATCGCGAAATCAAATATGGATACACGAATGGCTTATTAACCAGTTTCACAGATGCCGAAGGAAATACTACCACTTATTCATATGACTCAAAAAATCGACTAAATAAAGTGATAAGTCCAGAAAAAGTTGTTTTATATGATATTACATATGATAAATCAGATCGGGTAATTAGTAAGTCGATACAAGGTAGTACATATACATATAGCTATGACGACAAAAATCGTATTATTACATGTACAGAACCAAATGGTAATAAGATAAAATTCCATTATTCCGAAGAGTATCGAATTGAATCGGAAGAGTATTCAGATGGAACAATCAAATACTATTATGATGACGATGATGATACCGAAAAAAACAGTGATGGTGATAGTGAAAATACAGATACAAAAGAAAATGAACTTGTCACAGCGCAAGTAAGCTCAATGGAGGAAGCATCAAAGGATACAAAAGAAAATGTTGTAGAGTTAAAAACACTTAACAGAAATATGTGTATTGGAGAAGAAGAGAATAATACAATCTATCCGCATTTTCATATTACGAATACCAGTTACGAAACAATTCAATTAAAGGATCTTACGATTCGCTATTACTTTACTATTGATGGAGAGCGAAAGCTAAACTTTTTCACAGATTTTGCAGCCATCTGTGATACAAATGTAATTGACTTTAATGGGATAAAAGCAAAATTTCTAAAATTGAATACCCCAGTTCAAGGTGCTGATTGCTTGATGGAGGTAAGTTTCGACGATACAAGTGGAAGTTTGTCACCCAATGAATATGTGGATATTCATACAAGAATCGGGAAAGATGATTGGAGTGTATTTAAACCAGGTGACGATTATTCCCAAAATACAGAATCAAGCTTAAGTGTTTTCGACTATGTTGATGTATTCTATAAAGGGAATCTGGTATGGGGAAAAGGTGAAATATCAGGAGAAGGTACTGAACTTCAGAATCAATCTTCTCCAGAGCATACGAACCCAAACAATCCTGTGAATAATAATCAAAATGATCATTCTAATAATGGCAATACCCAAAGTCAAAATGATTATAGTGGAAACTATGACGAAGAGATTATTCCAAAGGGAACAAATCATCTAGAACTTAAGATGTACAATACAGGAAACAGTGGTTTTTGTTCGAATACGATTCACCCAATGATGAAATTAGTAAATGCAGGTGAAAATATTGTAAAGCTGGAAAATGTCAAAATACGTTATTACTATACTGCAGATGGTAAGGAACAACAGAAGTTTTGGTGTGATTGGTTTACTCAAGGACAAAACAATGTAACTGGAACATTTCATAAGTTAGAACAACCGTTTAACGGTGCAGATCATTATTTAGAGATAGGGTTTAAGGAAACTGCTGGTTACATCGATATCGGAGCATCGCTAGATCTTCACATCCGTTTTGCAAAAGAAAATTGGAGTGATTACGATCTAACAAACGATTATTCGCTTAATCCTGGTTATGAATATATAGATTGGGAAAAAGTAGATGTCTTTGTTGATGATGTAAAAGTATGGGGGAAAGACATTGAATTCAGTGAAGAAGATATCGAGCTAGACTGGATGGATTATGCCGATAGTACCTATACACCGATCAGTATCCAAATGTTTAATCGAAATATCCAAAATCGAAGTAATGAAGTATCACCAAAGTTTAGAATTTATAATATCAGCGAAGATGTAATTCAATTATCTTCCTTACGGTTAAATTATTTCTATACAACAGATGGACCTGAGAATCAAATCTTTGAAGTGGACTGGGCTGGAATAGGAAATCTATTTCAATCAACAATTGATAAGAATGACGTGACATGCCATTTTACAGAAGTAGATGAAGATAATCTTGAAACAAGATGTATTGCAGATATAGGTTTTTCAAGAGAAGATTTATATATCCATCCAGGAGAATTTTTAGAATTACATATTAGAATTCATCGAGAAAATTGGACAAAGTACGTTCAGTTAAACGATTTTTCATTCAATGCTGATAGTAAGAATTATGAAGAATGGCGTAAAGTTGCTGCATATATAGGAGATAGATGGGTTTATGGCTCTATTCCATTATTCCATGCAGAACATATTGATCCAGATCCAAACGAAGATAAAGAAACAACCTATTCTGTGAGTTCAAAAGAATCCTATCTAACAACTACAGATAAAAATGGTAATTCAATAGGATATACCTATGACGCAAATGGAAATATAACATCAATAGTAGATGCATTAGGCAATAAAACAACCAATACATATAATAAAAATGGGCAGATAACCAGTGTAGTAGACCCATTAGGCAATACAACAAAGTATGCTTATGACAAGAATGGAAATTTAACCTCTGTAACAGATGCGTTAGGGAATGTAACAAAGTATACTTACAATGAAAAAGGATATTTATTAAAAGAAACAAAAGCAGATGGAACCGTAGAAACTAGGACATATGATGCCAAAGGAAATATGAAAACCATTACAGATGCCAATGGAAATACAGTTTCGTATCAATACGATAATCTAAATCGCGTGAAATCGTATACGGATGCCAATGGTGGAGTTACGTGTTATAAATATTCGTTAAATGGTAATATAACAGAGGTAAAAGATTCTTTAGGCTACACATCTAAAACTGCCTATAACAAGGATGGTCAAGTAACAAAAGAAACCGATAAAAATGGTTATGTTACTTCTTATGTATATGACAAAATAACGGGATATCAAAAGCAAACGATTAACCCATTGTTAGGAAAGGAAAGTTACTCCTACGATGTAATGGGAAATCTTTCAACGGTAACAGCACCAGACGGAGGTGTTACCACTTATACTTATGATTTATTTGGAAGAATAGAAAGTGAGACAGATCCAAACGGAGGTAAGAAAACCTATACATATGATAAGAACGGAAACACACTAGAAGAAACAGATGAACTAGGAAATGTTACAACCTATTCTTATGACAAATTAGGTCGACTAATATCCCAGACAGGTGAACAAGAAAATGAAATAACCTATACTTATGATGCTCTTGGTAGAACAATCGAAGAAGTAGACGCAAATAAAGGAGTTACAAAATACGTCTATGATAGATTGGGGAATGTTATTCAAACAATTGATGCCAATGGGAGCACAACGAAAGATAGTTATAATAAAGTAGGACTACTAGCAAGTACAACCGATGCAAGCGGAAATAAAATTACATATAATTATGATGCCACAGGACGAAAAATAAGTGAAAGTGATACGCTGGGCAATAAGACTCAATGGGCATATGATAAGAACGGAAACATTACAAAGACAACCGATGCCAATGGTCACTGTATTTCCTATCTTTATGATAAGGAGAATCAAATAACAAAAATCAAAGATGACGATGGAAATACAATCAGCTATGTATACGATGGCAATGGAAATACCATATCCGAGACAGATGCTCTTGGCAATAAAACCACTTATACTTATGATGCATGTGGAAATCAAACAAGTATCACAAATGCCCTTGGCAAGGTAAGTAAGTTTCAGTATAACGCGAATCATCTATTAACAAAAGAGATTGATGCAAAAGGAAATGCTACAACCTATACCTATGATAAAAACGGTAATGTAACCAAGAAAATCAATGCTCTTGGAGCTATTACAAGCTACACCTACGACAAAGCAAATCAGCTTATACAAGAAGTAGACCCACAAGGTGGAAAAATAAGTTATCGTTACGATAAGCGTGGAAACGTAATTCAAAAGACCGATGCCGAAGGAAATAAGACTTACTATGCATATAATCAAGTAGGGAATCTTACCAAAGTAACAGATGCACTAGGGAATGTAACTACTTATCAATACGATGCAGTTGGAAATCTAGTTCTGCAAACACGACTAGGAAAGACTTCAGAAGAAAACCAAACAACGACCTATCAGTACGATAAAAATGGTAATTTAATCAAACAAACAGATCCAACAGGTGAAAGTATTTCTTATAGTTACGATGCAGCTGGGAAATTAATAAAAGAAGTTCAAAAAGATGGTACATCCACAAATTACATTTATGATAAAGCAGGCAATCAAACCAAAGTCATTTACCACGATAATCGAAGCATAAGTTATACTTATACTGAAATGGATCAAATTAAGACTATGACGGACTGGAATGGTACAACAACTTACGAATATGATGCTAACGGACAAGTAACGAAAGTGACAGATGCCAATCAGCAAGAGATAAAGTATACTTGGACCAAATTAGGACAGAAGAAAACCATTACATATCCAACAGGAAATACCGTAAAATATACTTATGATGACAATGGAAATCTAACAAATGTTATTGATACAAATAATGGAGTAACCACATACACTTATGATGCACTGAATCAAGTAACCACAAAGAAACTTCCAAATGGTGCCCAAACTGCGTATGAATATAGTAAAAATGGTTGGTTGATTAAGAGAGAAGAAGTAGACGGCGCGGGTTACAAAGAGTCTTATACTTATGAGTATGATAAAAGTGGAAATCGAACCAAAGAAACAAAGTGCTGTGGCAATACAACCGAAACATCCTACTATACTTATGATGCATGTGAACAATTGACAAGTGTAACGGATAAAAAGGGAAAGAGAAGCTATACATATGACGCCTTCAACAATCGTATTCAAAAGGTTGAAAGTGGACAAGAAACGGTTCAGTACCAATATAATAACTTAAATCAATTATTGCAGACAACACAAGGAACATCTATTACAAAGTACAGTTACGATAAGCGAGGCAATCTGGTAGCAGTAGAGGAAAACGGTGATATAACCCAGACGTATGCTTTTGATTCTACAAATAAGTTGACTAAGGCAGTGATACATAAAGGAAATCTAAGTGACAGTACTGCTGGAAAAAAAGTTACAACCAAGTACACCTACGATGGCTCAGGTAATCGTATCAATGGAAAGGTGAGTACCGATGGCAGGGTAACAAGTAATACAACTTACGTGATAGATCTAGAATCCCAATACAATAACATCATTATGGCAAAGGACAGTGTAAGTGGGGAAACATCCCAATTTACCTTTGCAGATGAAGTTATTAGTGTTGAAACATCTGGAAACATAAGTTATTATAAAACAGATGAAAAGCACAGCGTAACGGATATATTAGATGCAACAGGTAGAGTACAGGCAGCTATCGAGTATGATGAATATGGTGGAATAGAAAATCCAGAAGTAGTAAGTATAGGTGGAAATGTTTTTGCATATACAGGACATGTATATGACGAAAATACAGGGCTATATTATGCCAAAGCAAGATACTACAATGCAGAAATTGGAAGATTTATCAGCAAAGACACCTACCTAGGAAATATAAAGGATCCGAATACATTGAATCCATATATTTATGGGAATCAAAATCCATACAAATACACGGATCCAAGTGGACATATTGCAATTAGTGTGGTAGCAAAATTAGGAACTGGTGCACTATTTGACATGGGAATGCAGTTTGTAGCAAACTACTATTTCAATAGTAAAACGGCAGGTAAATTCAAAGCATCTTTTCATAGTATTAACTGGTGGCAAGTTACATCAGCAGGTGTACAGAATTTATTCCATGTTAAGAATAAAGCACTGGAAGCGGTAATAACAGGCTTTGGGGATGTTATCGTAAACTGGATGAAACAAGGTGAAAAATATAGTTGCGAAAAAGCATTACGTGATTTTGCAATGGGATTTTTGAGTGATATTGCTGCTCGATATGTCAGTAAGTTTGGAGCAAAAGCGGTAGCCAAGGGCATGAAAAAGATGGGAGTCAATCCAGCGAAGATAAAGAGATTAACTGGAGTTGACCTATCAGACAGCAAGTCAAGCGCTAAATCTAGTAGTACATCTCAATCGAAGACGAATAACAATAGACCAAAGGTTTCTGCAGGAGCATGTTTTGTAGCTGGAACGCAGATAAAAACAAGAGAAGGCAGTAAAAACATAGAAGACATCCGATGCGGTGATTATGTGCTGGCGGAAGATCCAGAGACAGGGGAGCTTGCTTATAAGGAAGTTGTACAGACATTTGTAAGGGATACGGATAAGACAATCCATGTAAGAGCAGATGGAATCGAAATCGAGACAACAAGTGAGCATCCATTCTGGGTAGAAGGAAAAGGATTTGTTAGTGCGGATTCCCTACACCAAGGCGATGTATTGCGTTTATCAACAGGCGAGAATGCAAGGGTAGAAAGTGTATGGGAAGAGGCACGAGAAGAAAAGGTACTGGTGTATAACTTTGAAGTGGAAGATTTTCATACATACTTTGTGTCGGAATTGGGCGTGTTGGTGCATAATTCTTGTAGCAACGGTGGTAAAACATCTGGTAAGCCTAATCAAGTACATCATTATGCTACAAATAAAAGTAAGAAATATACCAGTCAATTTGAAGTTATTGCTAAGAAATATGGATTAGATTTAGATGATGAATGGAATAAAGAATTGATGCCACATCAAGGAAGACATCCATATGCCTATCATGATTACGTTCTTGATAATATGCAAAAATTTGATAAAATAGCAAATGGTGATATCAATAAGTTTTTGAAACTATATGAACAAATGAAACAAAAAATTATTAGAAATCCAGAGATGTTATATAAGAATTATTGGAAAAAATAGTTAGGAGTTGTTAGATATGAAATATTATAAATTGATTTATGATTATGATAATGATGATAATTTTATTAATTGCAGTATCGGATGTATTGGAGATATGAATGAATATGTAACGTCAAACGGAAAAATAATTAAGGATTGGAAAGATGTTGTATTCAAATATCATTCTAATGAAGGTAATGTTATGTCAGATTATGTTGCAAATGTATACAGGTGGTTAATTGTGTCGAGTAATTTTTGTTTTTGGATTAATAAAATAGTATCAAGTACAAACATTCAGTATCTTCCAATTAAGTTAGTAGAAACTAATAGTGGCATCGAAGATGAAACATATAAAGTTGCAAATATATTAGATGTAGTTGATGCCCTAGATTTAGAACATTCTCAATATGATATTTTTGAATTGAATGATGAGAAGATTATTTCAGTAAAAAAGTATGCATTAAAAGCTTCAGAAATTAAAGGACATGATATTTTTAGAATAAAAAATGATACAATACCCATTTTTATATCTGAGAGAATTAAAAAAAATATAGAAGAAAATGAATTATCGGGTTTTGCTTTTTTAGAAGTTTCAGTATATTAGTTATAGTAATTATGATTATGCATTAAGACTTTGAACTACCTAAATTCTTTTTAAAGAATACAGTTTTTATTTTGAGTATGCAAGAATGAGAACCTATACGTTTGACGAATTCAACAACCGTACGCAAAAGCAGGAAACTGAGAAGGAAACGATTCAGTACACATATAGTAACCTAAATCAACTGGTAGAGACGACACAGGGAAATGCCATAACAACGTATCATTGTGATAAACGTGGAAATCTGACAGAAGTAAAGGTGAATGGTAATATAACCCAGACGTATGCTTTTGATTCTGCTAATAAGATGTCTAAGGCAGTAATTCGCAAAGGAAACCTAAGTGACAGTACTGCTGGAAAAACAGTTACAACCAAGTACACCTACGATGGCTCAGGTAATCGTATCAATGGAGTAGTGTATTCTGATGGTAAAATGACAAGTAATACAACGTATCTTGTGGATTTGGAAACATCTAACAATAACATAATTCTGGCAAAGGACAGCGTAAGTGGGGAAGTATCCCAATTTACCTTTGCAGATGAAGTTATTAGTGTTGAATCATTTGGAAACATAAGTTATTATAAAACGGATGAAAAATATAGCGTAACGGATATATTAGATGCAACAGGTAGAGTACAGGCAGCTATCGAGTATGATGAATATGGTGGAATAGAAAATCCAGAAGTAGTAAGTATAGGTGGAAATGTTTTTGCATATACAGGACATGTATATGACGAAAATACAGGGCTATATTATGCCAAAGCAAGATACTACAATGCAGAAATTGGAAGATTTATCAGCAAAGACACCTACCTAGGAAATATAAAGGATCCGAATACATTGAATCCATATATTTATGGGAATCAAAATCCATACAAATACACGGATCCAAGTGGACATATTGCAATTAGTGTGGTAGCAAAATTAGGAACTGGTGCACTATTTGACATGGGAATGCAGTTTGTAGCAAACTACTATTTCAATAGTAAAACGGCAGGTAAATTCAAAGCATCTTTTCATAGTATTAACTGGTGGCAAGTTACATCAGCAGGTGTACAGAATTTATTCCATGTTAAGAATAAAGCACTGGAAGCGGTAATAACAGGCTTTGGGGATGTTATCGTAAACTGGATGAAACAAGGTGAAAAATATAGTTGCGAAAAAGCATTACGTGATTTTGCAATGGGATTTTTGAGTGATATTGCTGCTCGATATGTCAGTAAGTTTGGAGCAAAAGCGGTAGCCAAGGGCATGAAAAAGATGGGAGTCAATCCAGCGAAGATAAAGAGATTAACTGGAGTTGACCTATCAGACAGCAAGTCAAGCGCTAAATCTAGTAGTACATCTCAATCGAAGACGAATAACAATAGACCAAAGGTTTCTGCAGGAGCATGTTTTGTAGCTGGAACGCAGATAAAAACAAGAGAAGGCAGTAAAAACATAGAAGACATCCGATGCGGTGATTATGTGCTGGCGGAAGATCCAGAGACAGGGGAGCTTGCTTATAAGGAAGTTGTACAGACATTTGTAAGGGATACGGATAAGACAATCCATGTAAGAGCAGATGGAATCGAAATCGAGACAACAAGTGAGCATCCATTCTGGGTAGAAGGAAAAGGATTTGTTAGTGCGGATTCCCTACACCAAGGAGATGTGTTACGTTTATCAACAGGCGAGAATGCAAAGGTAGAACATGTATGGGAAGATGTACTGGAAGAAAAGGTACTGGTGTATAACTTTGAAGTGGAGGATTTTCATACATACTTTGTGTCGGAATTGGGCGTGTTGGTGCATAATACGTGTAGTTGGGGTGGAAGTGTATCTAAGTATTTAGAACAATTAGACAATTTGCCAGAAAATAAAGTAAATCATATTATCAATAGAAGTCAAAGGTTAGGGCATGACCATAAATGGGATTGTTTAGTTGAAGGAAAAGATTGGAGTAAGATTAAGAAAATTATTTGTAATGTTATGGAAAATGGAACCGAATATCCATCTGGTAGTGCAAGTTGTAAAGTAATGAAGATAAAAGGGTATGAAGTAGAAGTTCGCTTTAAAAGATTGTCAGATGGGACGGTTAGAATATCAGATGCTTTTGTAAGATAGGAGGATAATGATATGTATAATAAATTATACGATTTAATTATGAAAGTTGATTTTAAACAAGCGGAAAGAATTTTTATAAAAATGTCAGGTGAAGAACAAAGAGAGATAATTGAGCAATTGGTATATAATACAGAAAGCATGATTATTTATGCATTTGTTCAATATGTAAATGAAAAAAATGAAAATGTTGTGTTTCATGAAATACAATTTGATATATTAACGAATGCATTGTGCCATATTGAAGGGGCATATCAAATGGCACTATTTCATAATCAAAGATTAATAGAGATAGTGCCTGATTCTGTTAAATATTTGCAATGGATGCTATCGTTTTATGATGTCAAAGTTATTGATAAAGAAAAAGCATTAAGTATAACAAAGAAAATATTAAAAATTGATAGCGATAACATGATGGGGAAAAGTATGTTAGAAAGATTAGTTTAATTATGGTTATACTTTAGGACTCCAAACAAAAAATAATTAAATCTATGTACTAATGATTACAGAAAGTATTAATATTAATGCGAATCAAGTATGACACAAGTTCCATTTTGGGCATGAATAAATCTATCTCCTATTCGTTCAAAAAGTGAATGATATGTAGGGGATAGATTTATTTCGTTTATCAACAGGCGAAAATGCAAGGGTAGAACATGTATGGGAAGAGAAAGTGCCTGTGTACAATTTTGAAGTGGAGGATTTTCATACATACTTTGTGTCGTAATTGGGCGTGTTGGTGCATAATACGTGTAGTAGTACAACAAAGAAAGTAAATATACCTAAGAACGTAGGGAGAAAGGCAAAGAAACTTAGTCCAGAAGCCAAAAAAGGGTATGAAAAAGCAATTAAAGCATTAGAAAGAGGAGATACCCGTGGGTTGAATGACCATTCATTAAGTGGTAATAGAAGTGGTCAGCGAGCTGTTGATATAAAAGGAACTGGTAAAGGACGTGGTGCAGGAAGAATTATATATGAATTTGGGGAAGATGGAGAGATTAATATTATTGAAATATTAACAGATCATAATTATTAAAGAGAGGTGTATGGAGATGAAAATGAAACATTTAATAATTGAAGGATTTTGTGATGAAGATAGGAATTTAAATATATATCCATGTAATGGAACATTTAAATTGGGAGTTCATTGTTTTGAATGTTCAAAGTTTAGTTACACATTTTGTCCAAATGAAGTTGCAGTATCAGATGAAGAAGGAACAGTTGAAGATTGCATAGGTTTTGGAGGTGATATGGAACCAATTGAAACAGAAAAAAGGGAAAAATATATGGAAATGTGGAAAAGAATATGTAAAAAAAAGATAAATGAGGCATATGATGAATTTATGGACAAAATTAAGTATATTTAATTTTTAGGCTCTAGACTAAAAAAATAATTAAATCTACTGTACTAACGATTGCTGAAAGCATTAATATTAATGCGAATCAAGTATGACACAAGTTCAATTTTTGGTCTGAATGAATCTATCTCCTATTCGTTCAAAAAGTGAATGACATGTAGGGGATAGATTTATTTAGTTCAATATCAAATCGAAAAACACCAAAGGTTTCTGATGGAGCATGTTTTGTAGCTGGAACGCAGATAAAAACAAGAGAAGGTAGTAAAAACATAGAAGACATCCGATGCGGTGATTATGTGCTGGCGGAAAATCCAGAGACAGGGAAGCTTGCTTATAAGGAAGTGGTGCAGACATTTGTAAGGGATACGGATAAGACAGTCCATGTAAGAGCAGATGGAATTGAAATCGAGACAACAAGTGTTGAACAATACTTGAGAAAGGCAGAAGGTTTTATGAAAAATTTAAGAGGTGCAAAAAAATATTTTGTTGATGGAGCAGTTAAGGGGGTTGTTAGATATGTGAAAAATGGAAAATATATTGACTTGGCACCTGATGGAACTATTGTGTCATTTGGAAGGAGGTAACATATATTGGAATGGAAGAATATAAGAATTCAAGGAATTGCTCATATTGAGAAGTGTGTTGGAGAATTTGATATTATTGAAACTGCAAAGACACCTTACGGTAAATTTAAAGTGAAGATTTATGAAAAACAGAATGGTAGATATGTAGGATATACAAATTTACAATTAAAAGATGATGATGGATGTGCTTATCCAGGGGTTGGACATGGTACAACAGTAGAAGATACACTACAAGATACAATTGAGTATTTTTTAAAAATGATCGACGAAAAACAAGCTGTAAGAGAAGAAGATTTTGAAATTTCAGATCTGTTTGATTTTTAAGATTTGAAAATTTTTATCCCTATATCTCAATGTAAGAATATCTTGAATTTTGTCTGTATCATATACTTGCATTTTTATTAATATTGCATAATCCACCCTCCTTTTCTCCATACTAACCTTATCAATGGAAAAAAGGAGGCGATTTTATGATAAAGAACATCATGACAAACCATGACGAAATAGCTCAGAACCAAGTAGACAGCAATGAACGAATCCATAGCATCAAAAAAAAACGATCATCCGCAACCGAAGCATGGGCCAATCAAGCTGAAATGACTTCAAACGCTAACGTATCTATCCCTAGTGTTGACGCAATTTCCGAAGCAAAAGACTGGGTTGATAACGGCAGTAAATTATAGCGAAAGGATGAGACTATGGGAAAGATAAATTTAACTGTAGATGGTAATACAGCAGCCGCATACGCAGCATATGCATTTACAGAAGTAGCTGCTATCTATCCAATCACACCATCCTCTACCATGGCAGAAGTAGTAGACGAATGGTCTGCGAGTGGAAGAAAAAATATATTCGGTCAGACAGTTGACGTAATCGAAATGCAATCCGAAGCAGGGGCAGCAGGTGCTTTTCATGGTTCCTTGCAAGCAGGTGCATTAACAACCACATTTACAGCCTCTCAGGGGCTTCTTCTTATGATTCCAAATATGTATAAAGTATCAGGGGAGCTATTACCTGGCGTATTCCATGTCAGTGCAAGAGCCTTAGCCGCCCAAGCTCTAAGTATCTTTGGCGACCACCAAGATGTTATGGCAGCACGACAAACAGGTTGTGTCATGCTTGCATCTGGTTCTGTACAAGAAGTTATGGACATAGCTCCTGTTGCGCATTTAGCAGCGATAAAAGGTAGACTTCCATTTATACATTTCTTTGATGGATTCCGCACCTCACATGAAATTCAAAAAATCGAAGCATTAGAATATGAAGATTTAGCAAGTCTAATTGATCAAGATGCACTAAAAGAGTTCCGTAACCGTGCATTATCTCCATCCCATCCAGTAACAAGAGGTACTGCACAGAATCCAGATATTTATTTCCAAACAAGAGAATCTTCCAGCCCATTCTACGCCAATATCGTAAATGTAGTCGAAGAATATATGAACAAAATGGCGGAATTAACTGGCAGGAAATACGGCTTATTCGACTATTATGGTGCACCAGATGCCGAATATGTCATTGTCGCAATGGGTTCCGTCTGTGAAACTATCGAAGAAACTATTGATTACTGTAACGCACAAGGTAAGAAATACGGTCTTGTGAAAGTGCATTTATTCCGTCCATTCTCCATTGACCATTTCTTAGCACAGATGCCAGACAGTGTAAAACGTATCGCCGTTCTCGATCGTACCAAAGAACCAGGAGCTATCGGCGAACCTCTTTATCTTGACGTTGTAAATAGTTTCTTTGAAAAGGACAAACATCCTGAAATCGTTGGTGGACGTTTTGGTTTAGGATCCAAAGATACCACTCCAAATGATATCAAAGCGGTTTACGACAACTTAGAAAGCAGTAAACCTAAAAATCATTTTACTGTGGGTATCGTAGATGACGTGATGAACACTTCCTTAGACGTAAAACATGAACTTGTAACAGAAGATCCTAATACTGTTCGTTGTAAATTCTGGGGTCTTGGTTCCGACGGTACCGTTGGTGCTAATAAACAAGCCATTAAAATCATCGGTGATAATACTGATAAATATGTACAGGCATACTTTGCATACGACTCTAAAAAATCAGGTGGTCTAACACAATCCTTCTTACGTTTTGGCGATAAACCAATCCGAGCCACCTATTTGATTGAAGATGCCGATTATATCGCCTGTCATAACCAATCCTACGTCAATTCTTACGAACTAGCACATGGTCTCCGTAAAAATGGAACTTTTGTCCTAAACTGTCGTTGGAATAAAGATGAACTGGATGAAAAACTACCAGCACAATTAAAACGTACACTTGCACAACAAAATGCGAAATTCTATATCATTGATGCCATCGAAATCGCTGGAAATATCGGTCTACGCAATCGTATCAGTATGGTTATGCAAGGGGTATTCTTCAAGTTAAACGGTATTTTACCAGAAGATAAAGCAAAAGAATTAACCAAAGCAGCCGTCAAGAAAATGTTCCGCAAAAAAGGTGACAAGATTATTGAAATGAACTGTCAAGCCATCGACGAAGGATTTAGCAAGATCGTGCAAGTGGATATTCCACCTGAATGGGCTAATGCCAAAGATGAAGCGAAGGAAGAAGTAGAAGAACCTGATTTCATCCGAAACATTATGCGCCCTATGGAACGTGAAAAAGGTAATACGTTACCTGTTAGTGCATTTAAAGGCAGGGAAGACGGTACATTTCCAAATGGTACTGCGGCTTACGAAAAACGTGGTACTGCCGTAAATGTTCCAGAATGGATTCCTGAAAACTGTATCCAATGTAACCAATGTTCTTATATTTGTCCTCACGCATGTATTCGTCCATTCCTATTAACTGAGGAAGAAGCAGAAAAGGCGCCAGAGACATTTGTAACCAAACAAGCAAACGGCAAAGGTTTGGACAAATACAAATATCGTATTCAACTTTCTCCAATGGACTGTACAGGATGTGGGAACTGTGCCGATATCTGTCCAGCAAAAGAAAAAGCTCTTGTAATGGAACGACTTTCTACTCAAGTAAAAGCCGAAGTTACAAACTGGAAATACGCAATTGGCGAAGTATCCCGTAAAGATCATCAATTTGCTGGTACCAACGTCAAAGAAAGTCAGTTCAAGATGCCATACCACGAATTCTCAGGTGCATGTGCTGGTTGTGGTGAAACACCTTATATTAAATTAATTACTCAACTATTCGGTGACCGTATGATGATCGCCAATGCCACTGGATGTTCCTCCATCTGGGGAGCTTCCGCACCATCTACACCTTATACTTGTGATGAAAATGGCAACGGACCTAGCTGGGCAAACTCCTTATTTGAAGACAATGCAGAGTTTGGTTTAGGCATGCATCTTGGTGTGAAGAAGATACGTCAAACATTAGCATTTTTCATGAGAGAGTTATGTGAAAAAACCACTTCCGATGAGCTAAAAGAAGCCATCACTGAATGGTTAGAAAAGAAAGACGATGGTCAAGGTTCCAAAGAAGCAAGTCAACGAGTATTAAGTATTTTAGAATACTATACTCCATTGAATATAGAGGAACAGAAGCTATTAGAAGGTATTAAGAATTATAAAGACCATTTGATTAAGCCATCTCAATGGATTGTCGGAGGTGACGGTTGGGCTTACGATATTGGTTACGGCGGTCTGGATCATGTAATCGCATCTGGTGAAGATATCAATGTACTTGTATTTGATACGGAGATTTACTCGAATACAGGTGGTCAAGCTTCCAAGTCTACACCGATTGCAGCCATTGCTAAGTTTGCAACAGCAGGTAAAAAGACAGGTAAGAAAGACCTTGGTCGCATGATGATGACTTATGGAAATGTCTATGTTGCCCAAGTCGCAATGGGAGCTGATAAGAACCAAGTATTGAAAGCGATTATTGAAGCAGAAAAATACCATGGTCCATCCATTATCATTGCCTATGCACCATGTATCAGCCACGGTTTGAAACAAGGTATGGGACGTAGTATCGCAAACATGGGTGATGCCGTTGCTTCTGGTTACTGGCATTTGTATCGTTATAACCCTATGTTGAAGGATGAAGGTAAAAATCCATTTACACTTGATTCCAAACCTCCAAAAGCAAGCTTTAGAGACTTTATTATGGAACAAGTTCGTTATACAGCGTTGATTAAGCAATCTCCTGAGATCGCAGAAGAGTTATTCCAGAGAGCAGAAGAGATGGCGAAAGAGCGTTATGAGGAATATTGTAGGTTAGCAGAAAGAGAATAGCGTAGCAGATAAAAAGCCAAAGTTATCGAATTATAGGATAACTTTGGCTTTTTTTAATTTAAAATTTTTAATTGTAGGCATAAAGTAAAGCAAATCAATTACTATTTTAACTTACTATTTTAATTTTACTGTAAACTTCGCACCCTTACTACCAATAAACAAAATCGTACCTCCTTCAGGAAGCTTCACTGTCTTTTGACTATTCAAATAGTAATTCGTAACAACATTTCCATCCTGATCAAATACTACAAAACTAGCTTCTTTCGGAACGGTAATAGTCGCCTTCTTATTGGCAGTCTTAGCAGTAATATCATAGAACACATTGTATCCTGTAGATGGAATCTTCACTGTCATGCTCGCTTTATTTGGTAAATTCTTAATACCATCTTCACTGATAAATACATAACCACCTGCCATCATGTACTCAATGCCATTTTTCGTCTTGAATGTCGCATAACTACCATCACGACCATACGAAACAGGAACCTCTAAATCATGCATACATGTATTTTCATCTATAATTTTCATGTTATACATATATCCTTCAACGCCTGCTGAAAGAGAAACTCCCTGTGTAATACTGGATAAGCCACCAATTGCATAGTCAGCGGATGTATATTTTTCATTTACAAGGTAATACATTTTTCCATCACGTTTTTCCCACGCTTTTTTCACGGATGCTGACAATGGATTATCTGTAATTCTACATCCTAGCAAATACGCCATCGTACATGATCCAATGGAAGGAAGTGTAGAAGTCTCAGTACAATCTAGATAAGGAATGCCGTTATGCATCACAAATCTTAACTGCACCGTACCAGTACTGTCTAGATAGAAGCCTTCACTTGTATATTGGAATACTAATTCTTGTCCATAAATATTCAGTACTAGTGTATTATCTTTTACGGATAAGTCCATCAGAGGGTATAGAACGCTTGCATATGTTCCTACGTAAGAGGAAGCATCTTTTGGAAGGTCTACGAATTCATAAGTTGGTTGTTCTTCCACATCTTCCTTTATCTGAATCATATGTTTCTGACTTAAATATTCCATCATTACGCAATTTGTAAATAATTCAAGAATTGAACTAGAGCCTTCTGAACTTACAGCAGAGATAGAAATATTATATTCTGGCAAAACAGTTAAACATCCGTGATAATATAGTGTATCGCCGCCTTTTACTAATGCCTTTACTCCATAGTTTGAAAATGGAGTAAATTTAACGCTATCCCAGCCAAGTCCATACGCTATAAAGCTATTGGTCGTATCGCTTGTCCAGAATCCTCTTAAACATTCCATATTTTCCATTGCTTTTTTTGCACTAGAGGATAATAGAGAATTATTATTCATAAACATACTACCAAATGTACATAAATCTTCTGCAGTAGAGTAGATACCACCTGTACCAATGGAGTTTAATGCTTCGTAAGGAGTAGCTTGTCCATTCGCATCATATGTCTTAGCAAGCCTGTTCTTCTTAAAGTCAGAAACTGGTGTCTTTGTATTCGTTAAACCTAATGGTTTACAGATATTTTCTTCTACATATTCTGTAAATGTAACTCCGCTAATCTTTTCCACTAACAACTCTGCTAACATAAATCCATCATTACAGTACACAGAAGAACTACCTGGTTTATATTTTAAATACTGTTTAGAAAGAATAGATAAGAAATTATCATGTGCATATGTACTAGAGTCACCTAATAGTATACAGTTACTGAATGTAGAACCCATAAGTCCAGAAGAATGGTTTAAAAGCATTCTTACTGTGATATCTTTGTAACGTTTATCTGCCATTTTAAATTCTGGTATATAGCTTACAACAGACTTGTCTAAATCTACTTTTCCCTGATCTACAAGTTGCATTACAGCAGCAGTAGTAAACATTTTGCTCACAGAACCAATTCCATACATAGTTTCTTTGGATGGTGCGACTTTCTTTGCCACGTCTCGGTATCCTGCACTTGCGGATAAGATGGTATTGCCATTGTCTTTAATAGCATACTGTAAACTTACTAGACCATATGTATCCACTAAAATGCTTGCCTTCTCAGCAGCAATTTCTTCAATGCTCTTTGACGTAGTGCCAACTGATTCGTCTACTGTTGCGTCTGTCATATAAGCATATGCAGCAGAAGGTAAACCAGACTTGGAATCCGCTAACTTAGATTGTATTGGATTCGCTAAAAATGTGTTTTGACTTGAAACTGATAAATTTGTTTTTGTTGTAGCTGATGCACCTACGCTTGGAGCAAGCAAAACTACAACAAGTGCCATACATAGTAATGTACGCAATTTTTTCATTATTCCATATTCCATACAGAAAAATCCTCCTCTATTTTCTAATTTTGAATATACAAATACTACTTTATCACATTTCTACCAAAAAGTCTCGTTAGAGTTCTTTCAATTTTCTTAATTTTTGAAAAATGTAGAAAGCGAACTTGTATTATATTTTCCTATAACAATATGTTATACTAGTCCAGAGGTGATGATATGGACAAAAAATACAAAGGAAAGAGATTAATAGGCTACGTAGCAGACTATGTTGTATTTGATTTGGAAACAACAGGTGTTAGCGTGGTGAAAGACGATATTATTGAGATCGCAGCCATTAAAGTAAAGAACGGTCAAATAGTAGATACATTTGATACACTCGTAAATCCAGATAGACCGATTCCCCCAGGTGCAACTAGAGTGAATGGGATTACGGATGAGATGGTAGCGAGTGCCCCCTATCTAAAGGATGTATTAGAGGATTTTCTTAGATTTATAGATGGCTTTGTACTGGTAGGGCATAATATTCAGTCCTTTGATATGCATTTTATTTCCAATGCCGCGGTTAAATTGTATGATAAGACAGTGGAAAATGATTTTATTGATACGTTGTTTATGGCTCGTAGGTGCTTGCCGGAGCTTTCCAATCATAAATTAGTGGATCTTGCAGCGCATTTTCACATTAATCCAGATGGTGCCCATCGTGCATTGTATGATTGTATGATGAACCAGAAGGTTTATGAAGAAATGGGGAAAGTAGAAGTGACTATGGCTGTTGAAAAATGTCCAAATTGTGGCGGGGAATTAGTAAAACGAAAAGGAAGATTTGGCGTATTCTTTGGATGTAGTAATTATCCAGATTGTAGGTTTACGAAGAATATATAAGAAGTACGTCTAGGAATCGAAAAAGGTTGAACATTTATATATCTACGTTCAACCTTTTTGCACTTCTCTTCTAAATATTTGAGTACATTTATAAATAGAGGATTAGTTTAAAGCTACTAATTCATAATCAAAATCAGCAGATACAGAACCTGTACCTTGGAATCCGAATGTAGAGCTTCCGTTTGCAGCGATAGAAGCATTCCAAGACATTGGTGTAATTACGATGTAATCACCTTCGATTGTGTATTCTGCACACCACATATTTGTGATTTCAAATGCATCTTTATCAATTAATAATTTCCAGTTAGAAACAGCAGCATCAGAGTTGTTCTTAACTGTTACGTTCATTGTGTATCCAGATGACCAAGCACTTAAATCTGTTACTAATTCAAGAGCACCTGCAACTGGTTCTTCAGATTCTACAGGTTCTTCTGTAACGATTGGTTCTTCGGATGGTTCTTCAGAAATTACAGGTTCTTCTGTTACAATAGGATCTTCAGATGGCTCTTCAGATACAACAGGTTCCTCAGTAACGATTGGATCTTCAGATACAACTGGAGTTTCACTTGCTTCTGGGATACCACCATCTAAGATAACGCTTAATGCGTTGTACCAATTGTTGCAGATTTTTTCACTACCAGATTCATTTGGATGACAACCATCGTATGTATCTGTCATTGCGTCGAAACCTGTGAAATGGTCAACTACATAGATTGGAGATTCTTCTGTTGATAAATCTGCTGCCCAAGCGTCCATTACGTTGTTTAATCTTTCTACTCTGTAAACATAGTCATTTGTAAAGTCAGGGATAAGTGGAGTTACTTTACCAACAAGAATAATCATGTTAGGGTTGTTATCTCTCATTTGTCCAACTAAGATTGTGTAAGCATCTAAGATTTCTTGTGCACTCTTGTCACACCAACAGTCATTTGTTCCATAGAGCATCATTACGATGTCTGGATTAGCATTTGCAAGCCAGTCAACTAATTGAGTACCAGCAGCAATATTTGTTACAAGTGTACCACCATGTCCTTCGTGGTTACCCCATTGGCTACCAACGGATTCTACATCATAACCATTGTTAGCTAATTTTGTAAATAATTTTGTTCTCCAGAAATCACAATCTGTGATGGAGTCACCTAATGGCATAATTTTTACAGTTTCTGTTGTTGCAGCAGCTACTACGAAGTTTGTTGTAGATGGTGCAAGTAAACCTACCACCATAACCAAACAACTAATCACTGCAAGTAAACGTAGTTTCATGTTTTGTTTCATTTTGTAAATCCTCCCTTTTAAAATTTTATTATGAATAACAGGTTCACGCATAAAATGTTCTTAGTACATGCAGGAACCTGATATTACTAAAGGCAAAAAGGATTATTCAAGCACATATTCGAAATCAGCATTGAATGTACCTGTTCCCTGAATACCAAAGTTTGTGGAACTTCCAGCAGCGATAGAAGAGTTCCAAGACATTGGTGTGATGATGTAAGCATCATCTGTTTCTGTGTACTCTGCACACCAGATATTTGTAATAGTGAAATCAGCTTTTTTGATTGTTAAAGTCCAATTGCTGATTGTTTCGTCGGATGTATTGTTTACATAGAAGTTCGCTGTATATCCGCCAGTCCATGTGCTCGCAGATGTAGTTAATTCTAGTGCTTGTGCAGCAGCGGAAGTATTTTTAAGTGTTAATACTTGGTCGTTACCTTCGCTGAATACAAATGTAAGTTTTGTTGTAGCAGATGTTAAAGTTGCAAGGTAGTCTTTGGAGATTGTTACAACATTTCCATCCACTGTGTAGTCAACGCCTTCTACTAATGTGTAAGAACCATTTTGGATAGCGTTTATTGTGTTTCCGTTTAAAGTGATTGCTACGTCTAAGTCAGCTAAGTTAAGAGCATCAAAGTTAAGTACAGCATTTTCTAAGATGGAGTTTGGAATGGTTTCTGTTACTTTAATTGTAAGAGTAGAAGCCTTTCCTTGGTCAAATGTAAATGTAATGCTTGTATTTCCAACTGCTAATGTAGATAAGAAAGATTTGCTGATTGTAACAACTGTTCCATCCACTGTGTAATCTGTTCCTTCTACTAATGTGTAGTATTCATTTCCGATAGAAACTAGTGTGTTTCCGAATAATGTCATGTTTACTACGATGTCTTCTTGTGCTCTCTTTTCAAATGCAGCAGTAGTAATGTCGATGACTGCACTTGGAGCTGTATAAACAACTTTTAATGCTAAAGATGTTTGTGTTCCATCTGCAAATGTAAATGTAATACTTGTAGAACCTACAGAAAGGTTTGCTAAGAACTCTTTGCTGATTGTGATTACATTTCCATCTACTGTGTAATCGGAATTTGTTAATGTTGTAGTTCCGCATGTGATAGAAGCGATTTCAAAATCAGATACATTTACTGTTACTTTTACATCAGCTTGTCCTTCTGCATATTTGTTAAATGTAGCAGTAGAAGGAGATGTTTTGATTGTAGTTGTGCCATTTACAGGTGTTGTATCACCGATAGCAATTGCTAATACAGGGTCTACGTTGTTGTCATAGTCAAATGTTAAACGGATTGTTTCGCCTGTTGTTTGTGTATTTAAATAGTTTTGTGTGATAGTAATGATATCACCATTTACCATATAGTCACTACCAGCAACTAATGTTTCGTCGCCATTTTTGATTGCAACTAATGTATTTTCTTTTGCATCTGTTGTGATTGCTAGGTCAGCAGCGATAGCAGGGTTTTTGTCATAAACTGCAACAGTTGGGTTGATTTCTGCGCTTAGGGCAGATTCTGGTCCGTAGATACCAACTTCAAAGATAGAGTTACCCCAATCCCAGTTCTTTCTGGACATGCAGTAGATTCTTACGTAACGACCAGAAGCGTCGATTTCTACTTCGTCTGTTTCACCATCACAGCTGTAGGTTGTGTAAGCGTCTGTCCATGTTTCGTTGTCGTTGGATACTTGGATCTTGTATTGTGAAGCATAAGCAGCTTCCCAAACGATGATTACTTTGTTGATTTCTGTTTCTTTTTCTAAGTCGATTGTTACCCAGCTTGGGTTTGTAACTTCAGAAGCCCATCTAGTTGTTAAGTTACCATCTGTGATGTAACTTCCTGCATAAGCTTCGCTTTCTTTTGAAGATTCTGTAACAGATTTTCCTAATGCAAGGTTACCTGCTGGAAGTCCTTCGTCTGGAAGGTTTGGAGAAAGATTTGCCATCATAGAAGCAGGAATGACAGCAAGATTCTTAATGCTGTATTCGCTTGTTAAGCAAACTTCTGTACCATAGTCATTTAATGTGTCAAATGTTCCGTCGCTTGTCATATCAAGGAATGTCTGAGGGTTGTTACCAGGACCCCAAGACCAAGCAAGATAACCGATTTCTAATTTTGCACAATATTCCATGATTGTTTCATAAGGAATTTTACCTGCTTCGGATTCTTCCCAGATGTGTCCGAATTCACCAACAACTAAAGGAAGTTCCATTTCATAAGATTCTGTTAACTCGTCGATTACTTCTTGAGCTGTATGACCATACATTTTTGGCCACCACATATGTACTGAGAATAAAAGGTTTTTGTCTGGATCCACTTCGATTAGGTCTGGACCACAGCTTTGAAGAACGTCGATGCTTTGTCCCCATGTATGACCGTCGATCATGATAGGTGTATGGATACCAGCGGCACGGATTCTTGTGATTGCGTCTGTATATCCTTCTGTAAATTGAGCATCTGTAACGCTTCCATTACCAACTTCATTACCAACATTTAAAATAAGGTATTCTTGGTGTTTAATTAAAACTTCTGCGATATCTTCACGTACCCAGTAGTCAACTAGGGAAGGTAACTTATCCCATTCACCTGTTGCATCATGTACTTCGATAATAGGAATCATATGTTCCTTACGGCAGTTGGCGATAACAGTGTCAAGGTCTTTTGCAGAGTCTGTAATAGACCATACGATTCTGACACAGTTAGAACCAGTTTTTGCAATTTCCTTGAAGGAAGGATCTCCGTCCTTGTCCATCCAAGTACACATTTTGTTCATACCATAAAGAATTACTCGTTCACCTTGGTTATCGTATAGGAATCTTCCTTCTACACGGAAACCAGGATGTGTTTCGTCTGTTGCAGCAGATACGCTTAGGGTGGTAGGAGCGATCATGAAAAATAGTACTGCAACGAGAAGTGCTAAATAATAGCGTTTTTTCATGTAACAATCATCCTTTCTTTGATTAAGTTTACTAATTTAGTCTTATTAAGTAAGCTATTAAGTAACTCTTTATCTTAATCTTAAGTTAGATGAATGGTATCGTTTGGCGTGGGGTTATGATTGTGATTGGAACGATAAAATTCAGATAACAAAAGCATTTAATAAGATAAATAGAGTAGGTGAGTGCGAGATTGACCATTGGCACTCACCTTTGGATTTATTATAGTGTATTGTGTGGAAAATACAATTTTGTTTGTGTAAGATGTATGGAAATTGGACGTGAACAAATGGAATTAAGTAAAATTAAGTGTGGTAATGTAGACTATTGCAATTGTGGGTGTAGGAATAAACCAAAAAGTACCTGATTTTCATATCTATTAATACATTAATTTGCAAAGTTCGTGACAAGTGGGGAAAATTTTTGTATAATTTTCTTTAGAAATCTACACGTAAGTTTATTAAATAATAAGGAGACAACAAATGAGTGAAATTAAAATTGGTGCTAGAGCACTTACTGATAAAGAATTATTATTAACCTTACCGACGTATAAGAAGATAGAAGAACAAATGGAGCAGATGAGAGATACCTCAAGAGGTTCCAATGATCGTTCCTTTCAGAAAACCAACAATATTGGTATATTAGGATGTAGAGGAGCTGGTAAAACCTCAATATTGCATACGCTACGAAAAAAGATAATAGAAGAAAATAATGCAGATATTGTATTAGATATTATCATTCCTGAAAATATGTCTGAATCTAGCACTTTAATGGAAAATATCTTAGGACTTTTAAAGGTCAAAGTAGATGAAATTGAGAAATCTAACATTCAGAAGAGTGAATCTAACAACTGCATTAGGGATAATAGAAAATCCTTAACACAAAAATATAGTGACTTAATACGTACATATACCTATATACAGAAGGAATATCGTGATATTTTAATTAGCGAATTTACATCTGAAAATGAATATGTAAAAAAAAGCAAAGAAGTTTTTAACTCAGATTTTGAATTTCAAAAGAACTGGAAAAGTTTTTTAGAAGAAATACTGAACCCTTCAAGTATGTCTGGTGGCGAGGAAAACTCAAATAAACCTATGCTTATTATATTTATTGATGATATCGATCTAAGTACACATCGTTGTACAGACGTTGTAAAAACCTTATTATCCTATCTTTCAAATAGTAATATTATAACATTTATTTCAGGTGATATTGATACGTTTGAAGAAGCACTTACATTAGACTTTTTAAGAAAAGAGAAGGCATTAGATGCGGTTGTATTTCAAAATAGATATTACAATGGAAATAGTAATTTACTTGAAAGAAAACGCCAATTGTCATATGAATATTTAAAGAAAGTACTTCCACCGATGTATCGTCATCAAGTTAAAATATGGAATCTTGAAGAACGAGCAAATTATATAATTGAAACCAGTGGATCCCCATTAAGTTTGAAGGATTTATTACTACAAAAGTTAAATCCCTATATTCCATCTTACACATTTGAATATGGAGAGGAGGAAAAAAGAGTACTACCATACTTTTTTCATATGTTTGATTCAACGTCTAGAGGGCTGAATAATGTATATGCCGTTTTACAGCAAATGTCATCCGATCATTCTAGTATATCGAAGGAAGATGCTTATAAAGAAAAGAAATTATTAATTGAAACCATAATATCGTCCAATCAGCTCTATAATCAGAAACGTTCCCTCCTTTTGGAAAAGGTAATTCAATTAGGAGTAGATGAAGAAAAATCCCATATAGATTTTGACGCTTTGCTAGAATACTACAGACAGGCGGAGAATAATATCAATATAAGAGCTGGAGAACTCAGAAAATATGAAGAAAAAGAAACGGGCGAAGTCAATGTCCTGAAATTAGAAAATTGGAGAAACGATTTGCGATTAGCAGTAATGAGAGATTATTTTTCCTTTTTTCTGGTAACCTACTTTTCAGCACAAATATTACTTTCTCCTGAAGATGAAGCATTTACTTCTAAAGATTTTTGCGTTGCAAAAAATATAGCCTTTAATGCTCTTCTTTCAGAGTTGAATGGACATGTAAAAGATTACGATATATGTCCATATGAAAATATGAACGTAGAAAAGGAGAAAGAAACAAATGATAAGTCCGATTGTAAATATAATATTTCTGACTCTAGGATAAAGAATTTTATTTCTGAATGTGATTTTGCATTTGGATTAGTATATATACATAATAATGTTATGCTTAAGGATTTAGATAATATCGGAGAGTTTGTAAAACAAATTTATTTGTTATATCGTGCACTAAGTGATTGTGGTAAATTAGTGTATTTAGATAATATTGGAAAACTTGAAAATGATCTAATAGAAATTGCTGTAATACTGAGTTTGTATCGTAAATATACAGAAATAAGGTTGCTTTTTCGAACAATGGTTAATAAGTTATTAGAAAACGAATTTTCTGATAATCCTTTAGAAAAGAAATCTTCAGAAGAAAAGGAATCTTCGGAAGAAAAGAACTCTTCAGAAGAAAAGGAATCTTTAGAAAAAAAGGAATCTTTAGAAAAAAAGAAATCTTTAGAAGAGCTTTCTGTATTAACACTGAATACGATAGAACACTATTATTCAAACTTAGAAGAACCAAAAAAAGAGGATATCAACCAACTTTCAGACAAAGATTGGAGACATCGAATACAATATATGCAACGTATCACAGAAAAGAAATTATGGAAAGATGAAATTAGCCAAATCGTATATGATTTTTTAGAAAAAGAGTTATCCAAGTGCATTCAACAATGTATTGTGCAAGAGGCACGTTTAAACATTCAGATAGCCCCAAATTTTAATAAAGCATTCGAAAAATTTAAAGGGATTTACAAAGGCAGAAGAAACACAAAGGCAAATGTATTACAAGAATATCTTATTTCATTTAAAAGTAAAATAGATGAATCTACACTATGTAATTACGATGATTTTATAGATGCCAAAGAAAAAATAAGAGCATTTGCGACAACTAATCGTGTATGGTATGGAAAGAATGAGGCTAGAAATATGTTGAATGCCATTTCACAATCACTGATTCATACAAATATAGATGAATTTCCACTTTTAAAACCACTTTTATATTATTATCGAGCTTACTATATGGAACAATATGATTTTGCAGGTATTCGCATGGTAGACGAGGGCTTAAGATTGTTCCGAGATGCAATTATGGAATTACTGAAGAAGAATGATGATGAACTTATGATGAACTATATGGATATATTAAGTGACGGTGAAGAAGAGTTATCTTTCGCAGATTTCGAAAAATTATTTTAGAAAGAAAAACGAGGATGTGTCTACTCATGATAAATAATTCGATTAACCGCTTTTTAGGAGTTATGTGCTATCCGTTTGTATCGACTACTTTGATAGAAGATGATTTACTGGAGCAATTCTGTCATTGCAACAATCCAAGTACGCAAGAAGAATTGAAGAAAAAAATCATTCAAAATGTCATTCAATATGTACAAGAGCACTACAACATTTACTCATACGATGAAATAAAAATGCTATTAGAAAAATTTTTCTTTTATGAAAAGCATTTTGATAGTGTTTTTGAATATACATATGACATTTTAAAACAGTTGTCTACCTCATTATTATCACAGCTTGACGGAAAACTGGTATATAAATATTGGATTAACGAATGTGATAATGATATATTAGGTGGATTTGCTGAGAAGAATAAATTACTTTTATTTCACAGTTTCAATCGGCATATTCCGATGGATTTATTAGCTATTATATATCTGGTAGAAAACAACACAAACGATATCCGACAATTAAACAATTTTTATGGACAAATTACGGTTGCTGATTTACAACTTAATCAGCAACTGGAATTCGGGGTTGCTGAAAATCATATGCATAGTGGCGCATCAATGCCTTTTCTCAGTATGTGGAACTTAATTATGTCACCATTAACGAAAAGAAAAGAAGCGTCTTTTAGACAATTAATATGGAAAGACACACTTTATATTCAAAGTGACAAAATGTATCAACTAATTCTGACTGCTGGAATACTACGTACTGTTATCGCATTGAAATTGAAACGAGGCGAAGAGGTACTAAGCAATAACATAACAGACTTTATTTCCTCCTTTGAGTCACATGACGAAAATAAGCAACTCACCTATCAGAACGCCAAAAATACCAAAGAAATATTCGCATATTTCGTAAGTCTATGGGCAGAGTTATCCGAATATGTATCTATAGAAGAAAACATGATGAGTATACTATTTGATGTACCTAGAAATTTAAAGACATCCGAGGAAAATATTTTCTTATACTATACAGTACAATACCTTCAGAGCAATATAAACTCACCGATTGCCAATTTATTTTTACAGTATCTTCGTATTAAAAATACATTTTTTAAATTGCTTGTGCAGCAGAAGACCACCAAAGGACTAGACTATTTTCAATCACAGTTTTACTCCCATAATTCTAAAATGGTGAATTTTATCGACCATGATTTCTGGGAAATGATTATACGAGAGCAGTTCCAAAATCGAAATTTAAAGAAAATAGAATTTCGCATGAGTGTAGGTACAAGAGAATCCAGTTTTCGAAAGAATATAAAGAGTTTCTTAGAAAGCTATTTGAACATAATTAAATCAGACTACTGTGTGATGGAAGATAACAAATATAAAGTTGTACAAAGCTTTCCAAGAGTTGGCATTGTATTTTCACTATTAAAAAGAGCAGATGTAAATCCACAAGAGAAATGCTATAGAGATGGTTTTGTAAATGCAGAAAAACTACAATTTAAAATCCTTCAAAATCAATATAAGGAGCAAATCGAGTTTATTAAAAATCTCCGCAATGAAAATAGTGAAATGAGCAAATACCTCGTTGGAATTGATGCTGCAAGCTTAGAAAACGAAACACCTGTATGGGTGTTTGCACCGATATACGAATTTGCACGAGATAGTATGTTTGACCCATTGATTGTGGGACATTCCTTTTACCAAAGCTTGAATTTTACGTTTCATGCTGGTGAAGATTTCCGACATATTCTGTCTGGAATAAGAAGAATTGACGAAGCTGTGACACATCTAAAATTTCATGCAGGGGATCGTATTGGACATGGAATTGCACTTGGTTTAGATGTACAAAAATGGTTCGAGGAGAATCCTGTTGTTATTTTGCCTCGGATTGAACTATTAGAAAACTTCCTTTGGGTTTATCTTACGTTAAGCAGTGTCAAGGAAGATATGAACAGCACAATTATGTCTTATATCGAAAAACGGATTTATGAATTAACCAAAGAGATATATGAATCCACTGCTGGCATAAAGACGGAAGTCTTAATTGATGCATATCTAAATATGTTTCACATTAAAAATTCACTAAGTTGTGAGGACGATTATGTAAAAAATATTTTTTGTAAGTATCTTAAAAAAGAAAAAGAAGAAGAAATCGTATGGAATGTCGAGAAATTGTGCATTGCACGAAACTGCAACTACTATACGAAACGTATGAATGAACCTGTTCATTTAAAAGTAACAGAACAAGAGCTAGAAATTACAGAACAATTACAAAAAATTGTACGACGAAAATTAAGCCAAATGGGCATCGTTTTAGAAATAAATCCTTCCTCAAATGTTTCGATTTCTAGCATGGATTCCTTATATGAAAATCAAATTTATAGTATTAATAGCTTTTTACAAGAGGACAGTAATGTAATGGTTTGTATCAACTCGGATGATCCATCGGTGTTTAACACAAATGTATCCAATGAATTGGCTTACATCTTCAATGCACTGCTGCAAAAAGGGGTAAGTAAAGAAGATGCGATGCGTTGGATAGAAAAACTTCGAATAAATGGCATTAATAGTTCCTTTATTCGACGTAACGATTCTGATCAACAAGTCTTAGAAGCATTGATTCGATTGGTGGGAAGTTTGTAATAGGGATATGAGCTATTACAAACTTCCCACCAAAAAAGAATTGACGATAATTTACCACATGATATATAGTTGCTATATAATAACATTTATTTTCAAGGCAGAATTACATCATGTTTACATGAAAGAAAGGAGCTATCAAATGCAGTACTATTCAACTATTAAAGAACTTGTAGATAGGACATGCAACCTTTTTCAAACAAGGGATGCCTTCATCTTTAAACAAGGAGAGGAGTATTTCAAAAAGCAATATGGTGAATTCCAAGAAGATTGTAACCACATTGCGCAGCAACTTGTAAAACAAAACGTTACCGACGTTCATATTGCATTACTTGCACGAACATCTTACCAAGGATTAGTTGCGCTGTTTGGAAGTATATTCGCCTCCAATACTTGCGTTGTACCAGATTTCAATTACACAGTAGATGCATTGGAAGATTTATATGCAATGGCAGATACCTACATTCTTTTATATGATGAAGAATTTAAGGAAAAAGCAGAAGAATTACAAGTGCGTTCGAATGTGATTGAAAGAATTATTTCCATTCAAGAACTCTTACATACAGAAAGGGATTTATCTGTCCAGTTGCCAAAACAAGAACCAGACCATCCTGCCATTATTTTGTTTACTTCTGGAACAACTGGAAAGAGCAAAGCAGTTGTACTAACTAATGAAAATATTTGTTCCAATGCCTGCGCATCTGCAGAAAATTATGGTGCAGAGGAAGTATCAGAAACGTATGGAAGTACGTCTATCGCAATTTTGCCAATTCATCATTCACTTTTTCTAGCATTTATTACAACACATATGCAAGAAGCAGAAGCTATTTATTTTAATACCAATATCGCATCTCTTATGCATGATATGCAAATTATTCGTCCTTGTTCCATGACAGTAATTCCTGTCATTGTAGAACAAATCTATAATGAAGTTATGAAACAGTCTCAACAAAATCCTAATATTCCAATCAGTAAAATTCTTCGTAAAATCACAGGTGGCAGATTATATGGTATGGCATGTGGTTCAGCGAAATTAGATCCCAAATATATTAAGGCATTCTGGGATTGGGGAATTGTAATAAGTGAAGGTTACGGTATGACAGAGGCATCCCCAACCATAACAAATAATAACTTCAAAAACTTCAAAATTGGTTCCGTAGGAAAACCACTTCCAGGAATTGAGGTAAAAATCGTGGATGGTGAGATATGGACGAAAAGTAAATGTGTCATGAAAGGATACTACAAAGATGAAGAAAGTACAAAAGAAGTACTAGAGGATGGATGGCTTAAAACAGGAGACTTAGGGTATCTAGACGAAGAGGGATTCCTATTTATCACAGGACGAAAGAAGAATCTTATTATCTTGTCCAACGGTGAAAATGTATCTCCAGAGGAATTAGAAGTACTTTTAAATCGTGAAGAGTCCATATCGGAAGCAATGGTTCATGAATTTCATGGTACCATTGCAGCAGAAATCTATCTTGATAAATGGCAAGACTATAGTGCTGAATTTCTTTGGAATCTGGTAAAGACTAGTATACATAATGTCAATCGACAACTTCCTTCTTACAAAAAAATTCAAACCTTTCGAATACGAAAAGAACCATTCCCACGAAATCGTATGAAGAAATTACTCCGCTCAGATTTAGGAAAAAGTACATATATTACACCACCAATGGTTGAAAATAGAAAACCAGAAAGCGAATTAGAGCAGAAAATTGCAGATATCTTTCAAGACGAATTAAACTTAAATGACATTAATGTAAATGATAAGTTCTTCGAAATTGGAGGAAACAGTCTATTAGCAACCCGTGTTGTAAATAAACTTTCTAAAGAATTAAATGTGAAAATCTTAGTAACTGATATTTTTGAACATCCTAGCATTTTAGAGATGGCTGAATATGTAGAAATGCTTGCACCAGCAGAATATGCAAAGGTTGAACAAGTTCAAACAAAGGACTACTATAAAATGTCTGCACTTCAAAAACGAATGTATCAGATTTATCAATCCGATCCAGAAAGTACTGCCTACAATATTCCTATATTCTATAAATTAGAACGTATGCCTGATATAGAAAAACTAAAAGCAGCGTTACTAGAACTGACAAAACGCCATGAAATCATGCGTACAAGCTTTCATAATTGGGGTGGTGACTATATACAAAAAATTGAAGAAGAAGCCGTTATTGATTTTCAATTTACTAAGTTCGAACAAGGGGCTGAGCAATGTCTTGCAAAAGTCGTAGAAAAGTTTGTAAAACCATTTGATTTAGAAAAAACACCTCTATTTCGTGTTGAACTGGTACAATGCAATGCCGATGTTTATCTCCTTATGGATCTTCATCATATTATATCTGACGGAACCTCTGTGTATCTTATGTTTAAAGAATTAAACGAATTATATACAGGAAAAACATTAAAACCGATTGGATTACAATATAAGGATTACAGTGAATGGTTACAAAAAGAAGGACAAAAAGAAATTTTGCCTCAAAAGAACTATTGGATTGAACGCTTTCACGAAGAAGCTCCAATCTTAGATATGCCATTGGATCATCCACGTCCAAAAGACAAGTACAACGAAGGTAATTGTAAATCCTTTGAGTTAGATACATTATTCACCAATCGGATACAAGAATATTGTCTAAGAACTGGCAACACACTTTTCTCTGTATTATTATCTAGTCTTATGTGTGTATTGACCAAATATAGTCGACAAGAAGACATTGTTATAGGAACATCGGTTTCTGGACGAACAAGACAAGAAACGGAACAAATGCTTGGTATGTTTGTTAATACGTTGCCTATTCGAGCATTTCCAAAGAAAGCACTTCCTTTTGATGCTTTTTTGCAGGAAGTAAAGGAAGATTACATTCAAGCATTAGCTAATCAAGACTATCCATTTGACGAATTAGTAGAAGCGTTACATATTACTTGGGATATGACAAGAAATCCACTATTTGATGTAATGTTTGTCCTTCAAAATGAAGAAACTCCTGAAGGCAGATTAGGGGATATTCCTATGACATTTTTATCTCAAGATTTATTTCAAGATAATAAAGATGCACAGTGTGATTTATCTTTAGAAGTTCGAGAATCCAATGGTAAATTGACGTTAAACTGGGAATATAGGAGTGACCTCTATGAAGAAATGACAATTGATCAACTGGAAACACATTTTACTGTATTTTTGGAATCCATTCTATATGATGATACACAAAAAATTGGCGAAATTTCTATTATGAGTGAAGTTGAGAAAGAGATGGTTCTTACCTCTTTCCAAACGTCTCAAAATAGTAGCATGCCATTGAAAGCTAAGGATTATCCAGATACCATTATTGAACTATTTGAACAACAGGTAGAGAAATCACCAAATGCCATTGCTGTTGTATACGAAACAGATGTCTTAACGTATCAAGAGTTAAATGAAAGGGCAAATCAAGTTGCTTATGCTCTTCGAAAACGTTCGATACAGCCAAATGACTTCGTCGCTCTCATTGCAGAAAAGAGTATCGAAATGATAGTTGGTATCTACGGTATCTTGAAAAGTGGTGCCTGCTATGTACCTATGGACCCAGCGTATCCAAAGGATCGATTGTTGTATCAGTTAGAAGACTGTAAGCCAAAAGCTATCGTTGCATATTATAATACTTGGAATCAAGACAGTACGGATAAACCAAGGAACGAAGACTATCAAGATTCCATATCATTACTGGGACAACTACAAGATTATGGTCTTACAGATGATGTCATATGGTTACATAAAATGGATCAATCTAACTTACAGAGTGAACCAACTACGAATCCTCCTATTGTAAATACCTCTAGTGACTTGGCTTATGTCATCTACACTTCTGGAACAACAGGACAGCCAAAGGGTGTACTAATTGAACAAAAAGGACTTGTGAATTTATCAATTGCCTTCAATAAGGCTTACAAAATGACCCATAGTGATCGCATACTACAATTTGCGTCTTTTTGTTTTGATCAATCAGTAAGTGATATTTTTTCAGTTCTACCAACGCAAAGTACTGTTTGTATCATTCCAGAAGAAATCCGAAGAGATCCCGACAAACTTACGGAATATGTAAATGAAACAGCCGTTACTATTTTACCACTGACCCCATCGTATTTAAATTTGTTAGAGCCAGATAAGATGCCTACCGTTCGTTTGGTTGACGCAGGAGGGGAAGCTGCCAATTTAGAAGTACTAAAGCAGTGGGTAAGTGCAGGAAAAGAAGCTATCAATTCCTATGGACCTACAGAGGTAACTGTCAATTCCACATATTGCTATATTACACAAGATACCAAAATACTAACAATTGGTAAGCCACTTGATAACTTAAATATTTTTATTATGCATGATAAAAATTTATGTGGTATCGGTGTGCCTGGTGAATTATGCATTGCAGGAGTAGGCGTTGCAAGAGGATATTTAAATAAGGAATCCTTAACAAACGAAAAATTCACACCAAATCCATATGGAGAGGATAAGATGTATCGAACGGGAGATCTTGCTCGTTGGCTTCCAGATGGAACCATTGACTTTTTAGGACGAATCGATGATCAAGTAAAAATACGTGGCTATCGTATTGAGCTAGGTGAAATTGAAAATGTTATCCGTCGAGTACAAAACGTAAAAGATGTAGCTGTTATTGTCAGAAAGGATGCTCTTGGTGAAAATGCAATTTTCGCATATTATGTAGCAGAAGAGCCATTAGATACGGATTTTGTTAAAATTGCCATTGCAGAAAAACTTCCACATTACATGATGCCATCTGGTCTTATGCAAATCGAAAAAATACCAATGACCACAAGTGGAAAACTCAATAAGAGGGCACTTCCAACGATTACTATAGACTTGAACGAGGGATATGTAGCACCAAGAACAAAAAATGAAGAACTCTTGTGTCATGCATTTTGTACGGTATTGGGAACTGAGCGAATTGGAATTAAAGATGATTTCTTTGAAATGGGTGGTCATTCTTTAAAAGCTACAAAATTACTTAACATGATAGAAGAATTCACACAGATTCGATTATCTGTGAAGACAATTATGACTTTACGAACTCCAGAGCGAATTGCAGCAGAATTAGCATCTCAAAATGATACTACAGAATATATTCCGATTCCAAAATCAAGTACAAAAGAATACTATCCTATGTCATCGGCTCAAAAAAGAATGTATCTGCTCAATCAAATTGATCCAGATAACATTACCTATAATATGCCATTTGGTATTTGTTTAACTGGAACAGTACGTGCAGAAGATGTGAAAAATACTTTGGTAACCTTAATGGAACGTCACGAAATTTTACGAACTGCATGTGTACTAGTAAATGGTGAGCCAATGCAGAAGATATATGATTCTGTTGAACCAGACTTTATTTATCTTGATTTTTCTTCCGAAGACAATCATACCCAAGAAAGTCTTATGGAATCTTTCGTAAAACCATTTGATTTATCTCAAGCGCCGTTGATACGTGCAGAACTTGTGGAATGTAAAAATTGCAGTTATCTATTTTTTGATATGCACCATATTATATGCGATGGAGTAAGCATGAATGTAATCTCCAATGAATTTACACGTATCTTTGCTGGTGAAATGTTGCCGCCCGTCAAGAGACATTACAAGGACTATAGTGAATGGATGTCTACACGAGACCTATCTGCCCAGAAACAGTACTGGTTACAGCAATTTTCTGATGATATTCCTACATTGGATATGGCAACTGATTTTCCAAGACCAAAAGTACAAAGTTATCGTGGTGGCATGGTTAGTTTGAAAACAGGAAAACGACTTTATGAGAAGATAAAGACATATGCAAAATCACAAGAAGCAACGGAATATATGATATTTTTATCCGCACTTATGGTCTTACTTGGAAAATATACGCGACAAGAGGATATCGTAATTGGTAGTCCAATTAGTGGAAGGGTTCACCCAGATACGGAATCCATGATAGGAATGTTTGTCAATACTCTTGCTATGCGTGGAAAACCAGAGCGTGAAAAAACCTTTTCTACATTTTTAAATGAAATGAAGAAACATTGTTTGAATGCATTTGAAGCACAAGAGTACCCATTTGAAGAATTAGTGGACTGTGTAGTGCAAAAGCGTGATGTATCAAGAAATCCTCTCTTTGATATTATGTTTGCTATGCAAAATGTTGAGTTTATGCATTCCGAGTTGAAAGTCGACGATTTGGCACTCATTGAACATATGACCGTAACATCTAAATTTGATATGACATTTGATGTTACCGAACTAAATCACGATTTTCTAATCGAGATTGAATATTGTAGCGACTTATATAAACGTGAGACAGCAAGACGCATTGGAGAGCATCTTGTAACATTACTTGACCAAATTACGGATAACAAAGAAGATCTTACAATTGGGGATTTCGAAGTGCTTACACAAGAGGATCAACAACTCCTAATGCAAATAAATCAAAATACGATGCTTGAAAATAACAGGAACTTTGGGGAAATCGATTTGGAGAAAAGAGATACTACCATTATAGACTTATTTGAATATGAAGTATCCCAAAATCCAAATGCAATAGCTGTCCGTTATGGAAAAGAAACTCTTACCTATCAAGCCTTAAATGAAAAGGCAAATCAACTTGCACATTATTTAAGAGGACTTAACATTGGCTCAAATGATTTCGTTGCATTGATCGCAGAAAAAGGATTGCATATGATAATCGGTATCTACGGAATTCTAAAAAGTGGTGCAGCTTATGTTCCAATCGATCCAGCTTATCCAATGGAAAGACTTTCATACATTTTAGATGACTGTAAACCAAAAGCAATCTTGTATCACTATGAACAAGAAGAAAACCCGGATTATCAAGATAGTAGAGAGTTCATTTTGACATATTCACAAAGGGATACTGTACCTGTAATTCATCTATCAGAACATATGTTTGATACACAGGAAATTGTTAATCCAAATTCTATTACTTGTAAACATGATTTAGCTTATGTCATTTATACATCTGGTACAACTGGAAAACCAAAGGGTGTTTTAATTGAACATGGTGGATTATTAAATCTTTCCATTTCGTTTAATCGTGCCTATCAAATGCAAAAAAATGACGTAGTCCTGCAGTTTGCTAGCTTTTGCTTTGATCAATCTGTTAGTGATATCTTCTCGGTAATTCCGACGACTAGTACGTTATGTCTCATACCAGAGGGATATCGTAGAGACCCTGATAAGTTAGTAGAATATGTAAATCAAACTGGTGTTAGTATTTTACCATTAACTCCTTCTTACATAAAATTATTAAAACCAGCCGATATGCCGAACATACGTTTGCTAGATGCTGGTGGAGAAGCTTCTGATCTTAACGTACTCAAAAAATGGGTTGCAGCAGGTATACAAGTTATGAATTCTTATGGACCTACGGAAGCAACTGTAAATACTAGTTATTGTTATATTTCCGAAGAAACCAAGTTACTTACAATTGGGAAACCATTAGATAATCTACAAGTATGGATCTTGGATGGCATGAACATGTGTGGCATTGGTATGCCTGGAGAACTTTGTGTATCGGGGATCGCATTGGCAAGAGGATATCTAAACCGAACAGACTTAACCGAAGAGAAATTTGTCACCTTATATCATACCTTGGCATCTGAACTTTGCAATGAAAATCCAAGAATCTACCGAACTGGGGATCTTGCACGATGGCTACCAGATGGTTCGATTGAATACTTGGGACGAATTGATGATCAAGTAAAAATTCGTGGCTACCGTGTGGAACTTGGTGAGATTGAATCCGTTATTCGTAGTATGCCAGAGATTAAGGATGCAGCAGTTATTATGGAACAAAGAAATACGGATGGAGATACCAATCGTAATGCACAAATAAATTCAGACCCTATCCTATTAGCGTTTTTTGTATCCGATAAAACGGTTGATATTTCTACCTTGCGAAATGCATTATTAGAAGTACTTCCTAAATATATGATACCTTCCGCATTTATGCAAATTGATAAAATACCACTTACCAACAGCGGAAAACTTAATAAAAAGGCACTACCAGTCATAGAATTTCATCCAGAAGAAACGTATCTTGCACCGAGAAATGCAACAGAAGAACTTTTATGTACTCTATTTGCTCAGGCACTCCAAGTTGAATTAGTTGGAATACAAGATGACTTCTTTGAAATAGGTGGACATTCGCTTAAAGCAACGAAACTTATCAATGCCATTGCTCAAGAAACAGGAATATCTCTTTCAATTAGCAGCATTTTCCGCAATGCAACAGTTGAAAAACTAGCAGAATACATGAATCGCTTTTGTGAAACTACATATCAATCAATTCCAAAGGCAGCTCCAAAAGCGTATTATCCTATGTCATCTACTCAGAAAAGGATGTATGTGGTACATCAGATGGAACCTGAAAGTGTTTCTTACAATATGCCATTTGCAATTAAACTATCTGGTACAAGCAAGGAGACTGTAAAAGAGGCATTGCAACAATTATTGCAGCGCCATGAGATATTGCGCACGGAATTTAAAGTAATTGAAGAAGAACCAGTCCAATGTATTCTTGAACATGCTGAGCCTAATTTTACATATAAGAAAATAAATCGCCAAATGTCATCCAGTGAGTTAACGGACGAATTAAAACGTACCATGAAACAATTTGTACGTCCTTTCCAACTTTCCAAAGCACCTCTTTTACGTGCAGAGTATGTAGACTTGGATGAGGAAACATATTTATTCATGGATTTACACCATATTGTGACGGATGGAATCAGTATGGATATTCTTATGGATGAATTCAAACGACTTTGTGAAGGGGAAGAGTTACAACCACTAACGGTTCAATACAAGGACTACAGTGAATGGTTAGCGACGCAAGATTATTCCATCCAAAAGGAGTTCTGGGTACAACAATTTGCAGACGAAATTCCAATCTTAGATATGCCTACAGATTTCCCAAGACCACAAACGCAAAGTTATCGTGGTGGAATGGTTGCTGTGTATACTGGAAAAGACTTAGGAAGTGCAGTGAAGGCATTTGCAAAACGAAAAAATGTAACAGAATATATGATTTTCCTTTCTACAGCCATGGCATTACTTGGACGGTACGCAAATCAAGAAGATATTGTCATCGGTAGTCCAGTAAGTGGCCGAACACACAAAGATACGGAAACTATGCTTGGAATGTTTGTAAACACTCTTGCTATGAGGGGAAAACCTGAGAAAGGAAAAGCATTTTCAACGTTACTAGAAGAAGTAAAAGAGTATTGCTTACAGGCATATGAATATCAAAATTACCCATTTGAAGAACTTGTAGAAGAAATTGATGTAGGGAGAGATGTATCCAGAAATCCACTATTTGATGTTATGCTTGTTTTGCAGAATACTGGAAAGGAAGAGGAACAAAACATCATCACAAGTGAAGAAGTAGCGTCCAAATTCGATCTTACCTTTGATATATCAGAAGTAAATGAGGATTTCCGTATTGAGATCGAATATTGTAGTGATCTATTTTTACGGGAGACTATTGAGCAAATGGGAATGCGTTTTCTATTCCTTCTATCACAAGTTGTTGAAAATGACAGTATTTCCATCGGTCAACTTAACTTAATGACAGAAACAGATAAAAAACAAATTGCACAATTAAACGATACTAAGGTGTCCTATGATACAGAAGCCACTTTAGTTTCACTATTTGAAAAGCAGGTAGCAAACTCACCTGATACGATTGCTGTAATCTGTGGTGATGTGAGCATTACTTATGCACAATTGAATGAGCAAGCCAATAGAATTGCCTATTTACTTCGCCAACAAGGAATTGAGAGAAATTCGATTGTTCCGATCATAGGAGATAGAAGTGTTTACTTAATTAGCGGAATTTTAGGCATCTTAAAATCTGGTGCCGCGTATCTCCCATTAGATCCAGAGTATCCTAATAATCGTATTTCCTATATGCTTTCTCATAGTAGGGCGACTTGCGTAGTAGCAGAGGAGAAGTATTTCAGTAAATTGCCAGAGACTTGTTGTCGAATTTCACTTCTCAATTGCCTAGAAGGAGCAGAAAATTCTGCAGTAAATTCTGCAATAGTAAGTGCAAATCCTAATCCAGTGAACACCAGCAAAGACTTAGCTTACGTACTGTATACTTCTGGCTCTACAGGTGAACCAAAAGGAGTTATGATTGAGCATCAGCAAGTTGTGAATTTTATAAAGGGTATGGAAGTTTCCACAACCATTACAAACTTCCGTCATATTATTAGTTTAACGACGATATCCTTTGATATCTTTGGATTGGAATGTCATTTACCACTTGTAAACGGTATGACCATTACGCTGAGTCAAAATAAAGAGGATATGGATGCAAATCTAGTAGCGGATATGATATTGCGTAATCATATAGAAGTGATACAGTCTACCCCTTCCCGCTATCGTTTGCTTTTACAGGGAAAACGCTTCCGTGAGGCATTGCATTCCATTCGATTATTATTGGTAGGTGGGGAAGCACTCCCTATGGATTTACTGGAAGAATTGCGTTCCTACGAATCTATGCAGATTTTAAATGTGTATGGGCCAACTGAAACAACCATTTGGTCTTCTGTAAAAAATGTAACGAATGTTGAAAGCAAATTAACCATTGGAACACCAATTGCCAATACACAGTTCTACATTATTGATGAAATGCATCACATTTTACCTGTTGGTCTAAAAGGGGAATTATGTATCGGTGGTGATGGTGTCGGTAGGGGCTATTTACATGCACAGGAATTGACACAGGAACGCTTTATTACATTAGAAAATGGCATACGTGTGTATCGTACTGGTGACCTTGCATCTATTCGTACTGATGGAGAGATTAATTATCATGGGCGTATGGATTTCCAAGTGAAAATACGTGGATATCGTGTTGAGTTAGGGGAAATTGAAAATGCTTTGTTATCTTTAACGGAGATTCAAGACGCTGTTGTAATTGCATTTGGAAATACTGCTGAAAAGGAACTTTGTGCTTATTATGTAGCACAACAGGAGTTAGATATTAGTGAATTACGCATGAAGCTAGGGGCAAAATTGATATCATATATGATACCTGATTATTTTGTGCGATTAGACAAACTCCCTGTTACACCAAATGGTAAGATTAATCGAAAAGCCTTGCCTGCGCCTTCCACTACAAACAAAGCAGTTACCACATATTCTGCGCCTTTCACAGCTATGGAACATATGGTCTGTGATGTATTCGCTCGTATTTTAAAATTAGATAAGGTAGGAATGGATGACGATTTCTTCTTACTTGGTGGAAATTCTTTAAAAGCAGTTTTCATAATCAATGGAATAGAAGAACGATGTGGCATTCGTATTACCATTATGGATGTATTCCGCAATACGACACCTAAGAAAATTGTCTCATTATTGGATTCCGCTAAACATTATGAACCAATTCCTATGGCAGTAGAAAAAGAATGTTATCCTATGTCATCTACACAGAAAAGAATGTATCTTGTTAGTATGCTCGATCCATCTGGAATTGCTTATAATATTCCATTTGGAATGAATAGCAAGGAATCTTTAGAACCAACTCGATTAAAAGAGAGTATGCAGTACGTAATACAAAGGCATGAGATACTTCGTACCATTTTCTATATGGAAAATGATGTTCCAATGCAGAAGATTCTTACACATGTTGATGCAGATGTAACTTTCTTGGATTTCTCTGATAGAAAATATGAACCTCTTGCTTTAGCAGATGTAATGCATACGTTTATAAAACCATTTGACCTAACAAATGCACCACTAATTCGTTTACAACTTATACATTGGGCAGATGGATCAACGCTTCTTTTCGATATGCATCATATTATTAGCGATGGTACAAGTCTTAATTTAATTGTAGATGAACTTTTACGCATTTATCGTGACGAAACATTACCTCCTGTTACGACGCAATATAAGGATTATAGTGAGTGGATGCATGCAAGGGATTTATCTGAGCAGCAAGCGTTCTGGATTGCACAATTTCAGGATGAACTCCCTGTTCTTGATATGCCAACAGATTGGAAACGTCCACTTGTGCAAGATTATCATGGTGACACAATTACCACTCCAATCCATGCTGAAGTAAAACAAAAACTCTTAGCATGCGCACAAAAAGAAGAAGTTACCGAATACATGCTTTTACTATCTGCCACAATGATTTTACTATCAAAATACTCTTCACAATCGGATATCATAATCGGAAGCCCAGTGAGTGGAAGAGTACACAAAGATACAGAACAAATGATAGGTATGTTTGTCAATACACTTGCTATGAGGGGAAAACCAGAACCTGATAAAACAGTTCACACACTTTTACAAGAAGTAAAAGAATACTGTTTACAGGCATTTGCTCATCAAGAGTACCCATTTGAAGACTTGATTGAAGCACTAGAAGTGAATCGAGATCTAGGACGAAATCCTTTGTTTGATGTTATGTTCGCATTTCATAATGAACACGAAGATACACATAACCAATTGCAATCCGTGATCGAGGATAACAGCGTAACTGCCAAATTTGATCTAAGCTTCCATATATCCAACCAAAATGGTGGATATGTACTTGAATTAGAATATTGCACTGCATTGTATAAACGAGAAACCGCAGTCAGGATGATACAACATTTTATAAGCATCTTACTTAAAATGATACAAAATACGCATTGTACAATCAGTGACCTTATTATGACGACTCAAGAGGATATTGCAAAAATTGCAGAAATAAACAACACCACGATTGACTATGATTCTAATAGTACGATATCTGAATTATTCCAGCAACAAGTAGCATTACATCCAGATGTCATCGCAATTAAGTGTGGTAATGAACACGTAACATATCACGAATTAGATCAACAAGCCAATCGAATTGCAAATCATCTTAGAACACTGGGAATTGAACGAGACAACATCGTAGCAGTACTAGGAGAAAGAAGTGTTTCACTAATAGCTAGTTTACTTGGTATTCTGAAATCTGGCGCGGCATACCTTCCACTGGATCCAGAATACCCAGCCGACAGAATTCAATATATGCTCAATCATAGTAAAGCATCCTATGTAATTGTAGAGGACACATATTTTGAAAAAATACCAGCTAGTTGTAATTGTATTTCAATGGATATTGCGAAAGACCAACGTATATCATGTGAAACTCCATGCCGAATAAACGAGAGCCACGATTTGGCTTATGTAATCTATACTTCAGGTTCAACAGGCACACCAAAAGGTGTCATGATTGAACACAAACAATTGGTGAATTTTATTCGTGCAATGGAACAAGCGATTAATATCCAACAGTATAGTCGCATTCTAAGCCTCACAACTATTTCTTTCGATATCTTTGGATTAGAAAGTCATCTAGCACTTGCAAATGGTATGACCATCACATTAAGTCAAAAACGACAAGACATTGATGCCAAAGCCGTTTCTGAAATGATATTACGTGACCAGATTGAAGTTATTCAATTTACACCTTCTCGATTTAAACTATTGCTACAAGAAGAAAGTTTTCAGTCTGCATTATCGAATATAAAACTGGCCATAGTAGGTGGAGAGCCATTTCCAGATGAATTATTGGCGCAACTTCGCAAATATCCAAACTTACGGATTATCAATGGATATGGGCCAACAGAAACAACGATATATAGTTCGATAAAAGAGCTAACAGATCCAAAAACCGTATGCACCATAGGTAAACCGCTTATGAATACACGATACTATATTATGGATAGCTCTATGCATATGCTGCCCGTTGGCGTAAAAGGCGAACTATGCATTGGTGGCGATTGCGTTGGCAGAGGGTATCTACATGCAGAAGACCTTACTAAAGAACGTTTTATCACCCTTGAAAATGGAGAACGAATCTACCGTTCAGGGGACATAGCTTATATTCGTACAGACGGTGAAACCATATGCTGTGGTAGACAAGATAACCAAGTTAAAATAAGAGGTTACCGTATAGAACTAGGTGAAATTGAAAAAGCCATTTTATCGATAGATGGAGTACAGGATGTTGTAGTGATTGCATTCTCTAAGGAAAATGAAACTCAACTATGTGCTTATTACCAAGCAGAACAGAATTATGCAACATCCAAACTACGAGAATCATTAGGACAGATATTGACTCCATACATGATACCAAATTACTTCGTGAAAATGGAGGCTTTTCCACTTACACCAAACGGCAAAATAAACAAAAAGGCATTACCACAACCAACTGAAACAGAACGGGCAGAAATCGAATACATGCCACCAACAAATGAAACCGAACGACTCATCTGTAAACTATTTGAAGAATCCCTAAATGTAACCAATATTGGTATTACAAGCGATTTCTTCTTATTAGGTGGAAACTCCATAAAAGCTGTTGCTCTCAATATGAAAATGCAGAATCATTTTCCAAAATATAACCTTGTGGATATCTTCTTATATCATACACCAAAGAGTCTTGCTACATACCTAACGGATACCACAATTGAGCATTCAGCAATCACCACCAAACTAGCAATGGGAGAAGATGAGTTAGGTGCAGACAGCATAAATGAAGTAAAAACAGATACAATACATAAGTTACCTATTGTGTATCCAATTATTACCTCCTACAATCATCATGCACATTTACTTTCCATCATTGGTGCATATAAGGAAACGTATCCATGGGTAATGAGTAACTACGTAAATGTTTTCTGCCACCGAGACAACATCAAACATAGTTTTTGCGATTTCTATTTCCCAATGCCAAATGAAGTAAGAGCTCCTGAACTATGCCCTTGGATATTATCTCAAAAAATCAGTGCCGATTTATTCCAAAGTACAAAATTGGATATTTTAGACTTCGTGCTAAACTGCATTGACCAAAAAACATATGTGCATATCATGATTGACTATTTCTACGTAGAGCAAACAGAACGATATCAGAAGATACATGGAAATCATGACTTGTTAATTTACGGCTACGACAAAGAACAAGAAATACTATATTGTTCCGACTTTTTGTTCTCCGACTCACGAAAATATACATTTAGTCATATATCCTTTACTGCATTGCGAGAAGGGTTCATGAACTGTAAGCTAGATAAATCCTCGGGATATTTAAAAGGTCAGTTCTATTTATACAAAATGAGAGAAGCCAAGCATGTACGTTACCGATTTAACCCAATTCACATTGTGAATGCATTAAAGCAATATGTTAACAGTGATATACCTGAATATTGGCTTATTCACAACATACGAGACAACCTAGACGACCGAGCATTTGGTCTCGACGTATACAACGTGTTGGCAGAACATGTTGAGATCGCGAAAAGAGAGCAATTAGATTATATAGACATTCGATTATTTTATGTTTTGTATGATCATAAAAAGATTATGAAGCATCGTTTTGAATATCTAATGGAAGTAGATAAGAAAAATATTACGTTGTATCAGGAAATGGTGAAGCAATTCGAAGGATTGGAACGAGAGGTTCAAAATATTCTATTTTCAATTATCCAATTCGATATGGAAAATGAAGATTCAGTTGCAGATGATATTATTCGATGCTTGAAGGAAATTCGAGATAAGGAAGAACGAGTGATTAGAAGTTTTTTAAAAGAGTATTAGAAGCTAAGTAGAAAAGTGGAACATTATTCTTTTAAATTCTTGAATTGTTTTTTCAACTTCCTTCGCATTGGCATTGCTGCGTCCCATGCGGTCTGCAAATCCAAGCAGGGCAAGTTCTTCAATATCCGTATGCTTACGGATTCCTTCTTTATCTTGAAATGGAAGATTATTTACTACAAATAAAATATTCATATGATAACGGACAAGGCTGCATACTTTCTGTATGAAGTCCTTGTCTGTTGTAAAATAGAGCAGAAATTCTTCTGCCAGCTTTTCTCCAATCTTATCATGGTCATAGGAAGTAATCCTTCCTTTTCTTACCTTAGTGGTATCTGGTTTCCCAATATCGTGCAAGAGTGCCGCCCACATAAATACCCGTGGATCTTTACTTTTTTCTCTTAATCTAGCAGCATAATCAACCACAAGCATTGTATGGTTCCAAGCATTTCCTTCTGGATGATGGACAGGGGACTGCTTTGTTTGTTTTAGTTTATTAAGCATGGAAAATGGTTTTTCTTTGGCAGCAGGGGTTGAGAAGAATTCTGTTAAGTATGTTGAGGGGGTTCTGTCTTTCAGTAAATGAGATTCGATTTGTTGAAAATGTTGGTTCATGAGAATACTCCTATTTCAGATTTAATAATTTGGTATAGGGAAAATTATTTCCGTATTGAGAAATGATTATGCACACAGACTCGAAAAAAGTTATCTAAAATGGATATTCCAATATAGAAAACTACGGAAATGAGCGACAAATATATACGGCATTACTTAATATTTGATATCAAATGCTGTAATAAATGAATATATATCGTCATAAAATGTATATTATATTAGAATTATAGTATATTACGACGAACACTTTTTAATGACAAAATACGATATAATAACTATAATAACTCCTTGATATAGGAAAAAATCCTATAAATTTTATATCAGGAGGAAAAAAACATGAAAATGTCAAAAAGCGTAAAAAAACTGACAGCCTTTTTCGTTGCAACAGCAATGACAGCTACAAGTACATTTATTGTACCCGCAACTAATGTTAAGGCCGAAGAAACAACGGTACAAGAAACAGTTACACAGGATTCTTGGGTGGATCCAGGGAATTACACAAGAGGATGGTATGATAGTGTTACTGGAAAGGACATTTATGGAAATACAGGTACAGAAGAAGATCCGTATGAAATAAAGTCCGCAAAAGACTTAGCAGGATTGGCTTATTATTCCAATATTGCTGCCACAGATAGTACAACAACGAATTTTGGCGGAAAGTATATTGATATTACAGCAACGACAATTGATTTAGCCGAACATTATTGGTATCCAATTGGTAATGTTCAGGATTTTAAAGGGATAGTGGATGGTAATGATGTTGTAATTAAAAACATGTACATAGGAAGTGAAAGCAAGTATGAGACTTGCGGAAAAGTTGGGTTATTCGGAAGTATTTTTTCAGATGTAGAAGATATTACAGTTAAAAATGCAAAAATTTATTCAAATAGTGCATATGCTGGTGGATTGGTAGGATATTGGCTTGGTGGTAATATTACGAACTGCTCTGTGGAAGGTAGTATGTATCATATTGCTAGTTCTAGCAATGTAGGTGGGTTTGCAGGTTACCATGCTACTAATAATTTTAGTATAACGAATTGTAGTACCAAAATTCCGGTTGTAACTACATCCGCATCAAGTAATATAGGAGGATTTATTGGAAATTGTAATGCGATAACCAGTTTCACCAATTGTTACTCCACAGAAAGTGTAAGTGGTGGAGCTTCTATTAACATCGGTGGATTTGCAGGATATAACAAAAATGGCACTTATATAGATTGTTATGCATTAGGAAATGTAGTAGCTAGTACAGCATGTTCTGCAGGTGGCTTTATTGGTAATTCTGAAATAGGTACAGAAAAACAATGCTTTTCAACAGGAAATGTAACGATAACGAGTGGTAATGCAGGTGGCTTTATTGGAGGAATTGGATATAATAACGCTTATAATTGTTATGCATTAGGAAATGTGGAAGCTAGTAATAACAGTAATGTTGGTGGATTTATAGGAAGAGCTTACTATTATTGTGCTGATAATATGAGGATTGAAAACTGCTATTCTGCTGGTAGTGTAAAAGCAGGTACAAGTAGTAATGCAGCTGGATTTTTGGGTCAAAGAGACTCTGGATGGTACAATGTTAATATTACGTTTAAAAAAGATTATTGGAACTTAAGTCAAAGCCAAGTTGTGAATGATACATATCGTACCAATGTCGCAAAAGTAGCAGTAACAAATACAGAAACAAGAACAGTAGTAGGAATTTATATGGATTACATGAAATCCAACGAGTTTGTAGCGGATTTAAATGAATATGTATATCAAAATGCAGATTCCTATGATACATGGGAAATTGCAAAAGACGTTAACAATGGTTATCCATATCTTTCTGGATACAAAACAGCTCTTTTGACCATTGCAGGTGATAGCAAAGAAATGGAAGTTCAAACTGACGGTTCTCAAAGCACAAATGATATGAACGTCTATGGTACATTAGTATTTCCATCACAAGAAGCTTCTGAACCAACTCCTACTCCAACTCCAGATACTAGCATCAACGTCGTATTAGGTTGGGGCTCTCTTGAATATGTTTATACAGCTGGTGAATACGACACAGAAACGGAAACATATGCAGACGGAACTTGGGCAGCAAAAGAAGACGGCGTATCCGATAAAATCACATTAACGAACAGATCTTCAGAAGATGTAGAAGTGAGCTACAATTTTACTGCTTCTACAGAAACAGGAAACTTCTCTAATTTAACAGGAACTTTTTATCAAGAAGATAGACAAACAGCAATTACCGATGCCATCCCAGTAAGAAGAACACAGGGTGACATTGAATCCATTCAAACTGTATTCCTAAACATTTCTGGCACACCAACGAAACAAGAATCCATTACTACTCCAGAAGTAATTGGTAGTGTATTAGTAACTGTAAATAAGTATGAAGAAGTTGTGCTAGAACCAGATGATACGGAAACTAGTGAAGTTCCAGCAACGACGGAAGATGTTGTAACTACAAGTGAACCAGCCACAACCGAAGATGTTACAACTACAAGTGAACCAATTACAACCGATGATGTTGCAACTACAAGTGAACCAATTACAACCGATGATGTTGCAACTACAAGTGAACCAATTACAACCGATGATGTTGCAACTACAAGTGAACCAGCCTCAACCGAAGCTGTTGTAACTACCAGTGAACCAGAGCCAACCGAAGCTGCTGTAACAACAAGTGAACCAGAGCCAACCGAAGCTGTTGTAACATCTAGTGAACCAGCTACAACCGAAGATGTTACAACTATCAGTGAACCAGTCACAACCTAAGATGTAGTGACAAATCTTGAACCAATATCATCAGAAGAAAGTGCAGAATTGCCAGCAAGTGAAGTATAAGCTGCTAGAACATCTGAACTATCATATACCAATGAAAAACAGTAATAAAAACATGGACAAATGCCTATGACTTAACCTCTATTTAAGTCATAGGCAAAATGAAAACAAGCGTTTAAGCAATGGTAACAATATAGCCTTATAAAAAAGCAAGCAGAATGGGAGGATACGATTTATGGCAAGAGATAAAAATAGAATCATTAGTGGATTTACAGGAATAAATTCAGGGACAATAACGAATTGTTTTGCAAGAATGAATATGAAAGCAAAAGCATATGAAAGTGGGTTCTGCGGAGTAAATAGTGGAGAAATTATGAATTCCATCAGCGAATGCACCCATTCAGCAAAGAAGAATCAAATAGGTTTTTGTAAAAATACAAAAGGAATTACCAACAGCTATTTTATTAGAGCAAGTAAATTAAATGATGACCAACTACTAGACAAGTCACTCGCAACAACCAAAGAAGAAGTAATCAGTAAATTCAAAGACGACAAAAATTGGGGAAACGAAGAAAATCATCTTGTATTACAGAAAAAGACTTACAAAGAAACGGTTCAAGAAGTAGAAGCAACTATTTTCATTCATACAGAACAAGAGCTAAAAGATGTAGCTGCAAAAGTGAATGAAGGGTTAGATGAATATGTGTATGCCAATATCGAATTGACAACAGATTTAGATTTGAAAGGTAAACGATGGATTCCAATTGGGAAAAGTGAATTAGTACCTTTTCGAGGTGTATTCAATGGGAATGGACATACAATCCGAAATTTCATAGTAAATGAGAAAAAATCTGAAGTTTCAGGATTTTTTGGATATATAAAAGATGCAGTAATACAAAATTTGCAAGTAGACTGTATCGTGCATGGTGGAAAGTATGCTGGTGCTTTAGCAGGCATCAATGATAATGGAAAAATATTAGGATGTCAGGCTGCGGTAAAAGGAGATGCACAATATTGCTTTGGAGGATTAGTTGGCAAAAACAGTGGTCAAATCGAACACTGCCAATGCATTGGACAAGCACAAAATCCTCTTAACAAAGCACTCTTTGCCTCAGCAAGCAGTGCCGCCGTTTTGGTTGCCGCCGCGTCAGCAATTGTACTTCTCTATAACACTGGAAATGAAGGACGAACTCGATATCCAGCAGTTCCTGTCAGTCAGGAGGCTGTCCCCATAGAAGGAGATAATGATAAACCAGTCACCAACGGAAATAGTGTAGAATACGCCATGGAAACAAAACTGATTTGTAAAAAAGGGGAAGATACCATAAATGTAGCATTCAAAAATCCAGGGAAATCCAATCATGACATTGTAGTAAGCCTACAGATTACAGATGAAGAACTTTTGAAAACAATTGGAACAACTGGAAGAAGTAAAGAAGAACAAGCAGCCTTAGAACAAGATGAAACATATGATGAAAAAACAAACCGAGTTACAATTGCAGAAAGTGGTTCCGTACCTCCAGGATATGAAATGGCAACTTTAAAACTAAATACATTAGAAGATGGTTCCTCTTTGCCAAAAGGTACTTATAATGCCATTGTTTATTTATCCCTATATGATATTAAGACCAATGCCAAAGCTATGGTAAATTCACAAACACCAGTAAAATTAATTGTTAAGGGGTAGTGAAAATGGCAAAGAACTATTGTGTTACAGCTCGAAATGAACGTAAGAAAATATTGTCTATCACAATAATAATTTTTATCCTAATTACACTGTTGGTTCTTTGGATTTCAAACTATTTAAGACAACAAAGTGAAGCATTTCTACCACCATCCTTTGATAAAAATGCACAGCCTATTGATGCGAGCGTAGAATTGGCAGAAACATATGGAATCCTTGATGTAACAGAAGGGTATCGCGTTGGAATATGTGGAAAACCTAAGCTGAAAAATGAATGTCTAACTATTTGCTTTTCTAATCTAATTACGAATACGGTATGGATAAAGTTATGTATTGTAGATAAAGAGGGAATGGTATTAGCCGAAACGGGACTTATTCATCCAGGTGAATATATTAAGCAGGTAAAAGTAAATCGAACTATAGACGAAGGAGAACCTATTATTATGCAGATATTAGGCTATCAAGCAGAAACTTACTATAGTGCAGGGGAAGTTTCCTTAGAGACTACAATAGGTTTATGATTGAGAAAAGTAAAAAAAGACAAGCTATCTCCGAAGAGATAAGCCTGTCTTTTTTTCAAGATCCTTTACTACGCCGATGGAAAGGTCCTTTCCACTATGGTTAGGAACCACAACAGAATTAGATACACCTACCTTATGGTACTGGTGATGTGATCCAGTCACTCTAACTAATACCCATTTGTCAGCTTTCAAGATTTTCTCGATTTCGCGAAATGTCATATGCAACCTCCTTACGGAAAACAGTTAATAGTATCAAATAATATAACAAATTCACTGTTCTTGTCGCATACATCATTTAATCAGATTATATTCTGTGAAGGACAAAAAATCAACCAGTTACAATAAAAAATAATTGAAAAAGTAGTTGACAAGTCGTTAAAGGAAGATTATAATCTGTATTGTTAGCAATCAACACAGATTGCAATCTTCCTTGAGGTGGTAACAATGAAAGAAAATTATGTATATCCAGCTAGAATAAAAAACGAAGGAACGACTTGTCAGATTAAATTTTTGGATTTTCCCAATATTAGCCTGATAGAAGCAGATACAAAAGAAGAAGCTATTCACTCTGCACAGGAATATCTGGCTTTGGAAATACTTGACTATGAGAGTAGAAACCAGAAACTTCCTATTCCAACAGAAGATGAAACGGATGTTATTTTTATTCATATCTGGATGCCATATTTTAGAAATGCAACGAAAGAAATATATGTTAAAAAAAATGTGACAATTCCACAGTGGTTAGACATTCTTGCAAAAGAAAATAAGGTGAACTACTCAGCAGCACTTGTTAAAGGTATTAAGCTAGCACTGGGCATTGAATACTAAATTTCATAATGAAGATTAATACAATTATGTAGCTATTAATTTTCATTTTTAAGAGGAGGGCATTGCTATGTCAGATTTTAAAGATAAGTGTGGAGATGTATTAACTGGTGGCGCAACAGGAGCCGCGGCAGGTGGAAGTATTGGTGCAGCAATTGGAGCATTGGGCGGTCCAGTCACATCGGGCTTAGGTGCAACAGTTGGTGGAGCTATAGGTTGTCTTGCTGGTTTGTTTTCAGACTAGCGGGATGCACTATAAGAAAGGTGGCATGTAAAGTGGTAGGTGGAGTAATCTCTATCATTCCTGCTTTAAAGTATTAACCGACAGTATTGATCATTGTTTTCCAGGCACTTGCTCATATAGAGTAAGTGCCGAATTAACTAGAGAGGTGAAGAAATGAATCAGAAGATTTTTGAAAATATAGCATTAGAAATGGAACGCGTATTAGAAAAAGAAGGACAACGATTACAAAGTACAATTTCTGGAAATACAAAAGAAGACAGATTAAAAAAAATTATGTATAAACATTATCCGACAAAAATTGAGAGTGCTTCCGAAGCAACAAATATTGCTATGATTCTTGTGAAAGCCTATAAGGAAATAGCGAGAGAAAGTAATGATTTCAATACAAATATGATAGCATTTGCAAGTCTTTACAATTATTTAAAAATACAAGATATTTTGGATAGAATAAATAAAGAAATTATTTTGGATATTTCTGAAATATTCGCGGATAAAGAAGATATAGAGTATTTTTTCGAATTGGTAGAGGCATTAAATAATCCAACAGAAAAAGCTTTTTTACAATTGCAACACAAGAGAACTGAAATGGAGATTGCATATGTTTGTTTAGCAGTAATATATATGCAACAAATACTTGATTATAGGACAGAGATAGAAGAAAAAAAATATGATGATTTAGCATATTGCTTTTCAAAACTTGATGGACAATTAAGAAAGACCATTTTATACGGATATAGTGATATTGACTTTTTATCATTTGAAATATTTAAAAGTAAACCTATGACTCACTATAAAATATGCTTACCATATGTTCATGTGTGTGAACTGAGTGATTTAGAAGAAGAATATGAGGCAAGTTCGAATAGAAACATTGAGTGGTCAGACTTTATTTCTAACACGTCATATAATAAAAATACATTATGCTGTCATCAAGCAGTAGTAATGCCAGGGAAATTGTATGATGAAATGGGAGTATTGATTAGTAAGATGGGGAATTATGTAGATGAACTAGAAGAACAAAATGTGGCATTACGAAAGTTGCAAGAGGAAAGATATAGTGTTATAAGAGATTTTTCGCATACTTATGAAAATATGCAAGCTATTGGTTTGAAAGAAATAGCCAATATTTTGTTGGAAAACAAGGATGAACAAGTAAAACAATGTGGACGAGTAATTATGGCGGAATATGGAATAAAAGATTCATTGAAGGCAGAGGTAAATTTGCTTAGATTAAATTTTGAAGACAAGCAAGAAGATATTATTGAATTGATAAAAAAAGGTGTGTACAAAAGTGAAAAAGATAATTGTACAAATATTGAGGGAATTTTTGAAGATGCGTTAAAAATATGTATGCTTAGAGTGATTTATTCTGGAAATCCAAGAGGAGAAGATAGAGTTGCAAAAGATATATATAAAAGAATAAAACATAAAGTTGGATCCATGAAAAAGTTTGTGGAAAACTTTGAAAGTGATATTATTGTAAAAGGCACTAGTGTGAGAGATTTTTTAAGTAGATACGGAGTTGTCATTGAGTTTACTAGTGATGAGGAATGGAATGCTTTATTTTTTGTAAAGAATAGGCATGCGGAGGTCTTGATTAGAAGTATCTTTAGTGAACTGATTACAAATTTCTTCAAATACGCCGATTTAAATGAAGAAATAACAATAAATTTGAAAATGAACGATGGGATGTTTGGGATTGCACAGTCGAATAGCGTATCAGAAACAATAGGAACTGAATCAGGCGTTGGAATATCATCAAAAGGTCAAATATTAAAGAAAATGAATGGATATAAATCATATTATGTAAAACCCGTAATAAATATGTCTGAAGATAATATATTTAAAGTGGTTTTTGTAATAGACAAGAAATTATTTAATGTATCGGAGGTCGAAAATGTCTAAGGAAAATTTGTACAAGCACATCATTTGGGTTGATGATTTTGATGATAAGAATATAACATTAAGAAATATACCTACTGGAGATGAATGGGATGAAGAAGAGATACAGGATTCAAATCGACATGATGCAGATATTATATCGACATTTGGTGATAAATATGCTGAACATGTTAAACTTTTTATGAATATACCAGATGTGTTAGAATTTATAGATAATCATTTAAATCTTAGTGATTGCATTGTCTTAGATGTTAATTTGAGTAAAGCATTAAATAGTGCTCAAAAAGAAGAAATTGATAAAATGTGTGAGAAGAAAGGAATAAAGATTAATAAAGAAGTTGGAAAATATGGTGGGTACTATATTTTTTTGTATCTGTTAAAAAGTGGATTTCCAACTGAGCGTATATGTATATTTACAGGGAATAAAGGTGATGGTAATTCCACGGGGCTGTGGGAAAAAGCTTTTCTTAATGCAGGAATTTATCCTCCAAAAAGTATAAATCGAACAGATGTAATCGCACTCCAAAATTGGATTGACAATTGTTATATGAATCCATACTATAAAACGCGTCGTATTGTGTACAAAGCATGTGAATATTGGAAAGAAAAGTTAAAAAATATGAAAAGGGAGAATATTGCTTTTAATCAGATATATTATTCAAATCCAGAAAAAAATGAATCTTCGATTGAGCCAGCAGTATTTATCAGTATGTTGGAGCGGATAGAAATGCTGTATCCAGTTACATTACCTCAAAATTGTGAGGGGATATACTTCCAAACTTTACAGGTTGCAACAATATTTCATGAGGAAAGTGCAAAAATCACGATGCTTGACAAAGATTCTCCACTAAGAAAATATCATCAAGCGGTGAGAAATTATAGAAATTGGTCTGCACATAACAAGTTCAATAGTAATGAAATTAGTGCAGAACTTTTTACGTACATATTTTGTTTGACATTACGTACATATTTTCAAGAAAAAGAGAATCAGTTTCTTATTAATCAGAATGGAAACTATATAGAATGTTATAGAATTTATGAGAAAGAATTCTTTGATAGATATTGTGATGGTTCTTTAGACACTAATACAATTAAAACAAAGTATAAGAACGCTTTTCATAGGCATCTAGACAAAGTAAAAACACATGACACAAAATCCAAAGAAAGAAATAGTAGAAATGATAGAATACCTATGATTTATGAATGCAAGGATATAAATGAATTACTATTATGTAGTGGTAATGTATATACATTGAAAAATAATGAAAAAATGTATTTATCAGATTTATTGTTGAATATAATTGATGTTTGGATTGTACAAGGCAAGAAATTTGGACATGAGAACAATGATAATGGATGGACATATACAGTAGAATATTATTGGGACTTAGAAATAAGCGATGCTGAGATACAAACTGCAATTGAATCCAAGGAGGACTATTTCAAATTTATTGCATATGTGCTATTTGAAAAGCAACTTGATGAAACAGGCGACGAGAAAATTTGATTCTATATTCTCAAAATAAATTGCTAGACCTCTTGAATCTCCTTCAATTAATCCCATATCGTAACGATTGGATGCATCTGAGAGACATCATTATGATACAGAAGATAGAGGCAACAGAGCATGTAGAAATAAATCTTGGAACAACAAATATGGTAATCATATGAGTATCTAAGTAGCCTCATATGATTACCTATATGCACATTCAGTTCAACTGACAATGACAACATGGACTTTTACTCCAGCAGTACCTCTCTATCTCTCTTCTACAAATTCCAGTTTATCGAAAAGAGATTAAATTTTAACAAGAACAATACCTAAATTTTGTTGTCTGCTATACATTTGCCGAAAGTTCAATAAGAACATATCTTGATTATCATTTTATCGTCTTACTAATAATATTTTCCAAAACATCAAAATACTATTCTTATTTTTTTACATTAGTGAAATAGAATATAACTATTTTTCTAAAAGCTCAAATTGAAGGTATAATTTATGGCTATATTTTATCAAAAGTTCAAAATGAAGTATTGACAAGAAAAAACAATCACCATTTCTAATATTATAATCATTTTGGATCAATTGTTCCATCAAAATTACTGTCTTTACATATGATTTCTATCTTTTCATTAATCGTTTGTTTTTTAATAAATTCCCTTATTTCATCTTTTAACTTATCGCCCATCCATGGGCTAAATGCTATGGAGACTTTTACCAATAGACATAAAAAAGAGCCAAAATACTGTAACAACAGTAATTCTAGCTCCTGGTAACATTTTTCCACTTTCACTTCGCCCGACATTCATACAAAAATACCTTATGTACAGATTTCACTCCATGTTAATACAAGAATCTGCGTGTCTATTTAGACAATCACATCCGTCTACTCATGAAGACTCATTTCTTTTTCCATTACTTCTCTTTTTGTTTTTATACACCCATAACCATAAAATATGAGAGCTGCCAATAGAAGGTTAATAAATCCTATATGTGTTATACTGATACTATTTGCTATTCCGATTCCGATATTCATTATTCCAATCGGAAGAATTAAACGCTCTATACTTTTTAAATGTTCTATTTTTGATTTTAAATCAGAAAATATATCAAACTCCCCAAGACTGCTCTTTCTTCGATAATAATTCCAACCCATATAATGGGAAATGCGTTCTGCACCTAAATCCTCCATGAAATGAATATATTCTGGATTATTCTCATGATATTCAAGCCTTATAATATATTCATCAGGTTCCGTCTTTTTAAATCGATAAAAAATCCATTTTACGTCAACAAGGGTATAGCCACTATGAGCCATATTGTTAAGCCATTCTTCCTCCTTATCAAAGTTCCATGCCCACCACCATCTAGTAACTTTCTTTATTTCACCCATTCTGTCCATCTCCTAATATTTTTTTCCCATTCAGATACAATTCTTCCAGTCTATTAACTTCTGCTTTTAAAATATTTCGTCCCACATCAGTCAACATGTATTCTTTCTTTCTACTTCCATCTTCTTCAGGCAACAATCTAATCCATCGTTTATCTTGCATAGCTGTCAATGCACCATAAAGGGTGCCTGCCGCCAGATGAACCCTCCCATGTGATATTTCTTCTACATTTTGCATAATTCCATAACCATGTTTTGGCGAATTGAGTGAGAGAAGAATATAATATGATGATTCAGTTAATGCAATATTATCTGCCATTCTTATCTCCTTTATATTTATATCGTGTTTCTGTATATCGGCTTCCGATATAGTTTATTATATCGACACTCGATATAGATGTCAAGATGAATCTTTCTGTTTTTATACCCAATTAAAATAGCTGTGCAGACTCAGTCTACACAGCTAAATAGCAACCGTTTCCAATTCATTGTCAAATGATCCTAAGTGCATAACCTGAACACAAAGTCCTTCCTCAACAGTTAGAAACTCCGCCAGTGAACAGTCTAATTTTTTCTTTTTTGTGGCTGTTTCAACTGCCCATGCAAAATCATTTGCTACTTTTTAGCAGTAATATTTCTCCAGCATCCATAAAAAAATGTGATTTGGCAAAAAGCGTTGTAGAAAACAGAAAAACTTATATTTCATTCCCACTGCCTTTCTCATCGACACCTTCTTTTTCTGTGCCATCTGATAAGCTAATCTTGCCACACTTTCTGCTGATTTTCCATTTTCTTCATCATGCGCCATCTTCCCAACTGCTCTTTCACATGATACTTGATAAACGGAATTCTTCGGACACCACACTTCTCGCCTTTTTGTAAATGATGTCTTAGTATCTCCTGGTTCAATCAGACTTACGCCTATGTGAAAGGGTTTTACCTCCAATCTAAGTGCTTCTGCGTACCCCTCTAATGCGAACTTGCTTGCTGAATAGTGTGATTGAAAAGGAATCCCCATTTTTCCTGCTACACTACTGACAATGATAATAATTCCACAGTTCTGCTTTCTCATAATAGGAAGTACTTCTGCATTAACGCGCAGCACTCCGAAAAAATTGGTATCCATCTGTCTCTTCACAAGTTCTATCGGAATTTCTTCTGCCGCACCTGCAATTCCAAATCCAGCACAATGTAAAACCACATCAATGACTTTAATAGAACAAATTACACGTTTTATGGACTCTTCGTCAGTCACATCCATTTTCTTAAAGATTATGTATCCTGCACCATATTTTTTCGTCTGTTCTCTACAGTGCCTTGATGTTGCATACACACAGTACCCCTTTCTTGCAAAGAATTTTGCACTTTCCAAACCAATTCCGCTACTTCCCCCAGTAATCAGTATTACTTTTCGCTTTACCTGCGCCATGCTTTTTCCTCCCATTCGATTCTCTTACCCTTTTTTATTATCCTTTTATGCTTTTATATAAACAATCTGCAATAATATTTACCGCTTCCTCGATCAATGCCTCTGTATGAGTTGCCATAAATGAAGTACGAATCAGACATTCCCCTTCTGGCGTTGCTGGCGGAATTACTGTATTTACATATACGCCTGCATCGTATATATCTTTTGTTTTTGTAAAAGTATTCAGTTCCGTATAGGTATATATTGGTATAATGGGTACAGAAGTATCAATTATCTTTAAGTCTCTTTTTTTCATGCATCCATTTGCAAAATCCACTATTTCAGCTAATTGAGTAACTAGCTCTGGATGTGCCTTCAGATACCTTAATGCTGCCAATGCAATTGCACAGCTTGCTGGCTGCATGGATGCAGAAAATATAAAAGGACGCGAAACATGTCTTATATAATCTGCCACGATATGATTGGTTGCCACATATCCACCTAAACTAGCTAAAGATTTGCTAAACGTCCCCATATAAATATCCACTTCGTCTTCCAAACCGAAATAACTTGCTGTTCCTCTTCCGCCTTCACCAAGTACCCCCAGACCATGGGCATCATCTACCATGACACAGGCATCATACTTTTTCGCGAGTGCAACAATTTCTGGTAACTTTGCAATGTCACCACTCATGGAAAATACTCCATCCGTTACAATAAGTTTTGCATGGTCTCCAGCAAAAATCAACTTCTTTTCTAAGTCCTCCATATCTCCATGCGTATAACGTAACATTTTCCCATAACTTAAATGACATCCATCATAAATGCTTGCATGATTTTCCTTGTCACAAATCACATATTCATTTGGACCAACCAGACAGCCGATAATCCCTAAGTTCGTCTGAAATCCCGTCGAAAACGTCACTACTTCTTCTTTGCGAAGAAAATTCGCTAGTTCCTGTTCCAGTTCTAAATGCAGATCCAATGTTCCATTTAAAAATCGCGAACCACTGGAAGCAGTACCGTATTTTTCTAGTGCCTTAACTCCTGCCTCTATTATTTCTGGATTAGAAGTCAACCCTAAGTAATTGTTCGATCCTAGCATGATGCGACGTTTGCCCTCCATAATTACTTCAGCACCAGGCTTTGATTCCAGTACATGAAAGAATGGATAAATTCCCATCTTTCGAATGTCGTTTGCTCTTGTGTACCTTTCACATTTGTCAAAAATGCTCATAAAAATACCTCCAATACTTTCTCATTAGCTCTCGGAATCTTTAATCCTTAATTTATAAGGTTTTCAGATTCTTTTTGTTAAAATTCCTCACTTTTTTTGCTAAAACACTTGACAATCTTCTCGAAAATGTAGCGCTTCGCACCCTTGATCAATTATAGCGTTTAATACTACTGTTTAAAAAACTGAAAGTTATTTTTCTGCACAACTTAAAAATCTTTTTTCACATAAAACAAACAACAAAATATTTGTAGCATAAAATACCGTTACAATCCAATAAAAGACACTATTTCCGTTATGCCAATGTGGGTCAAAGCGATACAAGTTAAGCATCATATTACCTGTAAAATGCCAAATACATGCTGGAACAATATTATTTTTAGACAGCTTGGTTATTGTAAAGTATCCATAGCTTTCAAACACGCACCCTAACGTAAATGCTACAATCGGTACATTCATAGAACCTAATAATATAAAATGGTAATGCCACAGAGCCCAAATAATACCCGTAAAAATCGGTACATATTTATGTGAAAGAATTACCTCAAGTTTATCTTGCAAATATCCCCTCCACCCTAATTCTTCTGCAATCAGTGCCCATAATATAATCACCATTCTGCGAACTGTAAGTAAAGCAGGATAAACATATATATCCCCCATAATAATTGTAATCGTTTTGGCACATGATAAAATAACAAAAGGAATTAAAAAAGCCAATAAACATTTTTGTAGACTTAAATTGGATATATACTTGTCATGCATGTATTTGATGAGTCCAGTTTTTTTATTATGTTTAAACACTACAATAATTACTGCTAGCGCAGGAGATGCTCCTTCTATACCATACAGTATAAAGTTTAACACATGATTCCCGTTTATTTTACATAGTAATACACACAATGCCGGAATTCCAAATGCCCATAAAACATATTCTAAAATTGGAATAACGTTATTTCTTGCACATATTTTACTGGTGTTTTTCATTTTCCAATATACTTCCTCTCACCTTGCAAAATCAACCGAACTAATAAATTTTGAAGTTTTGATAAACCCTTCAAACCAGAATTGCTACCGCTGTATTACATACCGATAATGTGGCATATCTACACCTCTGTAATGCTTTATCCATGAATCTCTTGCTGTCATACCATTTCTGATAGCTACATTTTGAGAAGCAATATTTGTATCCCTTATGATGGAACAAACCTCCTCTGCTTCCAACGCTTCAAACGCATACTGTTTACATGCCTTTGCAGCTTCTGTTGCATAGCCTTTATGCCAATAATCTCTATTGAAAAGATAACCTATTTCCAGTACTTCTGTATCTTTCCACGGCTGCATTGTAAGTCCACACTGACCTATCATTTCATCAGTTTCTTTCAAAATGACTGCCCATAAGCCAAAGTTCCATTTTTGATAACGGACAATTTGTCTGTCAAGCCATTCGTGAACTTCATCATCACTAAATGCTCCCTCATATGCATACATTGTATCTTCATCCTGTAAGATTTTACATAAAGAATCAAAATCCGACTGATTCATCTCTCGCAGAAATAATCTCTCCGTTTCAAGTATCATACTTGCCTTCTGCCCCCCCAATTTTCTCATATAAACATTGTTTTCTTAGAATACTACTTTCCAATTCTACCACATTATTTTTTCTGTTTCATAACAAATTCTATCTTATCTACCGCTTCCTTCACTCCTCCACTCCGCTTAAAGCTTTCAGAAATCTTCTTTGCATTTTCCTTATATTGTGGATTCTGTAATACAAGTTCTATCGCATTCCTGATGTTCTTCGCTGTATGTTTCTTTAACAATACACCTGCCCCTAATTTTGCAATCCTGTCTGCAACCGTTCCTTGATCTGCCCCCTGTGGAAACATTACCATCGGCACTTCATAAAATAAGCCTTCACTTGCACTGTTCATACCACAATGAGATAAAAATACATCTGTTCTCTGAAGTACCTCAATCTGATCGACTCTCTGCCTCACCTGAATATTATCTGGCAGTTCTCCTAACTCTTCTAGCTGAATTGCAAAACCTACTGACATTATTACCTCATAGTTGCTGTCTTTCAATGCCTCAATGCAATTTTTAAAAAAATCTATTTTATTATTAAAAATAGTTCCAAGTGATATGTAGATTGTCTTTTTATCTGATTTTTCTAAAATTCTGTCTGGTTTCTTAATAATTGGACCAACGAATGAATAAGTTTCAGGACATAATTCAGAGAATGGCTGAAATTCTTTTGAAGTATACACAATTACATGATCCTTCTCCGTTCCTCCTAATAAATCCGAATACCTTTCAATTGGATACCCCTTAGCCTTTAATCTCTTGATTTCTTTTTCTGCTTGTCGGTTGCCTTTCCAATCAATAAATACTTCTTTCACATTCTTATTTTTTACCAACTTAACTTCTTTATTTATTGCAAATGTTGTATTAGATATTACAAATGGTATTTTTTTTCGGATTGCTAATGCTTTTCCCCAATATGCCATAGAATCCGTAACAATACAATCTGGTTTCAACTTGTCAATATCCCCATATATCATATCTTCCAAATCAAATACTGCATCTACCATTCTTTTTGCTAAATATGCTAATCCTTTCTTCTTAGTTCTTTCTTCAAATTCTGGTCCCATATTATCTATTATGGAAAACCGATCGCAAGAAATAAATTCTGCTCCTGCTCCCTCAATCTTTTCCCGAAATTGATGAAAGGAATAATACCACACTTCATTTCCCCTGTTCACTAATTCCCGAACAATTTCCAATGTCGGATTAAAGTGCCCATGTGCGGGTAAACCAAAAAAAACTATCTTACTCATATTTATCGCTCCTTTTGTATTTTGGTAATGCAAAGTATCCACTACTTTTCTTTATTAATTATTTACTCAACATAAAATTATAAATTTAACCATTGTATTTTCCAATTTTCCCTTCTAAATGTCCTTAATACACAATATTATATCACATAAACATTTAGACACAATATAAATACATTCATATTAAAATATTTTTGTTTTTAAACTCAAACTTGGCACTTAACGATTGTGCTAAAAAAAGAAATATATTATAATAACTATAAGTTTTTGTATTTATAACATTTCTTGCATATTCAAAACAGCTGAGCATAAATACAGTATATTTCTAAACTTATACTTCACAGCATATCTACATTGTAACTCGTCCACCATTACAAAATAGAATTAGGAGTGATCTATATGAACACAAAGGTACATCCACTTATTGTAAAAGCTGCAATGCCTCTTTTTCCTTCTGAAATTAGCGAAAAACTAAACACCAAAATTGAATCAGGCGAACATAAAGATTATACATATCTCGATTTGATTATGCTTGGTTCAAAACTGGAAGATGACGCCAATACTCCATGTGATATCCAAGACCCAGAGGTAACACACTGGCTGTTAAAGAAAACATTAGTGGCTGAAACAGGACCTTACCAACACTGGGTAGAACATTTCTGGAATACCAAAACAGAAATAAAAGAAGGAGAAAAGAATGGACTTATATTAGATTCTGATTATATTTGCAGTGTTTTTGAGGAAGCATTAGGATTTGACTATTTAAAACCTCTTTTTGGAGATTTGGCTTCTAATATTTTTGAAGAAATTGCCTCATTAATCACAAAAGCCATTGACGGAACAACAGTTCTAGGTTCTTTTCGTTCTGCACCAGAAAGGGCAGAAGAATACTGGAATAAGCTGTTAGAGCAATACCAGAATGGTGAATATGAGAAAGCCTACATTAATTTAGGTCGAGTCTGTCATCTTTTAGCTGATATGGCAACCCCTGCACACGTACATGGTGATGCTCATGCAGGAGTCTCTTGGGTAAGGAAAGTATTAGACTTCATTGATTTTCCATCCGAATTATCAAAAATAATAGGTGACAACACAAAAGTGGATGACGATGATTATGAAGATTATACTGGATCTGTAATTGATGATGTCGATGATGATGATCCAACCCAAATGCAGATTGACATGGATTACTGCAAAGCAATACCGGATGCATGGAATGTTGATAGCAAATGCAGAGCCATCTACCGAACTGACTGGGAACTTTTTGACTATTTTAAAGACATGGCTTCTTACACTGCCCAATATGATAGTGATGATGTAGATGGAACTCAAAAATCACAGCCATATCATTGGAAACATCTTAGAATTTATGATCCTGACACATGGGCAGTTGAGAGAGATCTACAGGATGATTTAACAGACTATGCCTGCAATGCAATGGCATGTGATCTTATACCGTCTGCAATTATGCATACAGCAGGGTTAATTGACTACTTCTTTTACACAGTCGGCGAAGATTACATTAAAGAAGCAGTTAGCCAGTCCATAAAGGTTAAAGCCGAAAAGATAAAAGTTTTTGATGATACAGATCCTTATGGTCCAGGTGAGATCTATCTGACAGTGACTGCCTGTGGGAATAAAAAACGCTCTGGACGAATCAAGATCAATACTGGAGAAGAAAAGAGTCTTTCCAATAAATCCTTGTCTTTTAACTTCGCTTATGCGGAAAAACCTATTTATATTTCTTCCTCCGCTTATGATAATGATGATGTCTTATTTATAAAAATGAGAGAATCTTTGGGTTCCTTTGATGAAGCTATACCATATACTGACATAGAAGATGAAACTAAGAAGTTCTTCACAACAAGATCGAAAATGGGAAATGGAGATAATGGAAAATATGAACTAACCTATTCAATCACCAAAGAGAAGAAGAGCGAAACTGAAGCTAAATACAGTATGGTTGAAAACTGTGAAACTGTAGATGTGGATCAGCTTCAGAACTTACGAATAAGCAAATACAAAATAGGCGATAATTCCCGTATGTCACCTATCTTTATAAATAGTAACTCCATGAATCGCCATTTTCCAACAAAAAAACATAAAGCTTGCGGACATTGGAAAAATGCTACGGAGCGTGGTTTAAATCAGTCTTTCTATTTATATGACTATGAATTATTCAAGAAAACCCCTGACAGTATAGACCAGAACTTAGTTACTCTGAAAAAACTGTGCAAGAACAAGGACATTGATATTAATCCTGAGCATGTAGATTCACTTTGTAAAGAATGGGAAGAATTTCCTGACAAAGGTAAAACTATTTTTTATCATGCCTTTTCCAAAAAGGGAAAAAATAGTTCCAAAGCATTAGATAAAATTGCTAATATAAATGAAAACAACTTCTATGACTCTTTTCACACAACATGTAATTGCTGTACGGATGAAGTTCAAATAAGGATGTTGCGTGAACAAAAAATTACTTCTGCTAAACTCATTACTCTAAGTCGAAAATAGACCTTCTGCATATAATAGACCTGTTATCTATCTGTTATCTTTGTTTTACATAGCGCAGATAGATAATAGGTCATAATAATCTTTCATTCCCTTTCAGACATCTTGATTAAAATACTCTAAATAGTATTCTGTTTTATATATTATAATCCATTTTTTTATGTCACGATTCAATATGTCAATACTAAAACATTCTGCTTCTCCAAAATAATCTTCCATGAATAATTCAATATCATCAAATACCAAAAATACTGCCTTTCCACTATCAATAATAATATCTAAGTGATGATCTTTGTTATTCGGCAAATCATCTATAGCTTTATATCTGGTATCTGGATCCTTAAATAAAGTTCTTTTCTCCCATTTCCTTTTCCGTTTTTCCATAAATATCTTTTTCATTCATGCAGTATCTAATGATTTGTTCTTTCGCCTAACTTATCAATTTTATTAATAATCTTCTTCATTTAAGCTATTCAAAAAACCATCAAAATCATTCGCCAGCCATCGAATTGCCTTCTCATTAACCTCACCTAGATCTAACCATATAATTACCACTTGTCCACTTTCTAAATTTATACAAAAGAGATTGCCTCCTGCATCAAGAGCAAATGGTAGAAATTCTTCAGGAATAACCTTTCTATTCTTAAAATCTAAATATCCATCTTCTAAAGTATAGCCTACTTCATCTTTGTATTTCATTGGTAAAAAAGTATGTACACTTGTTTCTATATCTGAATCATCTGAATAAAAAACTGGTTTTTCTGGAATTCCACCATTAAATTTTAAATAATGTTTCACTAACTGTTTTGGTAATTTAATATTTAATTTTATTTCTATTGCTCGTATATCATCTAATGTTAATTGCTTTGCTGTTTCTAAAAACATCTCTAATCCCTTCTTTATTTCATTATAGAAAAACTGTATTTTGTGTCCCTGTGCATTCTGTATGCTCGTAAGCTTATCAGGCAGATATCCATTGGCACTTGGGTAAAGTAGATAATGGTATCTGCTTTCTGGATCAAATATAAAAACACTTTATTTAATAGTCAGCATTTCTCTAGTGAAGAAATAAACTCCCCGCATAGATTTTTTAACTGTTGCATTCTCTCTGCAATCATACTTAAATAAGTTTCATCAGTATAACCAGCTTCCAGCAATTCTTTCTCTGTACACGTCTTATATTGAGAGAGGATATTAATGATTGCAGGTATATCTCTCAGAAAATAACTAATAACTCTCTTAGGATAATAATCCTCATTCTCATAATCTTTCATTACTGCTCTGACCAATTTTTTCATTTTGATAAATGATTCCTCATTCCACTCTACATTTATACGAACACAATACTCTAGTTCTTCATCTGAATTAAGATATTCATAAAATCTATTTAAGCTATCTTTCATTTTAACTTACATTCCTTTCACTCCGCTCAGATACGAAATATGTAATAAAGGCTTTGACCTATCTGAGGATCATAGTATCAGAATTGGTTATAGAAACAATCACTGAAGTTACCTAATTACTATCGCACCAACTTTATGAAGTCCTTCACAAAGGATGAATTCTGCATTACTACATAACAAATGATGTGGTGCATGCTCAAATAAAAAGCAAACTTCACAATTATCTATCATTTCATTCTCTGTTGGACTTGTTCTATCAAATTTAATAGCCAGACTCCAAACACTTCCATCTTCTAATTCTATAGTTGGATAGTATTCTGTTCCTGCTGGAGGGCTTGTTCTTCCTCCTTCTGCTTCTAAAAACCAGTATATTATTGCTTTTTTCATCCATTACACCTTCCTAGCACCTGTTGTTCACGATTTGCCCGTACAGAGTTACGGCTTTTAATTGTAACAGATTTATGTTTTAAATCTTTAACTTCAAAGTAAGAAGCGTATATTGTCCGCTCTAAGGGTCATAATACTGGAATCGGTTATAGTACAATCCGATTTCTTCGTCCCCATACTGTCCTTGGAAACAGAACGGAATAAAGTTCTTTTCTCCTATCTCCTTCTCAGTTCTTCCATTGATATCTTTCTTGACAGTTTTCACCCGCCCATAGAGATCCAGCTTCCTCTCCCAAACTCTGTTCCCTTCCTCATCATAGGCTTCCACTGGTGTTCCAAGGTAATCACTGATAATACTGTAGTTTCCATCCTTTGTGATTTTCCCTCTTGGGATAAAGTCGTCTTGGAATATCCAAGTGATTAGGCTGTCTGGAGTTCTTTGTCCCATATCTGGTTTACCTAATTTTTTATAGTTAAGTATGAATTAAATTATTCAGAAAAAAGTTCTAATGCCTTTTCTTGTAATTCTATACCGATATCCTCTAATTGTATTAACATTTTTTCTTCAAAGCCACTTTGAAAAAAAATGCTCCTTGAATATCAACCATGGCAATTGCTATTTTTTTAGGAATTAATGTTTTTCCCTTGTAATATATTATAGCAAAGTCTAACGCCTTCCTTACTTGATCTAGCATTTCCAAATCTAAAATTCTATGTGCTGCCAATTTAACTGGTACAGAATTCTCACTTACCAATCCCGTATAAATTATATCAATCGCTTGTTCTATATTCATATATTACACTCCTCACTTTAAACATTTCTAATCTATCTCCTCCTTTATGCGGAAGCTTTCTTTTCATGTTCTAATCAATACACTTCCTGTCCAGCATCCATAAAACCAATGGTTCCACCATAACAGCAAGTAATCGTGCAGTTTGCAGTCAGGGCTGCTTTTCCATCTACTAGTTAAGCAATCTGTTCAATACGACTTTTCTGGCATAAGGGATAGGTTGCAATAAAAGGCTCTATGTTCTGCTTCATTTCTAAAAAGGAACTTCCATAAAAATACAAAGCTGTATACTTGGCACCTTCCCAATAACTATACATTCGTCCAATTCCTTCCATTGCCAATTCCATCTGTTCAATCACATGATTTATATCACAAGTTTGATATACTTCATCAGACAAATCAACACCATTTGAATAATAAGCCAATCCCTCTAATGTTCCTACCTCAATTTCTTGCTCTAAGCCTTGCAAAATCGATCCTTTCGGAATACCTATTCTATTAAGCAACTCTGTCAACCACTTTACACTGGTCATTTCATCATTCGCCAAATGGATCTCTATTTCACAATAGGCAATTTCTCCGTCAGGATTTTGAGCCGTACCACCTCCTATTACTTCTCCCATATGTTCTTTCTCAAGTATCTCTTGTAAAGCATCTTCCAATTCAAATCTATGCTTTGGTTGAAATCGTGCATTCAATTTTAATGTTAAATTCATAAATATTTCATCCTCCCTATTATGAAGAAATAATATCAATATATTCCTTGTATTCCAAAGGAATCGGTCTATTAAAAGTTAAATCTTTCATGGGATCTACATTTTTCCCGAATTTATAACATAAATTGTCTGGTTACATATGTGCAAAACAAAATAGGTGTTTCATTCAAATTGACATTTTCCCAATTATTATCAGTATTAAACAAATTAAATACTAATAGCTGGGCTTTGTTAATCATTTGTGCCAACACATAAACATTTTCTTTTCTGTTTTCATCTTTACGTCTTGTTTCTATACTAATCACCTGATTAGCTCTCCAAATCACCTTTTTCATTATAGAAAATTTTCATTCCCTTTCAGACATCTTGATTAAAATACTCTAAATAGTATTCTGTTTTATATATTATAATCCATTTTTTTATGTCACGATTCAATATGTCAATACTAAAAGATTCTGCTTCTCCAAAATAATCTTCCAAGAATAATTCAATATCATCAAATACCAAAAATACTGCCTTTCCACTATCAATGATAATTATTTCTGAATTGTAATTTATATAAGGTTTAATTTTTTCTTTTGACCAAGAAATATATTCTGTATAATTAGCATTAAGAGGAATCTTATCAGTAGCTTCACAATCTACTTTATATAGATTGTTAAATACTTGCATTTCTTGTTCTGTCAGCTCATTTTTCTCGGTTATTTTAAAAGATTTAATTCCACGAAAGTTTTTAAATTTATTACTCAATCTAACAATCTTTAATCTATCTTTCAAGTCCATATCATTACCCCCTACAATTAATATCTAAGTGATGATCTTTGTTATTCGGCAAATCATCTATAGCTTTATATCTGGTATCTGGATCCTTAAAATCATATATCTTTTCATCCTTAGGCTTTCCAGCATGTGCATGGAGAGCTCTTTGAGGGTCATTTGTATGCAAGACAACTACCCTTTGTTCTCCCTTTGCATTAACAAATTCATAGTATCTACCATAAGCTGATTTATTACTGGATACTACATAATTACTGTTTCCATATTTACTCACTTCCCCTGTCACAGTCCATTGTCTAACAAATTGTTGACTTCGAGGAATTCCTGCTAAATCTTTCGCATAGCGTAGAGCTTCTCGTACAGAATTAAATGGATTTAACCCAAACGGATCAATCTCACATAATGTATTAAATACATACCCATACAACGTCGGATTTTCCCCAGCCAACCCAATCGGATCCTGCTGTGTATACTGCCCTATCTGAGGGTCATAATACCGGAATCGGTTATAGTACAATCCGATTTCTTCGTCTTCGTACTGCCCTTGGAAACGGAACGGAATAAAGTTCTTTTCTCCCGTCTCCTTTTCCATTCTTCCATAGATATCTTTCTTAGGAGGTTTCACTCGCCCATAGATATCCAGTTCTCTCTCCCAGACTTTGTTCCCTTCCTCGTCATAGGCTTCTACTGGTGTTCCAAGGTAATCACTGA
>CAYPEJ010000011.1:0-132480 GCA_964409685.1 uncultured Anaeromicropila sp.
TTTAGTAGCATAAACCATTCAACTTTTTATGTCTAAAGTCTTGACCTAAGACCACATAGTGGAATGTAAATATTCATCCAAGAGCCTTGGATCTGTTCCAAGTAAGTTTTAGAAGAACCATAGTGGAATGTAAATGTATCATACTTACTAGCACTAACAATATTTGCCCGTTTTAGAAGAACCATATTGGCACATAGATTATCATGAGCAACAATATTTAATTAAAAGGAGAACTGTATGAATTTAAACAACTACTTAGCCAAACCAGATAAAACAATTCACCAGCACAACCAAGACTTACTGGAATGTTTGTCTCAATTAGTTCATCTTGGTTATATTACTGAAAAAAGAACCATTCAACTTACAACAGATGCATGTCAATTTCATGACATAGGAAAAGTAAATCCACAATTTCAAATCAGAGTAAAAGATACCGATAAAAAGATACGTTTTAACCCTAAGACAGAAGTTTCACACAATGTATTATCAATATTTTTTGTCGATCAAAATAACTACGAAGAAATTACAGATTACTATATCGTTCAAAATGCCATTTCCGGTCATCATAATTATTGTAATATAAGTGAAACGCTAGAAAAAGAGCAAGAATTAATTCAAACTCTTTTGGCAGATTTTGAAACATTTCCAATTTTCGCACGTAAATTTCTAAAACAGTTAAAAAAAATACGAGCTGATAAGACAGCCATTTTAGTTGCAGGATTACTTCAAAAATGTGATCACTGTGCCAGTGGAGGCTTTCAAGTAGAATACCCAAATAACTTTCTGAAGTCTGCGATGGATAACTTATTAGATAAATGGAGGCGAGATAATCAAAAGAAAGATACTTTTCCAGATTGGAATGATCTGCAAAAGTTTTGTATGAATCACTCAGATGAAAATATTATAGCAATCGCCTCAACGGGTATGGGCAAGACGGAAGCAGCATTACATTGGCTGGGAAATGAAAAAGGTTTTTTTGTCTTACCGCTACGAACTGCTATTAATGCAATGTTTGATAGAATCCGTATAGACATACTGGAAAATGAAAATATAAAAGAACGTTTAGCATTATTACATTCAGAATCAAGGGAATATTTAATGGATACCACAGATATGAAATTAGATGACATACATGATTTTCATGATTCCGCACGACAATTTACTATGCCGTTAACTATTACAACGATGGATCAGCTATTTGATTTTGTATTTCGATATAGCTGTCATGAGATAAAATTAGCAACATTGTCATATTCCAAAATCATCATTGATGAAATACAGATGTACAATGCTGAACTACTGGCATATTTAATTTATGGATTGGAGCAGATTGTTGAAATGGGTGGAAAGGTTGCTATTATAACAGCAACATTAGCACCTTTTATAAAAGATAAACTTCGTAGAAAGATACCATTTCAAAAAGAGTGTTTTATTTCTAAATTGGAAAGACATAATGTAAAGGTCTTAGATGCGCAGATTAACAGTGAAGATGTTTTGCAACATTTTAAACAGAACAAAGAATGCTCTAGTCGCAATAAAATACTAGTTATCTGTAATACAATAAAAAAAGCACAGCAGATTTACAAGGAATTAGAAGCAAGGATTCCAGAAGAAGAATTACATATGTTGCATAGTCGATACATTCGAAAGGAACGAGAGAAATTAGAAGCTGAAATAAAGCAATTTGCAGGAAGTAAAAAGAAGTTAGGAAAAGCTCAAAATGGTATATGGATTTCAACATCTTTAGTAGAAGCAAGTTTAGACTTGGACTTTGACTATTTGTTTACAGAATTGCAAGATTTGAATTCACTATTTCAAAGGATGGGAAGATGTAACAGACTTGGTTTAAAACCAATTGATAAGGTAAATTGTTATGTATATCTGCAAATAGATTCTGCCTTGTTCTCTTATAAATTTATTGATAGAAAGATATATGAATTGTCAAAAGAACAACTGATGAAATTTTCTGAAAGTTGCAATGGAACATTAATGACAGAAGAACGGAAGTTGGAAATGTTAAGTGTATTTACAATAGATAATTTGACCGATTGTGATTATTTAATGGAATATAATGAAGTTTATAGAGGATTAGAGAATTTACGAAAAAATGTATCTGGTGTCAAACCAGAGTTAAGGCATATTTTGAGTGAAGATATCATTCCGTACTGTGTGTATGAACAGCATCAAGAAGAAATTAGAGCAGCAGAGCAAGCATTGAAATATGGGCAGGGAGAGGAAGCTTTGAAGTATATTCATGAGATTAAAAAGTATACAGTGCCAATTCCTAAACATGTCTATCGCGATTATATGAGGAAAATTCGTAATGGAGATACATTGCCATGGCAACCAGTACAGATATCAGACTATGTGAAAATACCAGTTATAGGATGTACCTATACGAAGCTAGGATTTGAGTCACTGGAAGACAAAACTGTAAATGATGCAATGATATGGTGATGTTATAAGAGGTGAATTATGGACAAGCAGATAACAGGTATGATGGTTTATTATTATGCTGTGTGTAAGCGAAAGTTGTGGTACTTCTACCATGAGATTCAGATGGAACATGGCAATGAAAATGTTGCCATTGGAAAAGTAATTGATGAAGAAACTTATAAGCGAGACGACAAGCATATTAATATAGACAATGTGATAAATATAGATTTTATTCGTACAAAAGGTGTTCTTCATGAAGTAAAGAAGAGTGATAAAATCGAAGAAGCAAGTATTTTACAGGTAAAATATTATTTGTATTACTTGAGAGAACGAGATGTATTTGTAAAAGCAAAGATAGATTATCCTCTTTTAAAGCAGTGTATAGAAGTTGAGTTAACAGAAGATGACATTCAAGAAATCCGAAAGGTTTTAAAAGAAATTGAACAGATTGTAGATGCACCGCTTCCACCACAAATGAAAAAGCAGAGAATATGTCGTTCGTGTGCATACTATGATTTGTGTTGGATATAGGAGGAATTATGAAAAGGAGTATTTATATTTACAATGAAGGCGAACTTTTGAGGCGGGATAATACTCTACGTTTTGTTCCAGACGATGGGGAGGCTCGTAACATTCCCATTGAAGCAGTGAGTGATGTATACGTTATGTGTGAAATGAATTTTAATACAAGTCTTATTAATTTTCTTTCACAACAAAATGTTGCAGTACATTTTTTCAATTATTACGATTACTACACAGGCACATTTTATCCAAGAGAGAAATATGTCTCAGGTCATTTGCTTGTAAAACAAGTAGAATATTATCTTGATGAAAGTAAGCGAGTTACCCTTGCACAGAAATTTATTGAAAGTGCAGCAGATAATATTTATCGTAATCTGCGTTACTATAATTCAAGAGGAAAAGATGTAAGTGAGCAAATGGAGTTGATTAGTGATTTACAGAAGCAAATCTTGTGTACTCATTCTGTAGATGAACTAATGGGAGTAGAGGGAAACATTCGAAAAATCTATTATACAGCATGGAATACAATAGTAGACCAAGAAATTAATTTTGATAAAAGAGTAAAGCGTCCACCAGACAATATGATTAATACATTAATATCCTTTGTAAATACACTGATATATACAAAGGTACTAGGAGAAATATATCAAACACAATTAAATCCGACAGTTAGTTATCTTCATGTTCCAGGAACAAGAAGATTTTCACTGAGTTTGGATATAGCGGAGGTGTTTAAGCCAATAATTGGTGATCGGCTCATATTTTCATTGCTCAATAAAAGACAAATTACAGAGAAAAGCTTTACGAAAGAGTTGAATTGTTTGCATTTGAAAAAGGAGGCATCAAAACTTATTGTGGCAGAATTGGATGAACGTTTGAAAACAACAGTAAAGCATAAGGAATTAGGACGACAAGTATCGTATCAATATTTAATGCGACTAGAGTGCTATAAGTTAGTAAAGCACTTACTTGGTGAAAAAGAGTATGATCCATTTCGTATTTGGTGGTGATTTTTGGATAGGGGGAAGAGTTATGTATGTGATTTTGGTATACGATATCAAGGGTGATGACAACGGACAAAAAGTACTTGCCAAGACATTTAAAATTTGTAAGAGATATTTAACACATATACAAAATTCTGTATTTGAAGGTGAGTTGTCAGAGGCACAAATATTACAATTGCAGTATGAGTTAAAAAATATTGTTCGAAAAGAGTTGGATAGTGTGATATTATTTAAGAGTAGAAATAATCGCTGGTTAGAAAAAGAACTTTGGGCGAATCAGGAAGATAAAACGTCTAATTTCTTTTAGGGTTTCTGTCGACCTCCGATAGTGTTAAAACACTGGGGGATCGACAATGCCTCTGTTTGCAAGTGGTATGGCGATTTTGAATAATTATTGATAAAGAGATATGTTCATATTATTGAACAGGAAAATGAGGTCGACAGAAATAGGGTTTGAGAATGCCTATTTTAGGGGGATTTTTAGGTAAGGGTTTTAGAAGAACCATAGTGGAATGTAAATCTAACAATGTATGGGTTTTTTAGATGCTCTATATTGTTTTAGAAGAACCATAGTGGAATGTAAATAGATTTTTTGTTTCTTTAGTTTCTTTATGTGTAATAGTTTTAGAAGAACCATAGTGGAATGTAAATACATTTCACGCAAACTTCATTTGCCCTGTTTCTTCGTTTTAGAAGAACCATAGTGGAATGTAAATTCGACTTGTTAAACGTTCCTTCATTTTCTTCTTCGTTTTAGAAGAACCATAGTGGAATGTAAATTACAAAAAAGACATTGTTAGTTTATTTTCTGGAACTGTTTTAGAAGAACCATAGTGGAATGTAAATAAGTAAGCAGGAGATAAGACGAAAAAAGGGATACAGTTTTAGAAGAACCATAGTGGAATGTAAATTCATAACGTACCGAAAAAAGAATCTATTAGCGTAGTTTTAGAAGAACCATAGTGGAATGTAAATGTTAAGAAAATTCTGAAAGACACAATCGCTGGAGCAAGTTTTAGAAGAACCATAGTGGAATGTAAATATAGTACAAACCAAGGTTCTCCGTCTTTCGTTACGTTTTAGAAGAACCATAGTGGAATGTAAATTTGATGCGTTAGATAATTCCAACGCTGCGCAAACATGTTTTAGAAGAACCATAGTGGAATGTAAATGTTTGTATAGCTGACTATCTGAGTTTGCAAGTGCTGTTTTAGAAGAACCATAGTGGAATGTAAATGAAACCACTGTCCCTTTTCGGACTGCATAAAGTCCGTTTTAGAAGAACCATAGTGGAATGTAAATGTATTTTCGGTTATAACGAATGTTATGTCGTTTTTGTTTTAGAAGAACCATAGTGGAATGTAAATATTTTGTAAAGAGTTTGCTCCAATCCTAAAAAGATACGTTTTAGAAGAACCATAGTGGAATGTAAATTCGACATACAATAAAATCATGCGTGAGTTAGAGGAAGTTTTAGAAGAACCATAGTGGAATGTAAATAAGATCGTTGAACCAAATGCTAACCAAAATGCTGAGTTTTAGAAGAACCATAGTGGAATGTAAATAAAGCTATTCGCAATGCAAAAAGGGTATGCTCAAGTTTTAGAAGAACCATAGTGGAATGTAAATGAAGGAGTAAAGAAAATGAGGAAGTGTTAAATAGGTTTTAGAAGAACCATAGTGGAATGTAAATATATTAAAAATGCTACAATTTCTCTTAATGGGACGAGTTTTAGAAGAACCATAGTGGAATGTAAATCTGAATTAACTCCATTTAATCTTTTTTGACTTTCAGTTTTAGAAGAACCATAGTGGAATGTAAATCGATATGATAGATAATCTGTTTTAACAGGAATTAGTTTTAGAAGAACCATAGTGGAATGTAAATTCCAAATCTAATTTTGAAAGTAATTTTTCAGAACTGTTTTAGAAGAACCATAGTGGAATGTAAATAATTATTGAAGATTTTGTTAATGCTGTTAGCGACGGGTTTTAGAAGAACCATAGTGGAATGTAAATTATTCCACATAGCTTGCGTACTCGACTGGATTAACTGTTTTAGAAGAACCATAGTGGAATGTAAATCAAATTAGAACAACGATCGCATTCAAAAATGGAGGTTTTAGAAGAACCATAGTGGAATGTAAATTGGATACATCATAGTCAGATTATTGAAGTATCACAGTTTTAGAAGAACCATAGTGGAATGTAAATGATGTTGATCAGTTAACAAATGTTGAAATTGTACCTGTTTTAGAAGAACCATAGTGGAATGTAAATCAAGGGACAATACGGCGATGGAAAAGTGAACATGATGTTTTAGAAGAACCATAGTGGAATGTAAATTTTCTCATTCGTGCTTGTACTGGGGCATAGTCTTTAGTTTTAGAAGAACCATAGTGGAATGTAAATCATGGAGACGAAAACTACGGTGATGCAGATTATGAAGTTTTAGAAGAACCATAGTGGAATGTAAATTCGTCTTCCCAGCCATTACTTTGTAACAATGCTGTTAGTTTTAGAAGAACCATAGTGGAATGTAAATGATAGTATACAAGGCTTATATCCAATCCACGAAACCGTTTTAGAAGAACCATAGTGGAATGTAAATTTTTCAACCAGATGAAAGTGTGGTGCCGTTGCCTGTTTTAGAAGAACCATAGTGGAATGTAAATGGTGGTGATGTGGCGGCAGCTAGTACAATTCGTTCGTTTTAGAAGAACCATAGTGGAATGTAAATACTAATGGAGTAAAAAACTATAACATTGATATTTTTGTTTTAGAAGAACCATAGTGGAATGTAAATTTGTCTCTCCGCATCCAGATAGTACTCCACTTAACAGTTTTAGAAGAACCATAGTGGAATGTAAATAACAATTATAATACTTGTGGTTGCAATGAAGCCTAGTTTTAGAAGAACCATAGTGGAATGTAAATTCACTTAACACTCTCCCTCTGGTACTCCTTGATAAGTTTTAGAAGAACCATAGTGGAATGTAAATGAGGGTGGCGAGTTGTCAACCCTTGAACATAAATCGTTTTAGAAGAACCATAGTGGAATGTAAATAAAGTAGCATCTGAAAAACTTGCTGTTCGGAACTCGTTTTAGAAGAACCATAGTGGAATGTAAATATGTTATGATAAATTCAAAACACTAGGAGCTAAAAAAGTTTTAGAAGAACCATAGTGGAATGTAAATTATTTTTAGAAAAGTGCATTGGAGCGACTATACGTTGTTTTAGAAGAACCATAGTGGAATGTAAATAAAAGGTCAAGGAGCTATAGAAAAATATTTAGATCGTTTTAGAAGAACCATAGTGGAATGTAAATACAAAAAAAACTGAACTTTTACGCCTATTTCTGTGTTTTAGAAGAACCATAGTGGAATGTAAATTAATATAATCAATTACATCTTCATCAAAAAGGAATTGTTTTAGAAGAACCATAGTGGAATGTAAATAACATAATGAATGAACCTGGTTTTAAATCGCTTTGTGTTTTAGAAGAACCATAGTGGAATGTAAATTTATCTGTGAAGTCAAAAACAAGTAAATTTTTTGAGTTTTAGAAGAACCATAGTGGAATGTAAATGTAATAGATAATGATGTAATATCAACGTTGTTGATTGTTTTAGAAGAACCATAGTGGAATGTAAATTTAGAAAGTAGTATTAAAGCAGAAGTGCCAGAAGAGTTTTAGAAGAACCATAGTGGAATGTAAATGCTACTGGGGCAACGTATTTAAGCGTTTCTCCCAGTTTTAGAAGAACCATAGTGGAATGTAAATTTGTACTCCGTTACGTCTGTAAACTTTCTAACTTCTGTTTTAGAAGAACCATAGTGGAATGTAAATATGAGGAACAATGGAATGCAAATGAGGATGCGATTAAGTTTTAGAAGAACCATAGTGGAATGTAAATACATCAATCACTTTGGCACAAATCATACAAGAAAGCGTTTTAGAAGAACCATAGTGGAATATAAATATACCACATCGCCAGAACTTTTTTTCTCAATGCTAGAAATACTAAAATTTTTACTTCTTCTAGATTAGAACATAAAAAAAGCGCTAGCCCCACTTGACGGATGGGGGAGCGCTTTTTTGATTCAGCCAGTTGCAGCACGACTGCCTTCTGTACACTGAATCGGGAAGAGTGATCTATTATTAAGCCAACTTGTTTACAGCAATTGCTAAACGGGAAATTTTACGAGAAGCGTTTTTCTTGTGATATACGCCCTTGCTTGCAGCTTTGTTGATTTCTACAGTAGCATCTTTTAATGCAACTTTAGCTGCTTCTACGTCCTTTGCTTCGATAGCAGCAGTTACTTTCTTAATAGATGTTTTTACCTTAGATTTGATTGCTTTGTTTCTTGCTGCCTTTACTTCATTTACTAAAATTCTCTTCTTCGCTGATTTAATGTTAGCCAATTCGAGCACCTCCAAAATTTTTTCTTAAATACTTTTTTTGTCAATTGTTACAGTAATGATTGTTAGCTCTTAACACATTACTCTTGTTTTGTTACATTATAAACCGGACACGGACAATTTAATGTAAACATACTATTACATATTAGTACAAACTGAGCAAAGTGTCAATAACCTTATGCAAGAAAATTACTGAATTTCTAAAATAATATCTTCCAATGTGACATTTCGATTTTCCTTATAAATGATACGCTGGGTCTCACTTAGATTTGTTACTAAAAGTGAAATTGGTGGGGATATAGAGCGTTGATTTGCATTTTTTGAATCAAACTCAGCAAGTAATGTCCCCTTTTTCACTTCTTGGTCTTCCTCCACATACCATCGAAATACGAAATTCCGCAATTTCTTTGGGTCGAATCCGATATGGAGCAGTAGTTCCACATCATTTGCAGTGCGAAGTCCTAGTGCATGTCTAGAAGGAAATATAAATGCAATATTGCAGTCTGCTGGTGCATATATTTTATTTTCTTTCGGTAAAATGTAAATGCCGTCTCCGACAAGTAAATTCGAAAACACAGGATCAGGAGCATCTGAGATATGCTTCATTAATCCATTTGCAGGAGCATAGAGAGGATATCCAGTCGTTGGTTCCATCTGTATTGGCTTTTTTTGTGTTTTTTTCCAGAAAAAGAAATTCATATGATTGCCTCGCTTTATACGAAATTATTTCGATTATTCCACAGATTTGTTGAGTTTATACAATATCAAGGAAAAATGTAAAGCTATGTTTGCAACAGATACTCAAATATGATAGACTATTTTCCAAAAAAGGAGGCTGCTTATGATACTAATTAAAAATGGAACACTGGTTCATCCGGAACGTAATGAATTAGAAAAGAAAGATATTGTAATAGAGGACGGAATCGTAAAAGAAATCGGACAAGGATTTGACGAGTCTGATTTTGAGCAGGTAATTGACGCGGAGCATATGATGGTAGCACCTGGACTAATCGATGTACACGTTCATTTCCGCGATCCTGGTTTTGAATACAAAGAGGACACCATCACAGGAGCCAATGCGGCAAAACGAGGTGGATTTACAACAATCATTACTATGGCAAATACAAAGCCTGCAGTTGACAATGTGGAAACGTTAGAATATTTAATTCAAAAGGGAAAAGAAACAGGCATTCATGTGTTACCAAGTGGAACTATTACGATGGGCTTAAAAGGCGAAACATTGGCACCGATGGAAGAGTTAAAAGAACATGGTGCGATTGGATTTACCGATGATGGAATTCCTATTTTAAGCGAAGAATTAGTATTGGAAGCAATGCGTGAAGCAAAGCGATTGAATGTGCCACTTAGTTTTCATGAAGAAGACTCTAAATTTATCGAGTTAAGCGGAGTGAACAAAGGTCGTATTTCAGATGAAATGGGATTAGGTGGTGCACCTGCCATTGCAGAAGATGTACTTGTAGCAAGAGACGGTTTATTTGCATTAGAAACAGGTTGTACGGTAAATATCCAGCATATTAGTTCCAAGCGTGCGGTACAGTTAGTTCGTACATATAAAGAGATGGGGGCAAATCTTTATGCAGAAGCAACACCACATCACTTTAGTTTAGACGAGACAGCCGTATTGAAACATGGAACACTTGCCAAGATGAATCCTCCACTTCGTACATTAGAAGACCAAGCGGCGATTATTGAAGGGTTAAAAGATGGTACTATTGATATAATCGCAACGGATCATGCACCTCATGCGGAAGAAGAAAAACAAAGACCATTTGAGAAAGCGCCAAGTGGAATCATTGGTTTAGAAACAGCATTGTCATTAGGAATTACCAACTTAGTGAAGAAAGGTCATTTAACGATACCAGAGCTCATTGCTAAGATGACATGCAACCCTGCAAAATTATATAAACTAGATTCGGGTACGATTGCAGTTGGGAAATGTGCAGATTTGGTATTATTTAATCCAGATGAAGAGTGGACAGTGGATAAGTTTGTATCTAAGTCATGCAATTCACCATTCTTAGGGGAGACATTATTTGGTAAAGTTCATATGACAATATGTTGTGGAAAGATTGTATATGAAGGCTAAGATTAATAGGTAGCAAAAGCAAAAACGGTAGACGATTTTACTCATAAGCTTATGAATTGAGTAAAGTGTCTACCATTTTTTATTTCACCATTGCGACATAGTGTGCAATTTTATACTTTAAATTGTGAAATAGTTGTGAAAAGCGACGATTTCAAGTTGTAATGATTTGACCTTATTGGTATAATATTGTTGATATTTAAGTGAAGGATTTATAATCCAAGGGGGTTAACTAAAATGAAAATTAAACAAAAACTAATGATACTCATGTGTATTAGTGCGTTATTTTTAAGCGCATGCAATAACTCGTCTATGACATCGAAAGAGGAAGAGGATGATGTTTTATCTACGCAAGCAACCGTTACACAGGAGGTAACAAGTCTTACAGAATTAACAAATGATAGCTTTGACGAAGTGGATTTATATGGGGACTGGAGCAAAGCGAAGGCCACTGATATTGTTATGAGTGATACAGACATTACCACCAAAGGAACAGAGGCAGAAAGTATTAAGATTGAAGGAACTACAGTAACTATCACAAAAGGCGGTCTTTATGATTTTTCAGGTTCATGTGCAGATGGTGCCATTATCGTAGACTCTGAAGATAGTGAAAATGTTCGATTAGTATTTAATGGCTTATCTTTAACAAATAAAAAGGGTTGTGCTCTTTACATAAAAAAATCTGCAAAGACAGTTCTTACTGCATCAGGTAAAAGTTCCAATGTATTAACAGATGGAAGTGATTATACAGAAGCAGAAGAAGGTGTAAATGCAGTTATTTTTTCATTAGGTGATCTTACATTTAATGGAGAAGGACAATTTATTATCAATGGAAATTACCAAGATGGTATTTCATGTGGTGGAAATTTAAAGATTACATCTGGAACAATGAATATTCAAAGTACAGATGATGGTATTGTAGCCAATACAGGTCTTTCCATTAAAAATGGTTCCTTTAACATCCAATGCCCAGGAAATGCTATGAAGACAACAAGTGTAGAAGAAGGGCAAGGATTTGTTGGAATTGAAAGTGGTAATTATACGCTTACTACAGCTGTTGATGCGGTAAATGCAACGGATTCCATTTACATTTTAAATGGAAGTTTTACAATGATTACAGGTAATGGAAGCACCGTGGAAAGTACAGCGACAGGCTGGGGGAACTTTGGAGATGGCGACCAGACAGCAAAGGGGCTAAAAGCAGGTGGTTCTGTCGAGATTTATGGTGGATTACTTAACCTTGATACAGCAGATGATGCAATTTATGCCAATGAAAATGTACATGTTAATACAGGTTGCTTAAATATTTCATCAGGAGATGACGGAATCGTAGCAGCTGAAAGTTTAACTGTTAATGGTGGAAGTATTATCGTTTCAAAAGCCTATGTAGGTTTTGAAGCAAATGCAGTTGCATTAAATAGTGGATATGTGGACATTACCAGTGTAAACGATGGCGTGAATGTAGCTGGTGGTGCAAGTGGTTCTGCATCAGAAGCGCGTGCAGGTAAAAATGAATTAGAACGAAGTGGTAGTGGTGAATTTACAATTAAAGATACTTGTATCAATGTAAAGGCAGATGCAGATGCAGTTGATATTGCAGGAAACATTTGCATAGAGAGTGGATCGATTAATGTGAGAAGTGCAAATGATGCTGGATTAAAGAGTATTGCATGCACAGGTGAATATACAGTTCATGGTGGTGTTGTAACAGTTGTTGGAAATGAAAGCGAGATGACTTTACCAAGTGAAGCATCCCAACAAGGTTCAGTCTATCTTGAATATTCAGAACCACAAGCAGAAAATGATATTATCTGTATTATGGACAAGGATGATAATGTGGTAACATGTTTTGCACCATCAGCACCTTACCAAAAAGTACTTATTTCAAAAACAGCATTTGAAAAAGGCGAAAAATATACATGGTACCATGCAACAGCATCCGATAGTTCTGCTGTAGTATTCGGTGAAGTCGGACAGAATGGATATGTATTAGGTGAAAAAATTGCTGAATTTAAAGTGGAAGATGGTATCACAAAAGTAAATAGTTAAAATGAATGAAAAATGAAACAAAAAGAGAAGGCTTTTGGTAATAATGCAAAGGCCTTCTTTTTTGTGTGAAATAACGGATACCGAATTTGTTATTATAAGTAATTAATAATATGTCTCGTGAATCAATCCAAAGCTTTTCGTAGTGGAATCTTGAAACAAAGGTACTCTCGGCGGAAGAAAAGTAAAAAGTATAAACAATAAGAACAAAACTACAAAAATAGTAAAACCAATTATATTATTTTGGGGAAAAGTATTATTTTTTATAAAGTGGTAGCATAGAATATAACTAACAGCAAGACAAGTAACATAAATGAAAATATCTATGATTGAAGTTTTGATACCAAATGCACCATGTATTGTATAGTAGGAACTAATGGAAAGAATAATTCCTATTACAATAGAAATGGCACTTGCAAATAAAATTTTTTTACTATTCCTTTTTGAAAAGAAGTGTAGTATAATGGTGAACGGCAAGTATGGGAAAAATAGTAGTTTCATCTGTTCCCATGGACTTTCATTTATTGGCGTGATTAAGCCAACAACTCTATTGTAATGACTCAACTCATAGATAAAGTACAAAAAAATTCCAATACATAATGATAATAAGTAAGCTACATATACTGTTTTTTTAAACTTAATGGTCATAAGCTGGCTCCTTTTTGGTTGTCTATGCTATTAAGTGTATAAATTTGTCTCTGAAATTATACATATTTTCAGTGTTTCTTAAGTTTTGCTTCATCAACTAATTCATGAAGCATTTATTTCTGTGAATTAGCATGAAATACACATATCATAAGGGGAGGTGAGATTATGGAAAAGATACAAGTTCTTTTGAATTCAGTTGATAAGGTAAGAGAATTTAGTATGATCGCAAGCGGAGTAGATTGTAATTTTGACTTAAAATCTGGACGTTACATAATTGACGGAAAATCCATAATGGGAATATTTAGCCTAGATTTATCTCAACCACTAGAATTAGTAGGTACCAACGAGAATGATAGAGCTGAAATCGTAGATGCATTCCAGAGCTTTATTTACTAATATGCTTTGGATTCATATGATAGGAAATGGATGAGGATTCCATAAAAGTATCCAAAAAATTCGCAATAAGAGGGAGTTATATAGAAAAAGTGAGATTACTTCTTTTGTTTAATGCACACGGAAGTAGTTTCACCTTTTTCATTTTATTGTATAATAAAATGTTTTGTTGTATAATAAAGACTAGATAAATTGGAAAAAGAGTGGAGGATTCAGGATGTCATCAATACTTGTAGTAGTAGATATGCAAAATGATTTTGTAACTGGAGTTCTCGGAACCAAAGAGGCAGTTTCCATCGTCCCAAATGTAGTGGAAAAGATAAAAAGTTATAAGGGAAAAATAATTTACACAAGGGACACGCATAATAAGTGGTACATGGAAACACAGGAAGGAAAGAATCTTCCGATAGAGCATTGTATTGAACATACAAATGGGTGGGAACTGATTCCAGAGTTAATAGGACTTCAAGAAGAAATGGAGAGTCAAGTATTTAATAAACCTACATTTGGTTCCACCAATTTAGCAGAGTACTTGAAAGGTTTGTCTTCTGTAGAAACGATAGAAGAGATTGAATTAATCGGTGTATGCACAGATATTTGTGTCATATCCAATGCCATGTTAATTAAGGCATTTTTACCAGAAGTGAAGATTGCAGTAGATGAAAGTTGTTGTGCAGGGGTTACTCCTGAAGGTCATAAAAATGCCCTACAATCTATGCGTACATGCCAGATAGAGATTCGATAATAGAAAAGTGAGAAGCAGGCTTTTAGGAAAAGCAAGCTTTCGGATAGAAGTAGCAAGGAGTATTATGAAAATGAAAAAGTATATAGATATTGAAAAAGGATTTACTCATAGTGGAAAGTTTCATGCAGATGATGTGTTTTCAGCAGCATTACTGACTATTTTAAATCCTGATATCAAGATTGAAAGAGGGTTCCAAGTTCCAGAAGATTTTGATGGAATTGTATTTGATATAGGTTTTGGAGAATTTGATCATCACCAACAAGACCGTGAGGTAAGAGATAATAAGATTCCTTACGCGGCATTTGGTCTTCTTTGGAGAAAGTATGGAAGTCTTCTTGTTGGGGAAGAGGAAGCAAAACGATTTGATGAAAAGTTTATTCAAAGCTTAGATATGAATGACAATACTGGTTCAGAAAATGAAATTGCCGATGTGATATCCGTTTTTAATCCACCTTGGGATTGGGCAGTATCTTCAGATAAAGCTTTTGAAGAAGCAAAAGAGTTAGCCTATAAAATTTTAGTGAAGGAAATCGAACATATTAAAAGTATTAACAGAGCAGAAGAGTTAGTAACTAAGGCATTAAAGGGTTTAGAAGATGGGATCTTAGTGCTTCCACGTTCTGCTCCTTGGAAGAAGTTTGTGAAAGAAAAAGAAGTGAATTTCGTAATTTATCCATCTAATCGTGGAGGATACTGTGCACAAGCAGTTCAAAAGGATGACAAGCCAAATGAATTAAAGATTCCATTTCCTGCAAACTGGCGTGGTGTAGAAAAAGAATTAATTGGTTCTGTAAGTGGTGTAGAAACCTTACAGTTTTGCCATAATAGTGGTTTCTTAATTTCAGCCTTAACACTAGAAGACATTATTAAGGCATGTAAGATTACAGCAGAATTAGCGAATGAATAATGAAAAAATGAGATTAAAAGCAAAATGTGAGGAAATGCTTTTAATCTCATTTTTTTTCACAAATATCTTTCTTAATGTGATAAAATTTGCTATGATATAGGTAATACATAAGAAATGGAGAAGGATCATGAAAAAACTACTGATACAGATACTGAAGTTTGGCATAGTTGGTGGAATCGCATTTGTTGTGGATTATGCAATTATGGTTTTTCTTACAGAAGTTTTTGGGATACCATATTTAATTTCTTCTTTTATATCTTTTTGTGTTTCGGTGGTGGTAAATTATCTGCTTAGTATGCGCTATGTATTTGTAAGTAGAGATGACATTAAGAAACGAACAGAATTTATATCATTTTTAATATTAAGTGTAATCGGTTTGGGAATTAATGAATTGGTTATGTACTTAGTTGCAGATGTTATGATTGGCGATAAGATGAAACGAGCATACTTAGTGGCCAAACTAGTTGCAACATTTGTAGTTATGGTATGGAATTTTGTTACCAGAAAAATATTTTTGGAGAAAAAATAATTTGAACCAATAAAGGAAACAACAGGTGAAACATTACGAAAGAGAAAGACCTTAGTCTAAATAGGATAAGGTCTTTTGCGTTCTAATTCGAATATAATTAAGATAGGAGACTGTTATGAAAATAGTAGATCGATTAGTAGTAAAGCTGATAGAGGATGGAGCTATCGAAGAAGAGGATAGAGAAATCTATGAATATGGGTTTCATAATGGAATTATCATGCTGGTAAATATAGTATTAACCGTATTAATTGGTGTTTGTATGAAAATGTTTGTAGAATCTATTTTATTTATGATTTCCTACATACCGATTCGAACCTATGCTGGTGGAATTCATGCTAAGACGCAGTTACGATGTTTTATTTATTCCAATTTACTCGTAGTAGTTATTCTTGCGTGTGCGAATATATTGTCATCTAATCTATTGGTTTTAGTAGTGTTAGGAGTTATTGCAGCAGGAATTATTATTTGTTTGGCACCAGTAGAAGATCAGAATAAACCTTTAGATGACGAAGAAGTAAGAGTGTATGGTAAAAAAGCTAGGAGAATTTTATTAGGTGATATTGTTTTAGCGATAGTATTAGGTTTGGTGTCGTTTGAACATGGCACTGCAACTGTCATTGTCTCTGTATTTACACTATCCATCTGTTTGGTGTTAGGATATGTGAAAAACTATTTTATTAAAAGAAAAGCAGGAGAGGTGCATTAACGTACGGAGCAAAATAGGCGGATGTAGTTGCTATTTTTGTCAGGAAGAATTATAAAAGAAATAGTTGAAAATGAGTATGATGAACAAGTAGATAGCTGAATTACAGATGAGCGGGATAATTTCATTTGTAATTCAGTTTTTTCTTTATTCCAGTTATAACCAAGCTTATGGGGCTTGATTTTTGATAGTTCATCATGTAAAGTGAACTATTGAAAAAGTGTTAAGAATATTAAACTTAATTGTTTTAACATAGAAAGGATTCATTGTAGATAATGATAGATTTTAAAGAAATAGAGCTGAAAGATAAAGAGTGGGTAGATGAATGCTTGAAACAAGTAAAATTTCAAGGATGTGAGTACTCTTTTACTAGTAATTATATTTGGCGAGCTATCTACCAGCCAAAAATTGCCAAGGTAGAAGGAATGTATTGCTTAAGGTCAGAATATCAAGGAAGATATAGTTATTGTTATCCTGCGGGAAAGGGAGATGTAAAACGAGTAATTGTGCAATTACTAGAAGATGCGAAAGAGCAAGGAATCCCATTTCGTATGCATGGTATAACAGAAAACTTAATGGAGCAGTTGGAAGAATGGTTTCCGGGTTTATTTCAATTTGAGACTAATCGTGACGACAGTGATTATATTTACACAGTGGAAAAACTTAGTACATTAGCTGGAAAGAAGCTACATGGAAAGAGAAATCATATTAATCGTTTCAAAGATACCGATGACTGGGAATATTATGATGTTACATCAGAAAACGTACAAGAATGTATCGAGATGAATAAGGAATGGTTGGCGCGTTATGTAACTGAAGAAGATAAAGGGTTACAGGATGAGGCAAAAGCCGTAAGTGAGATTTTAGAACACTTTGATGAACTGAAAGTAAAAGGTGGTATCTTAAAGCGCGAAGGAAAAGTGGTTGCGTATACCATAGGGGAACCGATTAATGATGACACATATGTAATTCATATTGAAAAAGCATTTTATGAGGTACAAGGCGCCTATCCTATGATAAATCAGCAATTCGTTCTTCGAAATTGTCAAGATTACAAGTACGTAAATCGAGAAGAAGATACAGGAGATGAAGGACTTCGAAAAGCAAAATTATCTTATTATCCAGATATTCTTTTAGATAAATATGTAGCTACTTTGAAAGAGAGTGAATAACATGATAAGACATGCAGACAAAGACATGCTTCCGCAACTAATCAAGTTGTGGGAAGTGTGTTTTGGTGATGGAGAGGAGTATAGTTCCTTCTTTTTTTCTCATAAAATGATAGGGACAGATTGTTTTGAAAATCAATTCGTTTATATAGAAGATGAAAAAGTGGTTTCTATGCTTTCCGTTCTCCCAGCAAAGATAAGACAAAAAGATGGTCTAAAACCATTTTGGTATATCTATGGTGTTGCAACTGCCCCAGAATACAGGAGTCGAGGTTACGCGAGAAGATTAGTGGACCATGTGTTTACCTTAGCCAAACAAAAAAATGTGGTTGTTGGTCTTGTTCCAGCAAGTGAAAGTTTATATGGGTACTATGGTAAACTTGGATTTCGAACTTATTTTTATAACAGAAGAGTTGAGAAGAATGTGGAAGAAGTAGAGCGTTATGCTGATTTTAGAGTGGATTATGAGATAGAACCAATTCAAACAGATGAATATCATTTTCTTCGAAATGAAAGTTTTGGGGAAGAAGGAACTGTTATATGGGATTTAGATGCAGTTGATTATGCGTTGGCAGAAAATAGAGAGTTAGGTGGGGAAGCAGTAAAGATTTTATACCATCAAAAAGAATATTTTATGCTATTTTACTGTTATGAAGGTGTGCTTTTTATCCGAGAGACTAATCTTCCGTATGAGATTTTGCTATACGTTGCAAATGAATTAGCAAAAACGAAATCTTGTAAAAAAATTTGCATTTCAACTTGTATCCAAAATGGAACAGGAATGCAGGATGTTGTAAGTCATGGCATGATCTATAATGGAGATGAATTAAGGGAAAGAGGGTATTTAGGACTTGCTTTAGATTAAAAAATACATTAAAAATTTTAAATTATGACACGATTATATATCAATTCTATCATTAGTTCGCATGAAATAAAAATTTGTAGTAGAATAAACACAGTCAAGGGAACATATACAAGTTTCTTTGAAATCGTTAAGGAGGGATGTAAAAGTAAGGATAATTAATTAGATTAATTTGTTTAATATGCACAAATCGGGTTGTGCATAATGATTATTGTATGATGGTTCTGCATTCAATGAAAGGGACATTGAATAGGGGAAAAGGAACATTTGTTAAGTACAATGCTTTAGGGGAGCTTGTATAAAACATAAGAATCATACAAAGGTCAATTTACTTTTGATAAACTTTCTAACGAGTTTTTCAATTTGAGGGGATTATTTTTTATATAAATACATATTAAAAAGTTGTTTTGGTCAATTTTTTTGAATTGCGTTTCATAAAATGAGATTAAAACAACTTTTTTTGATTCATAGGAAATTCCGCTTCGCTATATTTCCTATGAATCAAAAAAGCCCCTAAAAAGCAGGGGCGGGATGAGTACTTTGTTTTTTCTGACATTTTATATTGTATCATCTTTTTTGCAAATTTTATAATAATCCAGTACTAAAGTAGCGTTCCATACGGTCTGCAAGTACGGTGCCGATTACAACATCAGTACCATATTTTTGAGTGATGTATTTACTAGCCCAAACATTTGCACCAGATGATGTTCCACAAAGAATTCCTTGGACACGAGCTAATTTTCTTGTAGTATTAATAGCATCTTCATCTGTAACTTCTACAATGTCGTCAATTAGATTTGTATCAAGAATATCTGGAATAAAACCATCGCCGATACCTTGTATACTGTGAAGACCAGGTTCATGGCCAAGTAACGCAGAGACATTTTTTGGTTCCACTGCTACGATTTTTATATTGGGATTTTTTTCTTTTAAAAACTTTCCAATACCTTGTAAGGTTCCACCACTTCCTAAACCACTTACAAATACATCAATGTTACCATCTAATTGCTCATACAATTCTTGCGCAGTAGTTTCGTAGTGGATAGAGGGATTGTTTGGATTTTGAAATTGTTGTGGCATAAAGTAATTGTCAGAACTATTTAAAATGCGTTCTGCTTCTTCAACAGAACCACCAATGCTTAGGTGTGCAGGAGTAAGAACTAATTCTGCTCCTAAAGCATGAATGATTTTCTTTCTTTCCTCGCTCATGTTTTCAGGCATTACAATAATTACTTTGTAGCCTAAGCGAACTCCAGCTAAAGCAATGCCGATTCCTGTATTTCCAGAAGTAGGTTCCACTATTGTCATTCCAGGTTTTAATTTCCCACTTTTTTCTGCTTGTATTATCATGTTTTTAGCAACGCGGTCTTTGATACTACCCCCAGGATTTAAAAATTCAGCTTTCCCAAAGATGTTGCAACCAGTAGTTTGCTTGAGACTGATAAGGGGGGTATTGCCAATTAGGTCTAATATATTTTCTGTGTACATATATGAACTCCTTTTTTCTCTTAATTATTAGTATGTAAAAAAATATAAATCTTGCTAATTATCGTATCATATATTACGGAAAAATACTATCTTATTTTTGCTTAATGAGAAAATCCATAGAAAGTACTAATTGTGATTTACAATCAAAAGTAGTATGATATTAAATGGATGTAAAATAGATATTAATGGAAAACGGAATTTGGAGCGAGGTTTCATATGAAGGGAAATGAGAAATACAAAATGAAAAAGCCAAAGTTATTTAAGCGAACGATTCGACTTTTAATAAAATGGAAAAAACATTTCGTTTTATTTCAGTTTATTTATGCCGTAATTGCAGTGCTATGCTTGGTTCCTTTGACTGAGACCTTAATAGGATTGGCAAGGAAGTATTCTGGATATAGTTACATTACTACAGAAAATTTAGTAGATTTTTTGTGTAAGCCAATGACAATCATTGCAGGGTTTTTACTGTTTCTTATAATAAGCTTTTTTATTTTATGGGAAATATCCTTTGTGTATTCTTTCCTATTGGTTGGAAAACAATTAGATAAAAAGCCTTGCATTTATGTGTTTCTAGGAAGTATTCAAAAGGCAGCGATTGGATTTAGGTTAAAGAATATAGGGAGTATCTTTTTAGGCTTTTGCTTGTTAATTGCTTCTAATATTATAGTGGTTGTTGGATTTTTTACAAGAACGAGGATACCAAGTTATATTGTAAAATCAATTACCCAATTGCCTATGATGAAAACAGTGATTGGATTAGTTGTGTTGGTTATTGTATTGATTGCATATAAGAATCTATTTTCATTGGCCTATTTCTTGCTTGAACGAAAAAGTATGAAAGAAAGTCGGGAATATAATAAGAAACTGATGAGTGGACATATTTTGCACAGTGCAGTTAGCTTTCTTATTTGGAATATTGGCGTCATTCTTGTTTCTACAATTATTTATATGGTGATTATTCTTGCAGAAGCTTTATTTGTAGTTCTATTTGTAAATGAAAGTACTGCAGTAGCGGTCTTTTTAACGCTGTGTGAACATGCAAATATATATGCTGCCTTAGGGCTTGGATGGCTAGGGCTTTATGCAAATTTAGGGTTATGCGTAGAACTATTTTTACAGTATAAAAAAATCAATGAAGAGGATTTTTTGGCAGATGAAGTGCATGTTGCAGAAAGAGTGCTATCGAATAAAAGGAAAAGGATTATTGCCATTGTATTGCTTGTAGTTGTGTTTTTTGTCGATGGATTGTATACTCGTGAAAGTATCTTGTCAGGTCGCGGAACTACAATATTGTCATCCTTTGATGGAGTTAAGATTACAGCGCATCGAGGAGCATCCGCAGATGCACCAGAAAACACAATTCCTGCAATTCAAGGTGCCATTAATTCTTTAGCGGATTATGTTGAGTTTGATGTGCAGCAAACATTAGATGGAGAAGTAATTGTGCTTCACGATTCTAACTTAAAACGAACAAGTGGGCACAATGAATTTATTTGGAATATGACCTTTGATGAAGTCAGACAGTTGGATATGGGAAGTTGGTTTTCAGATAACTATATTGGATTGCAGATACCTACCTTTGAAGAAGTAATTGTACTTTGTAAAGGAAAAATTCGAATGAATATTGAGATTAAAGGGAATAGTCATTTTAAAGATTTAGAAGAAAAAGTAGTTGCATTGATTCAAAAATATGAGATTCAAAATCAATGTGTGGTTCAATCTACTTCCTATGACTCATTGAAAAAAGTAAAAACATTAGATGATAGTATAACCACAGGATTGATTCTAATGGGAGCATACGGTGAATTTGAAGAAAGTAAGATGGTAGACTTTTTTAGTATTCGTTCTACATTTGTGAATAAGAGTATGGTAGAATCTGCACATAAAAATGGTAAAGCAGTTTATGCGTGGACAGTAAATACCAAGAATGAGATTCGTCGAATGAAAGTTTTGAAAGTAGATAACATCATTACGGACCGACCTATTTTAGCAAGGGAGCTTTTATATCAGGAGGACTTTAATATGTCTTTTATGAATTTATTTCGACTGTTAAAAAGTTAAGGATGTTTGATTTTATAACAATATACTTAATAAAATAAAGTAATATGGAAAAATACAAAATTTTATTTATTATTTCATAGAAAAATGATAAGGTGTTATCTTACTTGCCTTTAAATATGAAAAAACTATAAATTTGTATTGCAAAATAAAGTGAAAGAAATTATAATAAACCTTGCAAAGGCAACGAAGATGTTTTTCGCGGATTGGTGACATATTCGTTTATAAATGTCATTTTAAGGAGATTTAGCGTTAGATATCAGAGAAAACACTAAGTGGAAATGAAGTTTAGCGACTTGAATCTTTCATAATAATCCGTTTCCCTTGCTTATTAGGGATTACATATTCAATATCCGTTAAAAATGCAGAGAGTTGTCAATTTTGATTGATTAAGGAGATTGAGAAAATGGGATACGTTGATGAAGTACTAGAAAAAGTTATCGAAAAAAATCCAAGCCAGCCAGAGTTTCATCAGGCAGTTAAGGAAGTATTAGAGTCTTTAAGACCAGTTATTGATGCAAATGAAGAAAAATATAGAAAAGAAGCTTTATTAGAAAGATTAGTAGAGCCAGATAGACAAATCATGTTCCGTGTGCCTTGGGTTGATGACAAAGGTCAAGTACAAGTAAACAGAGGTTTCCGTGTACAATTTAACAATAGCATTGGACCTTACAAGGGTGGTTTAAGATTACATCCATCAGTAAATTTAGGTATTATTAAGTTCTTAGGTTTTGAACAAATTTTCAAAAACTCTTTAACAGGATTACCAATTGGTGGTGGTAAAGGTGGTTCTGATTTCGATCCTAAGGGTAAATCCGATCGTGAAGTTATGGCATTCTGCCAAAGCTTTATGACTGAATTATATAAGTACATCGGTGCTGATACAGATGTTCCTGCTGGTGACATTGGTACAGGTGCAAGAGAAATCGGTTATATGTATGGACAATACAAAAAAATTACTGGATTATATGAAGGTGTTCTTACAGGAAAAGGATTATCTTACGGTGGTTCTTTAGCTCGTACACAAGCTACAGGATACGGTTTATTATATTTAACAGATGAAATGTTAAAATGCAATGGCATCGACTTAGCTGGTAAAACAGTAGCAGTTTCTGGTGCTGGTAATGTTGCTATTTATGCAATTGAAAAAGCTCAACAATTAGGAGCTAAAGTTGTTACATGTAGCGATTCTACAGGTTGGATTTATGATCCAGACGGAATTGATGTTCCTACATTACAAGAAGTTAAAGAAGTAAAACGTGCTAGATTATCTGAATACAAAGCTGCTAGACCAAACGCTGAATACCATGAAGGACGTGGCGTATGGACTGTAAAATGTGATGTTGCTCTTCCATGTGCTACTCAAAACGAGTTAGATTTAGAAGATGCAAAAACATTAGTAGCAAATGGCGTTATCGCAGTAGCAGAAGGTGCTAACATGCCTACAACATTAGAAGCAACTAAATACTTACAAGAAAATAAAGTATTATTTGCTCCTGGTAAAGCTGCTAACGCTGGTGGTGTTGGTACATCAGCATTAGAAATGTCACAAAACAGCGAAAGATTAAGCTGGACATTCGAAGAAGTTGATAGCAAATTAAAAGATATTATGGTTAATATCTTCCACAACTTAGATGACGCTGCAAAACGTTATGGTTTTGAAGGCAACTATGTTGTTGGTGCAAATATTGCTGGATTTGAAAAAGTTGCAGATGCTATGTTAGCTCAAGGTGTTTGCTAATTACAAATAAAATATATGATAAAGAGAAGTTCTGTAAACCAGTCAAATCTTCGATTTGACTGGTTTTTTGGGGACTTTTCTTACTTGTAATTGTAGAATGGACACAGTAAATGCAAGCTTTCTCTTCTATTTATGTCTAAATAGTAAAATAATTCTATTTATAATTCTTTAACATTTCCAAATACTTTATTAAATACAAATTCCGTTTTATTACTGAATATTTCAATGTCTTTCAGACAACCTTCTACTTTCATAAGGGCATTATAGACCAGATTAGCATTCTTACTTTTTGTTGCTGAATTTCTTACTACTCGATTTGAAATAGATCACACAGTACCTTTAAAATCAATAGTTTTGTGAATAAAAATAAGGAACATTGCATAAAATGTTATAAAAAGTAACAAAAACAAAAAAGATATTGACTGAAAGAAAGATAGGTGATAATATAAGTTTGGAGGTGCAGGAGATGTTTACTTATGTTAAAATGAAAAATTTTATGTCGTTCAAAGATGTAATGTTTGATTTTAAGAATGGAAGTAAAGGCACAAAAGGATTTATTTCTATTTATGGAGAAAATGGTAGTGGTAAATCTAACTTTGTTAGTAGTATTGATTTGTTAAGAAAAACAATTGATTCTTTTCAGATGGTTGGAGATTTCGAAAATATTATGGAGGTTGCAAAAAAGGAAGATATTCCAAGAACATTGTTAAAGATGTTACTAAATAGTACGGATATCTTGAGATATATAGGTGATTGCAGAATGATGGAATGTGATGAAGCTACAACTGTAGAATATGGTTTTCAGATTTATGGACATCAAGGATATTATATTATTTCTTTTAAGGACAGATTCCTTTATGAAAAATTATATTATTATACAGGAAAGCAGAGAGGAACATTATTCGAAATAAACTATTCTGGAGAGAAAATAGACGTTTCATTTTCTAACAAGCTATTTTTGAATAGAAAAGTTGAAGTTGAAATACGAGACGAGATAAGTAAGTATTGGGGCAAGCATACGTTTTTAGGTATTTTGAATAGAGAACGAATGGAAAAAAATGAGCAATATATTAAAGAAAATTATCTATCATATGCATTTGATATTTTGGATATGCTTCATCAAACTACAATTCATTGGGAAAAAACATCTTATTATGGGAGCGAGGTTAATGCAGGAAAGCCTAGAAATGTGTTAAGAAACTTGGATGAGGGAAGAATAAAGAAAGAAAAAGAGGGATTACTAAATTGCTCAGAGCGAATAATCAAGGACTTTTTTACCCAAGCATATGCTGATGTCAAAGATGTATTTTATGAAAGACATTTAGAAAATGATGAAATAGCATATAAATTGTATGTAAAAAAGATGATTGGAGGAAAAATTAGGACTATTGATTTTGCAAGGGAGTCCGCAGGAACACAGCATGTTCTGGATATTATTCGTTCATTATTCGGAGCTTTTTGTGGAGTTACAGTAGTTTATGATGAAATTGATGATGGAATACATGATTTGCTTCTAAAAAATATTTTGGAATCTATGATTGATGACATAACTGGACAGTTGATAATTACTACGCATAATACGTATATGTTGGAAACAATAGATATTAAGTCGGTATATTTAATAAATGTAGATTATCAGGGAAATAAGGAAGTAAAATGCTTGGATAAGTATCCTAGAATTCAAGGAACAAACAATCCGAGAATAATGTACTTAAAGGGTTTGTTTGGAGGTGTGCCTATTGTTGATACAGTAGATTATGATGTAATATTACAAGAAATTAGAAATGGTTTGGATGTAGAGGGAGGCGAATAGTAGTGCCTTCTAATACACTAAATTATACGAAATGTGCAGTGATTGTACATGGAAAGTCAGAATTAGTTTTAGTAAAATATATTTATACGAATCTTCATTTGCCTGTTAAAATTATTTCTAAGGATAAAGGAAGAGGAAGTATCCAAATAGATGGTTTGCTAGATTTTCTAAATAAGAAACAATTTAGAACACTGAAGAGTTTTGCGGATGAATTTGTTGTGGAATATGATAGGAAAACTAAAAGTCTGAAGAATTTTAAATTATTTATTATTATGGATACAGATGATTGTGATGAAGAAAATAAGAAAAAGTACATATCTGGAGAAATGTTTCAGAAACATCCTCTAAAGGATTACATTGTTCCTATTTTTAATAATTCAAATTTAGAAGATGTAATGATGAAGTCGGGAATAATGATTAAAAGAATTCCGAATTCGGAAAAAGGGACTTATTATAGTAAAATCTTTCCGATCAACACAAATCCGTTAAGTGCGGATACCCTTAATCAAGTTAAAATCTTTGCAAGTAAAATTAGAGGTGTTAAAGAAACAAATATGTTGGAATTTATAGAATATTGTATTCAACAGATTCCAAATGAAAAATTGTGGGAGGAAAGAGGTGAAAACAGGAAATAGGTAAACAAAATAAAAAGACTGAAGTTGCAGCTTCAGCCCCTTAAATAATGACCAGCAGATGATCATCTAATATCTTATATATTTTATCATCTGAGAGTTTACTTTTCAATCCCAAAACAAATATTCGATCTTTTAAGGATTAGGTCATTGTCCTTTTACAATATATAAAACTAGCTTTATGAGATTTATTAATTTATGTTAAAAGGAGAAAAAAGAAGATGATAGAAAAAATATTTATTTCGGATGTATGGAATTTAAAATATAGAGGACACGACAATTATGATTTTATTGACGTGGCAGTTAATGATGATACCCCTCTTTTTATTGATCCATGCTTGATTGAATCACGAAGAGATGAATGGTCTATAAAAGCAGATAGAATTATGAAATCATATTTTAATAAGTTGTTTTCTGCATATGAAGTTGGAGATAAAGCTGTTATAAGTGATTTGCTATCACATGCAAATGAACAGAATGGTACAAGACTTGGCTATGGCAAAGGATACAATGGAAAGGGAAATACCGCAACTGGTTTGCTAAAAATATTTAGTCCTTTAGAAGAACTGATCCATGCAATTAAGACCATTGGTAAGCCACAAGATTTATCTGTACTACTAACAGGATTTGCAGAAGATGGTATGTCAGATTTGTTGACAAATATTTTTCATGAATGCTTGAATGAGTTTACTATTAAGGAAATGGAAAAACATGACATTAATACTAATGGAAATGCTGAATTTTATACATGGGATATGCAGGATCAAAAATGGAAAAAGGTAAGAAGACCAGTATATCTTATTGAGAAAAAAGAATTGTTGCTTGTGCCAAAAAATATTGTGAGAAAAAACTATCTTTTTGGAGTTAATCAGTATTTTAATAGAATTATTCTGGAAAGAATGATAGATGAAGGTGGATATAGGGATGCTGATGGGAAGGCGATACCTAAAAAGGAAATTGTTAAGTCCAAGAGGTATACTGGTGAGCATTGGCAATATACTGAGGTGATTAATTATAGTGTCCATTATAACGATGCACTAGATGAATATCATCGTAAATTACCAGCATTTTACTTAAAAAATGGACATCCAATGTCAAGTGAAGAATTGGACAAAATAGTATATGGTTATGTAAGGACACATAGTACGTAATAGCTAGCTATTCTTGAAAGAAATACAAGGAGTCTGTGCTTGTAAAAGTAAAATAGTCTACAATTTGTCATGGGGTAGGACGTCTGCCCCTTTTTTTTATCCACAAAATTTGTTATAATGTGCAAAGGAGTTGGTAATCAAGTGGAAAAGGAATTGCAAAAAGAATTATAAAATTGTAAGATTGTAAATTGTAATAAGAAACAAGGGAGATGCTTATGAAAAAGATTTTGGTTACATCACTCATAACGAGTGCTATTATGATTGCGATTATTATGACAACAGTGGTGTTTATGTCCAAAGGAAAGACGGAAAATGTAAGTACAGAAGAACTGGATATTTTAGCAGAAGCACAAACAAAAGATGAGATATATAAAGGTGGCTCAGAAGAACTTACTATCGCCGAGAATGGAAAAATTCTATCATTTGGTGAAAAGTCAATTGATGCAGTTTATAACGCAAAGAAGTCTCAAGCTGTTATGGAAAAAATCAATAAACTTAAGAAATACAGAAAGTATACATTTGACGACCCACTATTTATATGGAACCCATTTGGAACCAATGAATTATCCATGTATTACTATTTTCGTGACGAAGAAAGTACATATATTAAATATACCATTCAGGTAGAAGATGACGCAATTCCTGATTTTACAAGAACGTTGTACAACAATACCGATGAAAAGACTACTCGTGTACATGAGTATCTCATCACAGGATTTGTACCAGGATACCAAAACTATCTTGTTCTAAAACGTTATAATAAAAAAGGCGAAGTACTTTCACAAGATTATTATGATTTTTATGTAGAAAAACTAAGTGATAAAGTAGCAACAAAATTAGACTATCATGATGGAAAAAGTCATGGTGAAGTAAGTGCTGGGTTATTTACTATCTGCGGATACAATGCTGGAAATGAAAATACACCGAATATAATTCCATTTTATGATAATTCAGGTGTGATTCGTACAGCAATTCCAATAAAGAATTATCGTACAGACCGTATGGAATATGCCAATGGCAATATGATTTATTCCTACTCTAATCAAAAGTTTGCAGTAGTTTCAAGATTTGGTCAGGTTATGCAGACATTTGATTTAGGAAAATATCGTTTATGCCAAGATTTTATTTACAATGGTTATGGTCAACTTTGGTGTATTGCAACTGACAGTAGTAAATCATCTACAACTGTTCGTGACTGTATCATCACAGTTCATATGGACACGGGAAAAGTTGAAAAACTAGTTGATTTCAAAAAAATGTTCCCAGCGATGCTCAAAAAGGCGAAGAAAGCAAGCTCATCTTCCAATCTAAATTGGATTGATTTAAATTCCATTCAACGAATTGGAAGTAGTGATATCATCGTTAGTTCTAGAGAATTATCTAGTATTATTAAAATTAGAAGTGTAACAAGTGATAATCCAAAGATTGGCTATATTATTTCTGAGCCTTCCATTTGGAAAGAAACAAAATATAAAAAATATTTATTATTAAAAGGTGCATATCAGGGCAATAAGTGGTACAATTTAGAGGACGGAACGAGTGAATTAGAAGACGGCATAGAAGATTTTATGACACAGTTCGGTCAAAATAGTGTAACATATGTACAAAGTAGTAACCTTGGGGAAGGAAAGTACTACTTAACCATGTTAAATAATAATTATGGATACGCTCAGACATTGCCAACGATAAAATGGTCGAATTTTATAGGAGTTGGAACAGCGAAAAAGGCAGCGAATAATTCTTATTATTATGAATACATAGTAGATGAGAATGAAGGATATTATGGGTTGAAGCATTCCTATAGAGTTCCGTATACTGCCACGGGAGGAAATGTTTTTCGTGTAGATAACAAGAGTAACACAGTAGCGAACTCCATGAGAGAAAAGGTATTTGGCGAATATGATAAGGATGGCTTATTGATTCGACAATTCTCTGTAAAAGCATATCGAGTATATAAAAATGATATGAAGAATTTTTGGTTTTACTAATATTTTATTCATATTGAAATCAAGAAAAAATGAAAGAAGTCAGAAAAGCAGCTTGCCAATTTGCTTTTCGAGGAGGTTATCGTGAGAGCGAAAGTATTTGACGAGTTTACAAAAGTATTTGGGGCAGATGGAGAGATTCGTGTATTTTTTGCGCCAGGAAGAGTGAATTTAATAGGAGAACATACAGATTACAATGGAGGACACGTTTTTCCATGTGCGCTTACCATTGGAACCTATATGGTAATTCGACAAAGACAAGATAATTTAATTCGTTTGTATTCTATGAATTTTGAATCACTTGGTATAAAAGAAGTGAGCTTAGATAAAATAGAGGAAACAGAAGATTTAGCGTGGACTGCATATCCGCTAGGAATTGTGTGGTCATTAAAGCAAAAAGGATATGTAGTGGAGAATGGTTTTGACGTATTATTCTTTGGAAATATTCCAAATGGGTCAGGTTTATCCTCTTCTGCGTCCATCGAAGTTGTAACAACTTATGGATTAAGTACGATGTTATCCTTTGGTATCTCCAATGTAGAGATTGCAAAGTTATGTCAGTTCTCTGAAAATGAATTTAACAAAGTCAATTGTGGCATCATGGATCAATTTGCAGTGGCTATGGGAAAAGAAAATCATGCGATTTATCTAGATACTGCAACATTAGATTACAGTTATGCGCCAATTCAATTAGATGATGAGAAGATTGTAATTATGAATACTTGTAAACGAAGAGAACTTGGTGATTCTAAATATAATGAAAGACGTTCTGAATGCCAAGAAGCGTTAGCAAGATTACAGACTGTTTGCAAAATTGAATCTTTAGGAGATTTAACAATCGAAGAGTTTGAAGAAAAGAAATCGGCGATAGAAGACCCAATTCTAACAAAACGTGCAAAACATGCTGTGTATGAAAATCAACGTACGATTCAAGCTGTAAAGGCGTTAAAAGATAAAGATTTAGAGTACTTTGGAAAATTGATGATTCAATCTCATGATTCTTTACGTGATGATTATGAAGTAACAGGTATTGAATTAGATACTTTAGTAGCAGAAACACTAAAATGCGATGGAGTAGTTGGTGCGAGAATGACAGGTGCTGGATTCGGTGGCTGTGCAGTAAGTATTGTAAAGAATGATTGTGTAGATGCAGTAATCCAAGAAGTTGGAAAACAGTACGAAGAGAAGATTGGATACGCAGCAGACTTTTATGTGGTTTCAGTTGGTGATGGCCCAAAAGAATTATAGGAAAGAAGGATTTATTCAATATGAGAGTTTTAGTATTAGGTGGTGCAGGTTATATCGGTTCTCATACTGTGTATGAGTTAATTGAACACGGTCACAGTGTTGTAATTGTAGACAATTTAGAAACAGGACATTTAGAAGCAGTACATCCAAAGGCAACATTTTATAAGGGTGATGTAAGAGATTATTCCTTTATGAATCAAGTATTTCAAGATGAGAAAGTGGACGCAGTTATTCATTTTGCAGCGAACTCACTTGTTGGAGAAAGTATGATAAATCCTTTGAAATATTATGATAACAATGTTTGTGGTGCGAAAGTTCTATTAGAAGCTATGGTTGCCAATGGAGTGGATAAAATTGTATTTTCTTCTACAGCAGCAACTTATGGGGAGCCAGAAAGTATTCCAATTTTGGAATCTGACAAGACAGATCCAACCAATACTTATGGTGAAACAAAGTTAGCAATGGAAAAAATGTTTAAATGGACATCCAAAGCTCACAATCTTCGTTATGTATCCTTACGTTATTTCAACGCATGTGGTGCACATAAGAGCGGACAGATTGGAGAAGCACATAGTCCAGAGACACATTTAATTCCACTTATTTTACAAGTTCCTTTAGGAAAACGTTCACAAATTAGTATCTACGGTGATGATTATGATACAAAAGATGGTACTTGTGTACGTGATTACATTCATGTAACTGACCTTGCAGATGCTCATATCAAGGCTGTTGAATATTTAATGGATGGTAAAGAAAGTGATATCTTTAACCTTGGAAATGGTGTTGGATTTACGGTAAAAGAAGTAATTGATGTTGCACGCAAAGTAACTGGTCATGAAATTAAGGCAGAGGTAGTGCCTAGACGTGCTGGAGATCCAGCAAAATTAATTGCGTCCAGTGAAAAGGCTCGTACTATTTTAGGATGGAATCCGCAGCATGCAGATATTGAGTCAATTGTGGAATCTGCTTGGAATTGGCATAAGAATCATCCAGATGGATTTGAAAAGAGATAACATGAGAGATAATATGAGATAAGTAAAAATTGGTGAATAGATAAAAATTGTCTATTCACCTTTCTTTTTTTGCAAATGATATTGTATCGGATTCATAATTGATTTAGGTAATATTCTTGTTAAATGATAAGATAATTTCATACTTACAGTAGGTATAACAAGTTCTTTTCGTTTAAACATCCCATCCAATGCGATTTCAGCACACTGCCTTGCTGTTATAATGCAAGTATTAGATTGTGTTCCGCCATCTCGATAGAATTCTGTACGAACAGAACCAGGGCAAAGAGTAGTAATAGAAATATCTTTTTTTTGCTGTTTCATCTCATAATTAACAGCACTTCCAAGTGCATACAAGTAGGACTTTGTTGCACCATAAGTAGCAAAAAGAGGCGGTTGTGTAAATGCTGTAATACTGGAAACGTTCAAAATGTACCCACTTTTTATATGACCAGCAAAAAACTTTGTAAAAATATGAGGTGCAATCACATTGGTTTTTATCATTTCTAAATCTTTTTCTATGTCATGTTCCGACAAGGTTGAAAATTCTCCGACAGTCCCCAAACCCGCATTATTTATTACGATTTCAATTGGAAGAGAAGAGTAGTTTTGTATAAGTGCATTGCAATTTTCTTCTACACTAATATCAGTTGCACTTGTCTTAATATGAATATGATATGTCTCTTCAAGTTTACTCTTTAGTTCAATTAATCGTTCATTTCGTCTCCCAATTAAGATTAAATCATATCCCTTTTCTGCTAGAAGTATTGCAAATTCACGTCCAATTCCACTAGAAGCACCAGTAATAAATGCGTACATATTTATTAGTCCTTTCTATTAATTATAATGATACATTTCTTGTATTCGTATGTAGTCGCTAAAATTCATTGAGTTCATATTCGTACTTTTAAAAGAGCAATAAAATGGTAACACAATAACAAAGGAACTGTCAAAATAATTCAACAGTTCCTTTGCTATTTGTTATAAGAATAATTTTAATTTTAAATTTAATACCCAATTACAGAGTCTCAGAAACGCGATTAATGATCTCTGCAATTTGTTCTGGCGCAAATGGTTTTGCTAAAAATTCAGATGCACCATTTTCAATGGCTGCACGCATCTTATAGGCTTGACTTGCGGCTGTAACCATAACTACTTTTGCATTTTCGTCAATTTCACGAATTTTCTTTAAAGCTTCAACACCATCCATAATTGGCATTGTAATGTCCATTGTAACGATATCAGGTGAAAATTCTTTGAACTTGCTAATACCTTCTTCTCCATTTGCTGCTTCTGCGATTATTTTATGACCTTCCGCCTCCAATAGGTTTTTTAATACCTTACGGGATGTACGTGAGTCATCTATGATAAGAATAGTTGCCATACATTTTACCCTGCCTTTCGGCGAAACATATGAATGCTTGTCTCGAAAGGCGCAAATCATTGGTTGAAAGAGTGATTTGCATATTTCCTTTCTTTAAAATTTCTTCCAACCGTCTTCTAGTTTCTTTTACTTGAATGATATGTGCTGATCCATTCCGATTACAATATCAACACGTGCTTCGTCGATGTACACAGGAAGAATATAAAGTAATCCAGATGAAAGAAGGGTTTGGTTGGTATAGAATAAAGGTGCTTGCATATCTTCTTCAATGGATTCTTCATACAAATTCCTTGCAAATAAACCGTTTACGGTATTAATGAATTCGCATACAGAATCAAATGCATCTTCGTCAATTTCATCAAAATCTTCACATGCATAAGGTGTTGCAACTTTTAACAGATTTTTTTCTTTTCCTGCTAGACCAACGAAAATCTGGTGAGTACCAGTTAAAGTTTGGCTTGCAAGAGTATCGAAGTCATAACTGTCAACACGATATGCGGATTCAAAATATATATCAGGCTGAATAAATAGAATGATATTTTGAAGAAATAGTGAAAAATGTTCGAAGAAAAGAGGATCGTCAATTTGCATAAATTGTCTTGCATATGTATCGGTGTCTCCGTCTTTGATTGCAACAAGAACGTTATCAGTCAAGGAGTATTCCTGTTGGAATGCCGAAAGCATCTGACTAATTTCGTCCAGTGAAAAAATTCCTCTTTCCACAGCTGCCTGAGTAAATACCATATACGGATTTCCCTGTTGCTTCTTTAATGTTTCAACTTGTGAGTCAGTTAAATAGCCCTTTTCTACTGCAATATCACCAAAACGCTTATCTTTTGTTGTTTGCATGCGATTAATCTCTTCAACTTGTGCGGTCGTGAGTAAATGCGATGCAACTGCAATTAATTCAAGTTTCACTCGAGCTGTTGTCTTTTGAAAAAGTAGTATTTCACGAAATTGATGTTCTGTAAGTTTACCTTTACGAACTAAGTAATTTCCAAAGAAATGACTGAACATAACAGAGTCTCCTTTCCATGTTCCATTACTATTAATATACAACATATGTGATAAAAAATATAGTGTTTTTTCAAAAAATCCAATAAAACTATGACAAGTTCTAAATTTTGTGATATAGTTATACGTAACGAAATTAGATGAAAGGGCATAGATATATGAAAAAGATTATCGATCTATTAAATGCAGAAGTAAAAGAAGCATTTGAAAAAGCAGGATATGATCAAGATTTTGGTACTGTTACATTGTCAAATCGTCCTGATTTATGTCAGTATCAGTGTAATGGCGCTCTTGTAGCAGCAAAGAAATTTAAGAAAGCTCCTATTATGATTGCAAATGAAGTTGTTGCATTATTAGAAAATAGTGAGACATTTGGTGAAATCACAGCAATTATGCCTGGGTTTATTAATATAAAAGTAAGTGATGCGTTTTTAGCGACTTATGTAAATGACATGCACAAAGATGAGAGATACGGATGTGAGCAAGTTGAGAATCCAAAGAAAGTGATTATAGACTACGGCGGACCAAATATTGCGAAACCATTACATGTAGGACATTTACGTTCTGCTATCATCGGTGAAAGTATCAAACGAATCGGGAAATATATGGGGGACGAGGTGATTGGTGACGTACATTTAGGAGACTGGGGTCTTCAGATGGGACTTATCATCACAGAATTAAAGAAACGTCAACCAGAATTAGTATATTTTGATGATGACTACACAGGGGAATATCCAGAAGAAGCACCATTTACTATTTCGGAACTGGAAGAAATTTATCCTTATGCCAATGCTTATTCTAAGGAACATCCAGAATACAGAGAAGAAGCAATGAATGCTACGTTCCTATTACAAAGTGGAAAACGTGGTTACACTGCGCTATGGAATCATATTTTAAATGTTTCCATTTCTGATTTGAAGAGAAATTATGAAAATCTTAATGTTTCTTTTGAGTTATGGAAAAAAGAAAGTGATGCACAAGCATATATTCCAGATATGGTAACTTATTTAAAAGAAAATAACTATGCATACATCAGTGATGGTGCTTTAGTTGTTGATGTAAAAGAAGAAACAGATAAAAAGGAAATGCCGCCATGTATGATCTTGAAATCGGATGGTTCTAGTTTATATAACACAACAGACTTAGCAACTATGGTAGAACGTAGAAAGTTATTCCAACCAGATGCCATTACTTATGTAGTAGATAAGAGACAAGAATTGTACTTTACACAGGTATTCCGTTGTGCGAAGAAAACTAAGATTTTAGAAGACGATACAAAGTTGACATTCTTAGGTTTTGGTACTATGAATGGCAAAGATGGTAAACCATTTAAGACAAGAGACGGTGGTGTAATGCGTCTTGAAAACTTAATCAAAGAAATCAACGATGCGGTATATGACAAAGTTATGAGCAATCGCGAGATTTCCGAAGAAGAAGCACGTAAGATTGCAAAAGTTGTTGGACTTGCTGCCATTAAATATGGTGATTTATCCAACCAAGCTTCTAAAGATTATGTATTCGACTTAGATCGTTTCACATCTTTTGAAGGAAATACAGGACCATATGTATTGTATACAATCGTTCGTATTAAATCTATTTTAAATAAATATAGAGAAGAAGTTGGTGAGATTCCAACAGATGCAGAGATCAAAGCAGCATTTAACGAAAGTGAACGTGATTTAATGCTTAAGATCGTAAACTTCAATGAAGTAATCTACACAGCTTATGAAGAAAATGCACCACATAAGATTTGTCAATTCATTTATGAATTATCAAATGCATTTAGCAGATTCTATCATGAAACAAAGATTATCTCTGAAGAAAACAAAGAACAACAAAGTTCATGGATTGCATTAATTTCTTTAACATTAGATGTGTTAGAAAAATGCATCGACTTGTTAGGACTAGAAGCACCAGAGAGAATGTAAGTAAAAGTCCCTCATGTAACATGAGGGACTTTGTTGCAATAATAGCAAAAGTGAGGGAATGTCATGTTTAGAGAAGTGAATCAGTTGATTATTTATCGAAATTTTGATAAGGAAGGTATTTTACAGGAAATTGCACAAGTTTGTAAGACATATGAAGAAGGCGATTATAATAAGAGAGAATTGGTGGCAAAGATTTATGGACAGATGAATCAATTGTTAGATGTAGCGACACGTTACGGATTTGATACAAATCTTTGGCATAATTACATTGCATATCTATTGGCAACAGATGAAAATCCATTTAGTATCGTGTGTGAGAAGTATGGAAAGCGAGAAGGTTCCGTAAATACATTTGCACTAAATGATTTTGAAAATATACGTGCTATCTTTTACTATGATTTTTCCAAGATGGAAGCAGAACTTGGGATTCAGTGTTTTTCTACGATTAGTACATATCAATGTATTGTGAAAGAAGAGAGAAGTTATAATAAAAGTGTAAGTGATAAGGTACGTGCCTTAAGCAGTCAATTGGAAGAGGCAGATAGTGCAGAGAAATTTTTTGAAATTGTGACTAATTTTTATCGTCAATATGGCGTTGGAAAATTTGGTCTAAATAAAGCATTTCGTATTAAGAAAAAACAAGAGGAAGTTGTGTTGTCTCCGATTCTAAATACGGATATGGTGAAGCTGGATGATTTAATTGGTTATGAGATTCAGAAACAGAAACTTGTGGAGAATACAAAAGCATTTGTGGAAGGAAAAAAGGCGAACAATGTACTGTTATCAGGAGATAGTGGTACTGGAAAATCCACTTCCATTAAGGCGATACTAAATGAATTCTATGATCAAGGGCTTCGTATGATAGAGATATATAAACATCAGTTTCAAGATTTGTCCAATGTGATTGAACAGATTAAGGATAGAAATTATCGCTTTATTATTTACATGGATGATTTGTCCTTTGAGGAGTTTGAGATTGAGTATAAGTATTTAAAGGCAATTATAGAAGGTGGTTTGGAGACAAAGCCAGATAATGTATTGATTTATGCGACATCTAATCGTAGACATTTGATTCGTGAGACATGGGGGGATCGTAACGATGGAAGTGGAAATGAAGAATTACATCGTTCCGAAACTATGCAGGAAAAATTGTCATTGGTCAATCGATTTGGGGTTACGATTACATTTACAAAGCCAAATCAGAAAGAGTTTTATAATATTGTGACAGGTCTTGCGAAAAAGTATCCTGATATTCAGCTAACAGAACAGGAAATTTGTGCAGAAGCTAATAAATGGGAATTGAGTCATGGTGGTATGTCGGGAAGAACAGCACAGCAATTTATTAATTATCTTGTAGGAAAATATATGTAAATAGAAAAGGATAGGAAACGCTTCCGATGTACAGCGTTTCCTATCCTTCTTTGTTGCTATTTATCATCATCATTCCATTTCATTAATGGTTCAAATGTTGTGGCACTATTTTGTTTTTGCTTTTTCTCCTGTTTTGCTTCTTTCATTGCCTTTTTGCAGAAATAATCTTGGGCACATAGTGGTTCTTTGCCTCGTCGATCGATTTTATCATAGGAACCGTCATTTTTTAAGATGTGAGCCTTTAATGTATCGTTTAATTGCACGTTTAAGATATTAAGAGCTTCTTCTTTTAATTCCTCTGTTTCTACAGGAAATAGGATTTCTACACGTTTATCAAGGTTACGTGGCATCCAGTCGGCACTTCCCATATAGACTTCCGAAAATCCATCGTTATAGAAATAGAAGATTCTTGCATGTTCTAAGAAGTTGCCTACGATAGAGCGAACAGTGATGTTTTCGCTTACCTTTGGAATACCTGGTCTAAGACAGCAAATTCCGCGAATAATAAGGTCAATTTTTACACCAGCAGCAGAAGCTTCGTATAGTGCAGAAATGACTTTTTGATCGCAGAGAGAATTCATTTTTGCAATAATATGTGCTTTCTTACCGTTTTGCGCATTCTTAGTTTCTCGTCTGATTAAGGTTAAGAATTTATCACGAAGCCAAAGTGGTGCAATGGTTAATTTGTTCCAGAACAGTGGCTCGGAATAACCAGAAAGCATATTAAATACCGCTGTAGCATCTTCGCCAATCGGTTTTGAGGAAGTTAACAATCCCATGTCTGTATAAAGCTTTGCAGTGGAATCATTGTAGTTCCCAGTACCTAAGTGAACATATCGTCGAATGCCATCATCTTCTCTGCGAACAACTAAAGTAATCTTACTATGTGTCTTTAAACCAACAAGACCGTAAATAACGTGACAACCTGCTTTTTCTAGCTTCCTAGCCCATATGATATTATTTTCTTCATCAAATCTTGCCTTTAATTCAACCAGTACAGTGACTTGTTTTCCATTTTCAGCAGCTTGTGCAAGAGATGCGATAATTGGAGAGTGGCTACTGACACGATACAGAGTTTGCTTAATTGCAAGAACATTGGGATCTTTTGCAGCTTGTCGAACAAACTCTACTACAGGGTCAAAGGTCTGATAAGGATGATGAAGCAGATAATCACGTTCTCGAATCTGGTCAAATAAATTCATATCCAAGTTAAGCTTTGGAACCTGCTGAGGAACATATTTTGGTGTCTTTAGATGATCAAACCCATCTAATCCATAGACTTTCATTAAAAATGTCAGATCTAGTGGACCATTGATTTTATAAATATTATCATCCTTTACTTGAAGTTCATGCTTTAAAATCTTTAAAAGACGCTTGTCAATTCCATCTTCCACTTCCAATCGAATGACTTCGCCCCATTGACGCTTCTTTAACTGTTTTTCAATCTCCATCAGCAAATCAGCAGCTTCGTCCTCGTCAATATCCAGATCGGCATTTCGCATAATACGATATGGAAAAGCAGAGATGACTTCATAGTTTAAGAAAAGCTTGTTAATATTTTTTTCAATGATTTGTTCCATAAGGATAAACGTTCTAGTTTCTCCTTTGTCTGAAGGAATTTCCACGAGACGAGGAAGAACGTCAGGAACTTGCACAGTTGCAAAATCACAGGTAATTTCACTCTTTTTGTCATGAATAAGTGCTCCTATATTTAAAGTTTTATTTCGTAATAGTGGGAATGGTCTTGAGGAATCCACAGCCATTGGGGTTAAAACGGGATAGACTTCCGTTTTAAAATAAGAATCTACGTATTTTGCTTGTTCTTTGGTAAGTTGTTCATAAGCGCTGATTAATTTGATACCATTTTGTTTTAATTGAGGTAGAAAACTACGATTGTATGTAGAATACTGTAGTTCTACCAGATTGTGTGTTGCGATAGAGATTTTGTCAAGCTGTTCTTGTGGTGTCATACCAGAAATATCTAATTTCTTGTATCCAGCATGTACCATATCCATAAGAGATGCAACACGTATCATAAAAAATTCATCCAGATTGGAAGCAGTAATACTTAAAAATTTGATTCGCTCCAATAATGGATTGGTTTTATCTTTGGCTTCTTTTAGAATTCGCATATTAAACTCCAACCAGCTTAACTCGCGATTAATAAAATACTCAGGCTTTTTATAAACGGTACGGTCCATTACATAAATCTCCTTTTCTGTTTAATACATGGTTTGATTCCATACACCTCTTCAAAAAAGGTTGCTTTTTCATCAAATAATCCATATTCCAAAGTGATATCTTCCACAGTATTTGCGGTAATAGTTAATATATTCTGTTTTAGAGATACTTTCATATCTGTAATTTTCTGCATATGGCTCTTATCCAGTGCATTTGCAACTACTAAGATAGCAAATAATTTCGACAACTTGATATACGTATCTTTTTCAAATTTATCCATAAAATTCGTATAATGTGGAAAGGTATCCGTAGAGTAACGACAAAGGTTCGCAACCATTTCTCTTTCCGTATGGGAAATGCCAATAATCTCTGTGGACATTATAATATTATATGAATTCTCACGGGAATGGTTCAAATTGATAAAGTCACCACAATTATGAAGGATAATTGCAATTTCCAATAATAGTCGCTCTCGCTTTCCAAGCCCATGAATTTTACGAATGCTATCGAAAATATTAAGGGCATGAGAAGCCACATTTTCATTATGTGCACGGTTGTAATGATATCTTGTAGCGATATTTTTCGCAGAACATATAATATCATTTGTAAAATCATGTTCGGATAAAATCTTTTCCTTCCGCTCAGCGTACTCGGCGGCGATTCCATCACACAACGTAATACCTGTAAAATAAATATGTTTTGCATTGGTTTGTTTAAATATTTTATGATAAATCAATGCAGTTGGAATTAATAAAGACACTTGCTCTCTTGAGATTGGGATCTTTTTGGAGAATTCATCTACTGGTTTTGCAAGTAGTGATTCTAAAAATGCATACATATCTTTGGCGCTGATGGGCTTTTCATCTGCGCGTTTTGAAGTTAGATGCATCAAAAAGTTTAACTGGTCTCCTGTAGCAATCACTTGTTCTATCTTCTGGTCTTTTAGAAATAGTTCTGAAAAAGTGAACATCTCATTATTGATGTATTCGGATATCAAATTAATAAAATTGTCAGTTTGGCTTTCTAAAGAGCCTAGAAGTTCGCGGATACGAAGAGAACCTAGTTTAATATTTTGTGTTTGCTGAAGGCTTCCGTGTTGAAATAGTGATATTTGAATACTTCCAGAGCCAACATCTACAATAGCGGTGTCTTTTTGAATAATCTGTTGAAATGAACTCATTTTCAATGCGATGGCTTTGAAGCAAAGAAAACGTTGTTCGGAGTTGCTAAGAATTTTTACTTTGATTCCAGAACGAAGCTTAATCTGATCTAAAATTAAAATGCTGTTAGAGGCTTCTCGTATTGCACTGGTTGCATAGGCAATATAATCGGTAACAGCATATTCTTTCATTTTCTCGGAAAATTGAATCAAGACTTCGCACATTTCATTGACCAGCTCGTAACGGATTTTTTTGTATTTGTAAGTGTCAGAACCAAGTTCAATGGCATGTCGGACATACTCAATTTCTTGGATGCCGCTTTTTTTAGAAATCTCAAATATTTTTAAAGATAGTTCATTGGAACCTACATCAATTGCGGCAAAAGTTGTTAACGCCATAGCTCAACCTCCTTCTCATTATATTTTACTATTTTTTATAAAAAAACTCTAGGGTTTTTGCAAAAAGTATGTATAATAGAATAAGACAAATTTTTGTATGGAGTGAATGTTATGAAAACAGCAGATTTTTATTTTGATTTACCGGAAGAGTTAATAGCACAAGATCCATTAGAGGATCGTTCTAGTTCTAAACTCTTAGTTTTAAATAAAGAAACAGGACAAGTTACACATAAGCATTTTAAAGAAATTAAAAATTATTTAAAACCAGGAGATTGTTTAGTTTTAAATAATACGAAGGTTATTCCTGCACGATTAATTGGAGAAAAAGAAGGTACAGGAGCAAAGATTGAGCTTTTATTACTAAAACGTCTAGAAGGTGATGTGTGGGAAACACTTGTAAAGCCAGGTAGAAAAGCAAAGCCAGGGACACGCATTTCTTTCGGCGGTGGGTTACTTGTTGGTGAGATTATAGATGTCATAGAAGATGGGAATCGTTATATTAAGTTTTATTATGACGGAATATTTGAAGAAATATTAGATCAATTAGGTCAAATGCCATTACCACCATATATTACACATCAGTTACAAGATAAGAATCGTTATCAGACGGTATATGCAAAGTATGAAGGTTCAGCGGCGGCACCAACTGCGGGGCTTCATTTTACTAAGGAATTGTTACAAGAGATTGAAGAGATGGGTGTGATCATTGCTAATGTTACTTTACATGTTGGTCTTGGGACATTCCGTCCTGTAAAAGTGGATGATGTGACACAACATCATATGCATTCTGAGTTTTATCAGGTATTCCCAGAGGAAGCAGAAAAAATTAATGCAGCGAAAAGGGAAGGTAGAAGAGTTATCTGTGTTGGTACGACAAGTTGTAGAACCATTGAGTCCGCAGCAGATGAAAATGGTGTGGTACAGGCTGGTAGTGGAGATACAGAGATCTTTATTTATCCAGGGTATCAATTCAAGGTGTTGGATTGTTTGATTACAAACTTCCATTTACCAGAGTCTACATTGTTGATGCTTGTGTCTGCGCTGGCGGGGAAAGAGCACATTATGGATGCGTATAAGGAAGCGGTGTCTTTACAGTATAGATTCTTCTCATTTGGGGATGCGATGTTTATTACGGATGGTTGGTGTAAGGAAGCGCAATCTGAGTAGGAGATAAAATGGAAACAAAAGCAGATAACATTCAGAGAGAGGATGTTATCTGCTTTTGTGCATTTATACTGATAATTTGAAGTGACTTTCTATTTGACCAGATGTTTCGAACGGTGTAAACTTGTAAGTGCTTACAATGTGGTTTGGTTAGCGTTGAAGTATAGTAAAAGAATAGCAATTACGAGAAATAGAAGTATGAGGAAGAAGATTATGAGTAAGAGAATAAAATTAGCCTATATCGGAGGCGGAAGTAAACTTTGGGCGCGTGTTTTTATGTCGGACTTAGCTTTAGCAACAGATTTATGTGGAGAGATGGCATTATACGATATTGATAAAGAAGCAGCTATGCGTAATAAGAAAATTGGGGAGCAGATTGCAAAGAATCCAAAAACTAACTCAGTATTTGAGTATAAAGTATATGATACCATAGAAGAAACTTTGAAAGATGCAACTTTTGTTATCCTTTCCATTTTACCAGGTACATTTGAGGAAATGCGAAGTGATGTACATACACCAGAAAAATATGGGATTTATCAATCAGTAGGGGATACCGTTGGTCCAGGTGGGATTTTAAGAGCGATGCGAACGGTTCCGCTATATGAAGAATTTGCACGTAAGATAAAGGAAGTTTGTCCGAATGCTTGGGTTATTAATTTTACCAATCCAATGAGTATCTGTGTGAAAACACTTTACGATGTATTTCCAGAGATTAAGGCATTTGGATGTTGTCATGAAGTATTTCATGCACAAGAATTTTTAAGTGTTGTATTGAAAGAAACGTTAGGACTCGATGTGAAACGTAATGAATTATATACTGATGCAAGTGGGATTAATCATTTTACATGGATTACTGAGGCAAAATATAAGGATATTGACTTGTTGGCATTGTTGCCTGAATTTATGGATAAATTTTATGAGGAAGGGTATTGTGAGCAGGAAGGAAAAGACAGATTTGCGTTTCGGGATGATCCATTTGCGTATGGGAATAAGGTGAAGATGGATTTATTTAAACGTTACGGAGTACTTGGGGCAGCAGGAGACCGCCATTTGGTTGAGTTTATGAATAACAATTGGTATCTTAAGAATCCTGAGACAGTGAAAGAGTGGTTGTTTGGATTGACTACTGTAGATTATCGTATTCAGGATCAACAGGAGAAAATTGCGGAAACTATTGAGATGGCAGAAGGCAGAAAGGAATTTGTATTAGAAAAGTCTGCGGAAGAAGCCGTTGATTTGTTGAAAGCAATTTTAGGATTTGAGGCAAGAATCTCTAATGTAAATATGCCGAATATGGGGCAGGTTCCAGGGTTGCCATTAGGAAGCATTGTAGAGACAAATTGTATTTTTACAAATGACTTTGTAAAGCCAGTGGTGGCAAAGGAACTTCCAGTGTCTGTGAAAAATCTGGTGTTTCGTAATTGCTTGAATATTGATGCAACGTATGAAGGAATTAAGGAGAGAGATTTGGATAAGATATTTGCGGCATTTGTGAACCAGCCATTATGTAGTGGGTTGAGTATAGAGGATGCCAAGAAGTTGTTTAAAGAGATGGTGGAGAATACGAGAGGGTATCTTGAGGAATATTATGATTTAAAACAATTCTTTGAGTTAATTTATTAGAATAGCAAAAAGGAATGGTATTAAACTTTCAAATACTATTCCTTTTATATTATATTGCACGATTGTGGGATAAGAATTATAATGAAACACATAAAAGTAAATATTTGAAATTTGTGGGGTATTAGATGATTAATGGAGAAAATTATTTGATTAAAAAGTTGGTATTAAAAATTAGTTATGAATCAGTGACAGAGATGGATATAATAGATACTTTACGATCAGTGAGGAATGATTTCGCTGCGAAGGGTTATAAATTTCAACAAGGTGTTGTAAAAAAAGAGGATGATAGTCAAGATTATAAAGAAGATTATACATGTGAAAGGATAACGGAATTTGTTCTACAGAAGAATAATCTAAATATAAAGTTGAATATGTATGATCTGACGTTAGAACATGTAATTAATAAGGATTATATGGGTTTTGACACGTATAAAAAAGAAATTCTGTCTATTTTACAACAATTATTTGTGTTTAATAAGGTTTGCAAAGTGATTCGGATAAGTTATAGTGCATTAGATTCACTTATTTTTAAGGATATTAATAATATCAATCATTATTTCGATGATAAATTTTTCAATTATGTAAGTTTAACTAGTAAATTAAAGTTAAAAGATAACAAATTTAATGGTGGAAAAAATTATTTTTCTGCTAATATTTCTGAAAACATAAAGTTAAAGCTTTCAACTGTACTATTAAAAGGAGAAATGTATGAGAGTGATTCAGAAACAATACCAGTATATCAAGCTATTGTAGATAGTAAATTAATATGCAGTATGGAAGAGGGGGAAAGTATGATTCAAGAAATTGATTCTATTTTTGACAAACTTCATACAAATGCAAATGATATTTACAAAGGAATTTTAAAGGAAGACTTCTTGGAAAAATTGGAAGCGGGTAATTTTGATGATGATATTAGAATTTAGGGAGGATTATAATGGATAGTTTTGAAAGAAATATAAAATCGCAATATGGTGAAATTGTTTTGTGTGAAAGAAAGAAAATAAACAAGGGAGTATTTCGCAGTATAGAAAGCATTTCTTTTGAAGAAAAAGAACCAATATCAATTAAATCATATGAGACGAGAAAAAAGAAAGAGAGTATGAGAACTATTGGTGCAAATGAAAGAATTAGTTTTTAGTGATAGAGTACAACTGGATATTTACTTGATTGGTTATAGCATTCAAGGGGAATCCATAATATTCAATATAGTTGCAGATAATAGAATTAGGTATACAGGGGTGATTGATTCTTATTGTGTCAAAAGAAATGGTAAAGAAGTAAATTACACGATGAAATTATTAGATTTTTTGGATATTGATCGAATAGATGCATTGTTTTGGATACATCCACATGATGACCATACAAAAGGATTTGAGAAATTATTTTCAAAGTTAGATAAGAGATCAAGTTTTTTTGTTCCACAGGAAATAAAGTCGTATGATGATAATACAAATATTTGTGCGTCAATATTTAATTTTATAGAGCACGAAAGTGATGCAAGAAGATGGACGAAAAATAGAAAAGACAAAGAATATAAACCTATTGGATGTCAAATATGTCCCATTTCTTCGAATACTGTGGTGCGAAATAAACCATTTGATTATTTGAAAAGTGGCTTAACAAAATATATTTTTGACATAAATGTTTTTTCGCCTCATGCGGATGATTTGTTTGGAATAAGTTGGGGTGGCCCAAAGAAGAAAGAAAATGAATATTCAATTGGATTGTGGCTAACAATTGGAGAATTGAGTGTACTATTTACTGGAGATATTACTAGTAGCATCATAAGCAAAATAGATAGAAATAACTTTCCAGAGTATGTTGACTATATAAAAATACCTCATCATGGATCTTCAGAAGCTATTTCTTTTGCAAAATTATTTAAAGGAAAGCCTAAGGTAAATTCATCATGTACTACAGTATATAAAAATAGTGGCTTACCAAAAGAGGAAGTTATATCGAAGTACAGAAAAATATCGAAACACGTTATTTCAACAAATGGAGCGAAAGAAGAGATGTATCAATATGGCATAGTGAAAGTTTCTATAGATTTTACAGATGAGGAATTTATTTTTACCCATAAATGTATAGGAGATGCTGGTTTTATTTAGCATTATACATATATAGTGTGAGAAGTAGGTGGATCATTATCTACCTACTTCTCAATTTTGGTTTATTGTTACAATAATAAGTTATCGGGATATTTTTTTCAAATCTTCATAAAATTTCGGATATGAGATATCTACACATTCACTTCCAAGAATCTCTGTCTCACCTTCAGCCTGTAAAGACGCAATCGCAAAACTCATGGCGATTCGGTGATCGAGCTTGCTATCAATGACAGCACCATGAAGAGTTTTACCACCATTTATAATCATACCATCGTCTGTAGCACGAATATCTACACCCATCTTAGACAAGTTGGATACCATTACATCAATACGATTGGATTCCTTCACTTTCAATTCCTGTGCATCCTTTATCACCGTCTCGCCGTCTGCATATGAAGCAAGAATCGCAATAATCGGTAACTCATCAATTAAAGTAGGAATCACTTCACCACCAACTACAGTACCATGTAAGGAACTAGAACGTACCAGTAAGTCAGCAGAAGATTCTCCTTTTATGGTACTTTCATTGAGCAACGTAATATCTGCCCCCATCTGTTTACATACACGTAAAATTCCGTCTCTAGTAGGATTTATCCCAACATTTTTTATTAATAACTCAGAATTCGGTACAATTAACGCAGCAGCAATAAAGTAAGCAGCAGAAGATATATCACCAGGTACCACAACTTTCTGTCCAACTAAATCTGGTTCAGGTAAAACCATAGCAGTAGTCCCTTCTGTTCGAACTGTACCACCGAAGTACTCTAACATTAATTCCGTATGATTTCTAGACACATAAGGTTCTGTCACTGACGTTTCCCCATCTGCATACAATCCCGCAAACAGTACACAAGATTTCACTTGTGCAGAAGCTACCTTTGATTCATAATGAATTCCCTTTAATTTGCGTCCATGTATACGAAGAGGCGCACAGCCGTTTCCTTTTATACTTTCAATATGGGCACCCATCTCGGATAGGGGATTGATGATTCGGTTCATAGGTCGTTTTTGGATGGAAGCATCACCATTTAACTCTGTCTCAAATTCTTGTGCTGCAAGAATTCCAGACATTAATCTTGTAGTGGTGCCACTATTTCCAACATCTAAGATACCTTGAGGTTTCTTTAGTCCATGTAAACCGAGCCCATGAACTAGGATTGAAGCAGTATTATTTTCGATCTGAATACCCATTTTGCGAAAACAATCTATTGTGGAAAGGCAATCAGCTCCTTGTAGAAAATTCGTTATCTCTGTTGTGCCTTTTGCTAGAGAACCTAACATAATGGCACGGTGTGAGATTGATTTGTCACCAGGAACAGTGATTTCGCCTTGTAATTTACTAACTTTTGTTAAAATCATGATGGCGTCCATCCTTTCTGTTTATCGTTCATATACAGTATAATGGTAATTGCGTAACAATGCAATGGTGTGTTGCCTTGCCTCTTCTTCGTAGAGTTCGATACGTAGGACACCATCTTCGAATTCACGATTATGGATGATGCCAATATTTTTAATACTAATCGCATTGGAAGCTAAAATTGTAGCAACAGTAGCAATGGCTCCCGTTTCGTCTAAGATATCCATATATACTTCATAGACACTGGAAATAGCACCAGCTGTACTTTTCGGAACAGAATCACGGTATTCCTTTGCTTGTTGAAATAAATTTATCAAAGAATCCTTTTCTTTTGACATTAAGGCATGTTCAAAGTTGGATAATTGTTCTTGAAAAATGTGAATAAATTTCAAGATACTATCTGTGTTAGATAGACAAATGCTTTGCCACATCTCAGGAGAAGAAGAAGCGATTCTTGTGATATCCTTAAATCCACCTGCGGCTAAACTTTTCATAGAACCATCTAAGTCTTTAGACTGTACCATATTTACAAGAGAAGCAGATATCACATGTGGAACATGACTTATGGCAGCAGTAATATCGTCATGAGTTTTTGCATCTAAAACAATCGGAATCGCATCTGTCATTAAGACGATTTGTTGCATGAAATCTAGTTGTTGCTCCGATGTTTCAGAAGTAGGGGTCAATATGTAGTATGCATTTTCTAAAAGTCGAGCATGTGCATTGTCATAGCCAGTTTTTTCAGAGCCAGCCATAGGGTGTCCGCCAATAAAATTTTTCGATAACCCTAGTTTATCTACTGCCTCATGAGTATTTCCTTTTACACTGCCTACATCAGTGATAATGGAGGTTGGCTTTATGATTGGTTTTAATTGTTCTAAGTATCTTATGTTCGAAAGAACAGGTCCACATAGAATAATTAAATCACAATATTTAAAATCCTCACTTAAATTAGTTGTTACCTTCGAAAGGGTTCCGTCCTGCAAAGCAAGTTCTAAGTTTTTATTGATTGAATCAGTATGATGATTGTAGGCAATTAATGTGATTTCTGGATGTTTTAATTTAATTGCCTTGGCAATAGAACCTCCAATTAAACCTAAGCCTATAAAGCCAACTGTTATATCCTCCATTATTAAATCCTCCTAATGTTAAAATTTGCGACCCATAACATTTGCAATTGGACGTAATTCATTGCAAAGTTCGTCGAATTGTGGGAATGTTAAAGATTGTGGGCCATCTGATAAAGCAATTGCTGGATTTGGATGTGTTTCGATCATTAATCCATCTGCACCTGCAGCGATTGCACATTTTGCTAATGGTTTTACATAGCCTCTTACACCTGTTGCGTGACTTGGGTCAACGATGATAGGTAAGTGACTCTTTTCTTTAATAACAGGAACTGCGCTGATATCTAGAGTATTTCTAGTAGCAGTTTCAAATGTACGAATACCACGTTCACATAAGACAACATTTGGATTACCTTCTGCCATAATGTATTCAGCAGCATTTAACCATTCATCTATTGTAGCAGATAAACCGCGTTTTAGCAAAATAGGTAATCCTGTTTTACCAGCTTCTTTTAGTAAGTAGAAGTTTTGCATGTTACGAGCACCGATTTGAAGCATATCTACGTATTTTACTGCAGATTCGATGGCTTCACGGCTTGTAACTTCACATACAACAGCTAAACCAGTTTCTTCACGAGCAGCTTTCATAATCTGTAAGCCTTGTTCCTCTAATCCTTGGAAAGAGTAAGGGGAAGTTCTTGGTTTGTATGCACCTCCACGTAAAATCTGAGCACCAGCTTTTTTAATTGCTTTTGCAGTTTCCATTACTTGGTCTTCACTTTCTACAGCACAAGGACCAGACATAATTACGATTTCAGAACCGCCAATTTCTGTGTTGCCTACTTTAATGATACTGGATTCTGGGTGGAATTTTCTATTAGCAAGTTTATAACTTTCTGTTACTTCTACCACTTTGTCTACTTCGTCTGCGATTTGAATGTTGCAGCCACTTAATTTTTGTTTGTCTCCAATTACACCGATGATAGTGACCTCCTCACCAGTAGAAACGTGGGTCTCTAAACCACATTGTCCTACAAGGTCTAATACACGTTTTACTGATTCTTCCTTTGCGTTTGGTTTCATTACGATAATCATTATTTATTCTCCATTCTTTTTCTTATTTTATCCGCCCCAATACATTTTCACAATGGTAGTATTAGGTAATTTTCACATTGGTATTAGTTTAGCACTTTAAAGTGGCAATGTCAATACTTTAAACCGTAAAACTTTAAACCGTTACGCTTTAAAGTGAGAAAGTAGAATAAGCAAAAGAATAAGAGAAATAGGAAGTAAGGCAGAACGTGAAAAAGACCAATAATAAAGGGGAATCCAATCAGAAAGAAATTGTCTCATGAAAATTTGGAAAAGTGTAGTAAATACGTTATCTCAATCGTAAACTAAATAGAGAAGTAAATTTGTGCGCAAGAAAGGGGTCATATATGGGAAGTGAAAGAGCTTTTGAGATTCGTAACATTGCTTTATTAGGTCATGGAGGTTGTGGGAAAACCACTTTGACGGAAGCATTGGCATTTACAACGGGGGCCATTGAACGCTTGGGAAAAGTAGAAGATGGAAATACAGTAAGTGATTATGATAAAGAAGAAAGCAAAAGACATTTTTCCATTAGTACATCCATTGTACCGATTCAGTGGAGAGATACCAAGATAAATCTTTTGGATACACCAGGCTATTTTGATTTTGTCGGCGAAGTGGAAGAAGCATTATTTGTAGCAGATGCAGCAGTAATTGTCATTTCTGCAAAAGCGGGAGTTGAGGTCGGAGTGAGAAAGGCTTGGGAGTACTGTGCACAGAGAAAGAAGCCTTGTTTGTTTTACATAACCGGTTATGATGAGAGTGAAGTGGATGGAACTCAGATAATGGAGAACTTGGTGAGCCTTTATGGAAAAAAAGTAATCCCATTCGCATTGCCAATTAAAGAAAAGGAAGCGTTAATTGGATATGCCGATGTGGTTACTATGAAGGGGCAAAGTTTTGGAACAAAAGAGGAATGTGGTGTTCCAGCGGATGTGGCAAAGGAATTGTTGCAGTATCGAGATAGCTTATTGGAAGCAGTTGCTGAGACGGATGAAGAACTATTGGAAAAATATTTTGGAGGAGAGGAATTTACAGAAGAGGAGATTCTTCGTGCATTAAGAGAAGGGGTGAAGAATCAGTCTGTTATTCCTGTGATTATGGGTTCGGGAATCCAGCCAGAAACAACAACACTATTATTGGATACTATGATTTCGTACCTTCCAAGTCCAATGGATTGTGTAGTAAGAGGAGTAGCGCAGAAAAATAAGGAAGTATTTGAATCTCATTTTGAAAAAGATACTAAGATGACAGGACAGATTTTTAAAACAATTGCGGATCCGTTTATTGGAAAGTTCTCGCTTATTAAGATATATTCGGGAAAGCTCAAGTCAGATGATACCATTTTGAACGTGAATAGTGGAACGGAAGAAAAATTGTCGAGACTTTATGTGTTGAGAGGAAAAGAGCAGATTGAAGTCAAAGAGTTGTGTGCAGGTGATATTGGTGCCATTGCCAAGTTAGGAAATACAGTGACAGGCGATAGCATTTCTACAAAAGAATATCCTGTGTTATATGAGGTTCCAGAGTTTTCAAAACCTTATACATATGTCCGCTATGAGGCAAAGAAAAAGGGGGATGATGATAAAATCTCACAAGCTATGCAAAGAGTGTTAGAAGAAGACTGTACTTTGAAGATTGAAAATGATGCTGCCAATCACCAAAGTCTTCTCTATGGAATTGGAGAACAGCATTTGGAGGTTGTGGTAAGTAAGCTTCAGACTAGATTTAAGGTGGAATTGGAGACATCGAAACCGAAAGTTCCATATCGTGAAACGATTCGTAAGAAGGTAGCGGTACAGGGAAAATACAAAAAGCAATCGGGTGGTCATGGTCAATACGGAGATGTACATATGGAATTTTCGCCATTAGGGGACTATGAGAATGCCTATGTATTTGACGAGTGTATCTTTGGTGGTGCTGTACCGAAAAATTATTTCCCAGCAGTGGAAAAGGGAATTGCGGAAAGTACTTTAAAAGGGCCTCTTGCAGGATATCCTGTTGTGGGAATTCATGCAACCTTGACAGATGGTTCCTATCATCCAGTGGACTCTTCGGAACTTGCATTTAAAATGGCAGCGATTCAGGCATTTAAGCAAGGATTTGGTGAGGCTTCTCCAGTTTTGTTAGAGCCGATTGTGAGCTTGAAGGTTGTGATTCCAGATAAATTTACAGGGGATGTAATGGGGGATTTAAATAAGCGTAGAGGTAGAGTAGCAGGAATGAATCCAATTACAGGTGGAAAGCAAGAGATTGTAGCGGATATACCACTTGCAGAGACCTTTGGATATTCTACGATACTTCGTTCTATGACAGGGGGATATGGTGAGTATTCCTATACATTTGCAAGGTATGAGCAGGCGCCTACGGATGTGCAAGAGAGGATAGTAAAAGAATAATAAGAAATTGTATTATTATGTAAATAAAATAATAAATGCACTTGGAAGTAGATAAGAGTTGCTTTCAAGTGCATGTTTCGTATAGAATAAGAGGTACAAAGGAGGAAGCAGTGGGCTAGGTAAAGTGTACAAAAAGAGAATGGTCTATTGCAAATAAAAGATGGGATTGAATGATACACCAAAGGGTGAAAGATTACATATTGCGATATTTGGAAGAAGAAATGTTGGGAAGTCTAGTTTGATTAATGCAATAACAGGACAAGAATTATCTATTGTTTCCGATGTGTTAGGAACAACAACAGATCCAGTTTACAAAGCTATGGAGTTATTGCCATTAGGGCCAGTTATGATGGTAGATACACCAGGATTGGACGATGAAGGAGAACTTGGAATTCTTCGAGTGAAAAAAGCAAAGATGGTTTTAAATAAAGCAGATATTGCCATAGTTGTCTTAGATGCCTCAAAGACTTATGAAGATATGGATTGGCAGATAGAGAAAGAATTATTATCTATTATAGAAGAAAAGAAACTTCCCTATTTGATAGTTGTGAATAAAATGGATTTGTGTCAAGATATAGGACAAGTAAGTGCATTTTTTGAAAAGGAGCTATCGAAAGAAATAGATTCAAAGAAGGTACTCTATGTTAGTACGGAGAAGAAGGAAGGTATAGAGGCGTTAAAGAATAAGATAAGTGAACTTGTACCACAAGAAGAGGATAAGCCTTTAGTACGTGATTTACTAAATCCATCTGATTTTGTAGTATTAGTGGTTCCGATAGACAAAGCAGCACCAAAAGGTCGTTTAATATTACCACAGCAACAAACAATACGTGACATTTTAAATGCAAATGCAATATCAATTGTGACTAAGGAAACAGAATTAAAAGAGACATTGAAGAATCTAGGTAAGAAACCTAAAATGGTAATTACTGATTCTCAAGTATTTAAAAGAGTGGCAATGGATACGCCAGAGGATATTCCGTTAACTTCATTTTCTGTACTATTTGCAAGATATAAAGGGGAGTTAGGGCAATTTGTAGATGGGATAAGAGCAATCCAATCTTTAAAAGATGGAGATCGAATCTTAATGGCAGAAGGATGTACCCACAAAAGACAGTGTGGTGACATTGGAACAGAAAAGATTCCTAGATGGCTTATGGAATTTGCTGGAAAAGAGCTGATTTTTGAAACTTCCAGTGGAAATGAGTTTCCAGAAGATTTATCACCTTATAAATTGATTGTACACTGCGGTGGTTGTATGTTAAACCGTCGAGAAATGCAGTATCGCTTGAAGCAAGCGAAAGACTGGGAGAAGAGTATTGTAAATTATGGTATCTTGATTGCATATATGAATGGAATTTTAGAACGAAGTTTGGAACTCTTTAAAGAAAAAGAATAAGGTGAGGGTATTTATTGTCTACTTGACTTGTGAATACCTTTACTTTATAATGACTTAGTATGTAATTTATTGTTTACAAGTGAAATTCAATATAGAAAAGAGCGTGTGAGAATGTTAAAAAGCATGACTGGCTTTGGCAGATGTGAGATAGCTTCAGAAGAAAGAAAGATTGTAGTGGAGATGAAGGCAGTCAATCACAGATATTGTGATATGTCCATTAAACTACCGAAAAAATTGAATTTCTTTGAGGTTGCAATTCGTAATTTGTTAAAGGAATATGTAATCCGTGGTAAGGTTGATATTTTCATTACATATGAAGATTTTACCAAGGCAAAGGAATGCGTAAAGTATAATGAAGAGATTGCAAGAGACTATTACAACAACCTTGTGAAGATGGCAGATACATTTGGTCTGAAAAATGATTTGTCTGCGCATGCATTGTCAAAGTATCCAGATGTATTTACATTAGAAGAACAGGCAATCGACGAAGATGAAATCTGGGGACAGTTAGAGGAAGCAGTTTGTAAGGCTGCTCGCAGTTTTGTTGAAGCACGTATTGCAGAAGGTATGCATTTAAAAAAGGATATTGTGAAGAAATTGGATGAAATGTATGACCTAGTAGAACAAATTGAGCATCGTTCACCAAGTATTGTGGAAGAATACAGAAAACGTCTAACAGATAAAGTAGAAGAACTTCTTGGTGATACAAAGATTGACGAAAGTGTTTTAGCGACAGAATTAATTGTGTATGCAGATAAAATCTGTGTAGATGAAGAAACCGTAAGATTAAAAAGTCATATTAAAAATATGAAGGCAAACTTGGATTTAGATGAGAGTATTGGTAGAAAATTAGATTTCATTGCGCAGGAAATGAACCGAGAAGCAAATACGATTTTATCCAAGGCATCTGATTTAGAAGTTTCTAATCTGGCAATTGATTTAAAGACTGGAATTGAGAAAATCAGAGAACAGATTCAAAATATTGAATAAAAGGAATTCATTGCAAAGGCATATGAAAACTTATATCCAGAAAGGCTGGATTTAGATATGAATAAATTAGTGAACATTGGATTTGGTAATATTGTGAATACGGATAAAATCATTGCAATCATTAGTCCAGACGCAGCACCCGTTAAGAGAATGATTCAATCTGCAAAAGACAATGGTGTTGCCATTGACGGGACATGCGGTCGAAAGACGAAAGCGGTGATTGTGATGGAAAACGGCAGCATTGTGTTGTCGGCATTATTACCAGAAACCATATCAAATAGAGTGAATAACGATATAAGTAAAGGTGAAGAATATGAGTCGTAGAGGAATATTAACAGTTGTTTCTGGATTTTCTGGTGCTGGTAAAGGTACCGTAATGAAAGAACTTGTAAAACGCTATAACTATAAACTTTCTATTTCTGCAACTACTAGACAACCTCGTGAGGGAGAAGTAGACGGCAGAGAATATTTCTTTTTGACAAGAGATAAATTTGAGAGTATGATAGAGGCAGAACAATTCATAGAGCATGCGGAGTATGTAGGAAATTACTATGGAACTCCAAGGCAATACGTTGAAGAGCAATTGGATGCTGGATATCATGTTATTTTAGAGATTGAAATCCAAGGTGCATTAAGTGTGAAGGAAAGTTTTCCTGAAGCGCTTCTACTGTTTATCGTTCCGCCAAGTGCAGAGGTTTTAAGAGAACGTTTAATCAATCGTGGAACGGAAGATGAGGCGACTGTGAAGAAAAGATTAAGTCGTGCAGTTGAAGAGGCACAATACATGGATCAATATGAATATTTAGTTGTAAATGATAAGCTTGACGATTGTGTGGAAGCTGTTCATCGTGTTATTTTATCTCAACAAGATAAAATGCAGTATAATCAAGAATTTATAAGTGAAATGCAACGCCAGCTTGAGGCGATTCAGGAAGGAGAAATTTAATATGTTACACCCATCTTATACAGATTTAATGCAGGTTGTAAATAGCGATGTAGAACCAGGAGAACAACCAGTGGTTAACAGTCGTTATTCCATCGTTTTAGCTACTTCTAAAAGAGCTAGACAAATTATCGCAGGAGAAAGACCTTTGGTAAATAGTAAATGTCCAAAGCCTCTTTCTATTGCCATTGAAGAACTTAACCAAAGTAAGGTTAAAATTGTTGGTGATGAAGAGGAAATTGCTGAGGATAATTTATAAGATAGAAGGCTGTCTCAGTGTTTTTCACTGAGGCAGCTTTACTACTATATAAATACGTATGTGGAGGTGGCATTGTGGATAACGTGAAAGAAGGAGTTGGGCAAGAGAACTCTGTATCTGCAATTGATAAGAAAAAGAAGATAAGAGGTTATGTGTTGGAAATATTAGTCTACGCAGCATTATTTGTTCTGTGTGCATTAGTCATTCCAAACTATGTGATGCAAAGAGCAAAAGTTTCAGGTTCGTCTATGGAGAATACACTATTTGATGGTGATAATGTATTAGTGGATAAGATTAGTTATCAATTTCATGATCCAGAACGATATGACGTTGTAGTGTTTTACCCATTTGAAGGAGAAAAAGAACACTATGTAAAACGTGTGATTGGTCTACCTGGTGAGACGATTCAGATTATTGGTAGTGACATCTATATAGATGGGGCAAAGATAAATGAAAGTTATGGAAAAGATCCAATTACCTATGCAGGAATTGCGGCAGAGCCGATTACATTAGGGGAAGATGAATTTTTCTTAATGGGAGATAATCGAGAAGAAAGTTATGATTGCAGGTATGCAGATATTGGACCTGTACATAAAAGTGCGATCGATGGAAAAGCAGTTTTACGTATTTGGCCATTAAAAAGTTTTGGGGCATTTGATTAAGGGACTGGCAGCAAAAGACTTATTACAAATAGGAATGTATAGTTTTGGTTACTTGGGGAGATATCAAAAGCTGACTTTTAATTTCGGATAAGGGAGATAGTCTATGAGGGAACAGGAAAAGAAGAAAACTATAGGTACAAAAAGAAGTAAGAAAAAAGGCAAAGAGAGGGTACTATCTGCTTTGTATGAGTTTTTGATTTATGTAGCAATTTTTATATTATGCTTAGTGTTCGTTCCAAAGTACATTTGTTGTAAATATACAGTAGAAGGTATTTCGATGGAAAGAACATTGGAAGAAGGACAGTATCTTTTAGGTGAAAAGATAAGTTATCGTATTACGGATCCAAAACGATACGATGTTGTTGTAGTACAACCTTTTGAGGATGATGAAGATAATTACTATGTGAAGCGAGTGATTGGGCTACCTGGTGAAACCATTGAAATCAAAGATGGCCTTTTGTTTATTGATGGGAATGAAATAGACGAATCAGACTATATTAAGGAAGATATGTGGGAAACTACAATTCTGGAACCAGTCACATTAGGGGAAGATGAGTTTTTTGTAATGGGTGACAATCGAAATTATAGTAGTGATAGCCGTGAAACTGAGATTGGACCAATTCCAAAGGATAGAATTATTGCAAATCTTATCTTACGAGTGTGGCCGTTAAGTGAATTTGCTGTCATATAGTTGTTGCATAATAAGTAAAAGAGTATAATTGGAAATGTAACTAGTGGAAAGCGTCATAGATTATGGCGTTTTCTTATTTTAATTCATAGGAAATTCCGCTTCGCTCTATTTCCTATGAATCAAAAAAACTAAAAAGCAGGGGCGGGATGTACACTTTGTTTAGAAAGGATGGATGAGTTCAAATGAAAAAATTAGCGCCAAGTGCGGTATATAATCGAGTAGGATGGTTTTTTTGCGTTTTGGAAGTAATCGTACAATTTGTTGCTACATTAATTTTAATGGGATGTATGATTGTGGATCGAACGGCTCTTGATAATGCAGATATTTTGATGGTTGCCAGTGCAGTATCTTATTATGCAATTGGATTTCCATTGTTTATTTTGTGCATGAGTACGTTAGATGGAAAGGCGAAAGAGCAGAAGTCAAAGCTTTCTGTGAAACAATTTGCAGTATTCTTCTTTATTTCTTTTGCAGTTATGAATGTAACAAATTTATTAAATATTGCATTTCAACAGGGATTTCAAATGATAACTGGACATGAATTGGGAAGTGCCCTTGACGATGTGATTATTGCACCAACTTTCATTACAATTTTAACATCAGGAATACTTGCACCAATTGTAGAAGAATACACATTTCGTTATTTTGCACTGAATAAGCTAAGAAAATATGGTGAGAAAATTGCTATTGTGATTACGAGTGTACTATTTGGAGTATTTCATGGAAACTTTGAACAGTTTATCTATGCAACGGCAATTGGTTTAGTGTTTGGTTATGTAGTATGTAAAACAGGTCGAATTTGGTATTCAATTGTCCTCCATATGCTGTTGAATTTCTGTGGAGGTATTATTCCACTTGTTGTGGAACAGATCAATAATCCAGTTGTAACACTTATTTTTACAGTGGTAAGTTACGTGGCAATTTTAGTTGGAATTATCCTATTTGCGCGAAATATTCACAATGTACAGTTGGAAGTAGGAACGGAGTATGTAGAACACCCAATCCAGACAGTAATATGTAATCCAGGAATGTTAGTATTTATAATTGGTAGTATCGCGCTTATGGTATTCAGTTTAGTTTCTCAGATTGCAACGGTCTTTTTGAATGGAATGGCACATAATGTATATTAAAGTGCAATAGTCGGGATTTGACAGTGTATTTGTATTGCTTTATAATAATCCCATACTTTTATAAACGGTTAAGTCAAAGGAGAAAAACGATGAAGTTTACAAAGATGCATGGTTGTGGAAATGATTATATATACGTAAATTGTTTAGAAGAAACAGTAGAGAATCCAGTTAAGGTAGCTCAAATCTTAAGTGTGCCTCATTTTGGTATTGGATCAGACGGATTGATTTTAATTAAACCTTCTGAGATAGCAGATTTCCAGATGGAAATGTACAATGCAGATGGTTCCGAAAGTGCAATGTGTGGAAATGGTGTTCGTTGTATCGCAAAATATGTATATGACTATGGTTTAACAGATAAAACAAGAGTAGAATTAGAAACAAAAGCAGGAATCAAGTATCTTGATTTACACATTGAAAACGGAAAAGTTGCTACAATCACTGTTGATATGGGTTCTCCTATCTTGGAAGGGAAAAAGATTCCAGTTGCCTTAGATAAGGAAACAGTAATCGCAGAACCAATTACAGTAGGTGGCGTAGAATACGAATTTACAGGTGTTTCTATGGGAAATCCACATGCAGTTGTGTATGTAGATAAAACAGAAGATTTAGATATTGAAACAATTGGTCCAAAATTTGAAAATCATGAGATGTTCCCAGAACGTGTAAACACAGAATTTATTCAAATCTTAGACCGTAACACAGTGAACATGCGTGTATGGGAACGTGGTACTGGTGAAACATTAGCATGTGGAACTGGTGCATGTGCAAGTGTAGTTGCATGTGTATTAAATGGATTGACAGATAATGAAGTGTTGGTTCATTTATTAGGTGGGGACTTATTTATTAAATACGACCAAGAGCAAAATAAAGTATTTATGACAGGTCCAGCTACTACAGTATTTGATGGTGAAGTTGACATCACAGATATGAAATAAAAAGAATGTATATTATTTATAATAGGGAATATTGGATTGCAGAGGCAATAAGTATGGAAGAGAGGTTAACATGCTTTTAACAACATTGATTCAAACATTAGAATATGAAGTAATAAAAGGGGATGCATCCCGAGAGGTGAATCATTTAATATATGATTCCAGAAAAGTAACAGAAGGCGATGTATTTGTCTGCATTAGTGGTGCTGTTTGCGATGGACATAATTTTATTCCACAAGTAATCGAAAAAGGAGCATCTGCTATCATAGTGGAAAAAGACGTAGAAGTAGATGCAGATATTACGGTAGTTCGCGTTGCAGATACAAGAGAAGCGCTTGCCCATATGTCAGCAGCGTACTTTGGTCATCCAGCAGAAAAATTAAAAGTAATTGGGATTACAGGAACAAAAGGAAAAACAACTACCACATACATGATTAAGTCTATCCTTGAAAATGCAGGTTTTACAACAGGCTTAATCGGTACAATCGAGACTATTATCAAAGACGAAAGAATTCCAGCATGTAATACAACACCAGAATCCTACGTAGTACAAGAAACATTCCGTAAAATGGTAGATGCAGGTTGTCAATGCGTGGTTATGGAAGTTTCTTCCCAAGGATTGATGCTTCATCGTGTGAGTGGATTTACATTTGATTATGGTATCTTTACGAATTTAGAGCCAGATCATATTGGACCAAATGAACACAAAGATATGGACGAATATATTGCATGTAAAAGCAAGTTGTTCTCACAATGTAAAGTTGGTATCTTAAATGCAGACGATAGCCATTTAGAAGAAGTATTAAGAAATCATACTTGTGAAGTAGAAACATTCGGTATGTCAGAAAAGGCAGACCTTCGCGCAACAGGTTTACATCTTTGGAGGGCACAAGGAAGTCTTGGAGTAGCTTACGATTTAAGTGGTATCCTAAATATGAAAGTATCCATTGATATTCCGGGAAAATTTAGTGTGTATAACTCTATGGCAGCTATTGCGATTTGTCGTCATTTTGGTGTATCCGAAGAAAATATTGCAAAAGCACTTTGTAATATTCGTGTAAAAGGTCGTGTGGAATTAATCAAAGTATCCGATGACTTTACACTTATGATTGACTATGCACACAATGCCATGTCATTAGAAAGTTTATTAACAACGTTAAAAGAATATAATCCAAAACGTCTTGTATGCTTGTTTGGATGCGGTGGAAATCGTTCCAAACTTCGTCGTTATGAGATGGGAGAAGTTTCTTCAAAATTATCAGATTTAACAGTTATTACTTCTGATAACCCAAGAGATGAAGAGCCAATGGATATTATCAATGATATTTTGATTGGAGTCCAAAAGGCAGATGGCGAGTACGTTACAATTCCAGACCGTAAAGATGCCATTCGTTATTGTATTGAAAATGGTCAAGAAGGTGATATTATCGTATTAGCTGGTAAAGGTCATGAGGATTATCAAGAAATTAAAGGGAAAAAATATCATATGGATGAACGCGAATTAATCGCAGACATTTTAAATGAAAAATAATCGGATGATAGATAAGGAGGTATAGCGTAATGTATGCAGACATCATAGTAGATATTTCGCATGAAAATTTAGATAAAACATATCAATATGCTATACCAGATAAGTTAATTGATAAAGTAAAAGTGGGGGCTTTGGTTAAAGTCCCTTTTGGCAGGGGAAATCGTTCCATTAAGGGATATGTGGTAAATATTACTGATATCCCCAATTGGGATCCTGAGCGAATCAAACCAATCTCAGAAGTGCAAGAAAATGGTTTGGTGATTGAATCTCAACTGATACAGCTTGCTTATTGGATTAAGGACAATTACGGGGCGACTATGAATGATGCACTAAAAACTGTGATTCCAGTGAAGCAAAAGGTGAAGGCAAAAGAAAAGAAACAGGTACGTCTTATCGTCAATTCTAATGTTGGACAACAATATCTAGGTGAATATAAGAGAAAGAAGCATACAGGAAAAGTGAGGCTGTTAGAAGCACTATTGCAATACGGTGTGCTTGACCAAGAGGTTATTAGAAATAAACTTTCTGTATCTCGTGATACTATAAAAAGTTTAGAGCGAGATGGGTTGATTGAAGTCATAACGGAACAACTTTATCGTAATCCTGTAAAAAATCTGGAGCAAAAAGCACCAACCATTCAATTGAATGCAAATCAACAAGCAATTGCAGATGAAGTCATTGGAGATTATGAACAAGGTATTCGAAAGACATACTATATACATGGCATTACGGGAAGTGGGAAAACAGAAGTCTACATGGAGATTATTGCAAACATAGTAGCAGAAGGAAAACAAGTGATTATGCTGATTCCTGAAATTTCGTTGACCTATCAGACTGTGATGCGTTTTTATAGTCGTTTTGGTGACCGAGTATCTTTCCTACATTCCAAATTATCGGGTGGAGAACGTTATGATCAATATCTTCGAGCAAAAAATGGCGAGATTGATATTATGATTGGCCCACGTTCTGCGTTATTTACGCCGTTTCAAAATCTAGGATTTATCATTATTGATGAGGAACACGAAGGAAGTTATAAAAGTGAAAGTCCTCCAAAGTATCACGCTCGTGAAGTTGCTTTAGAACGTGCAAGGCTTACCAATAGTAGTGTGCTCATGGGTTCAGCAACGCCATCGGTTGAAAGTTATCAAAAAGCATTGGCGGGAGAATATAAATTATTTGAACTAACGGAACGTGCTGGACATGCTAGACTACCAAAGGTATGGATTGTTGATTTAAGAGAAGAATTAAAAAATAAGAATAAATCCATCTTTAGTGTGAAACTTCGCACACTGATGGAAGAAAGACTTCGTAATCGTCAGCAGATTATGTTGTTTTTAAATCGAAGAGGCTATGCGGGATTCGTATCTTGTAGAAGTTGTGGGCATGTAAAAAAATGTCCACACTGTGACGTTTCATTAACATCTCACAATAATGGGAAATTAGTCTGTCATTATTGTGGCTATGAAGAAACGATGCCAAAGACTTGTCCAGAGTGTGGTTCTAAGTTTATTGCTGCATTTGGTACAGGAACACAAAAGGTAGAAGAGATGGTTCGAAAAGAATTTCCAATGGCAAGGGTGTTGCGAATGGATGCAGATACCACATCGAAAAAAGGTGGCCATGAGGAAATTTTATCCGCATTTAAAAATCAAGAGGCGGATATTTTAATTGGAACACAGATGATTGTAAAAGGGCATGATTTTCCAAATGTAACATTGGTGGGAGTTATCGCGGCAGATTTGTCCTTGTTCTCAGCAGATTATCGTTCCTCGGAGCGAACATTTCAACTACTTGCACAGGCGGCTGGTCGTGCAGGGCGTGGAGAATTAGATGGTGAAGTAGTCATCCAGACTTATCAGCCAGACCATTACAGTATCGTAGCTTCAGCAAAAGAAGATTATAAACAGTTCTATGAACAAGAAATCGCGTATCGAACTTTAATGGCGTATCCGCCTGCCGAGCATATGGTGGCGATTATGATTACGTCAAAAGAGGAAGAAAAAGCACAAATTGCAGGGAAAGTGTTATATAATAAAGTAGCATTTTATCAGCATGAAAATGAGGTAAAAACAATCGGTCCAGTAAAGGCATCGATTGGTAAAATAAATGATATTTATCGTTGGGTAATTTACCTAAAGAGTAAAGACTATGAGATTTTAAAAGAAATCAAAAATACGTTAGAAGACTATATGGAACAAGAAGAATTTTTTAAGAAATGTTCTGTGCAGTTTGATTTCGACCCAATCCATAGTTATTAGAAAGAGAGGAAGAAAAGTATGGCATTACGTAATATTAGACAAATGGGAGATCCAGTTTTAGAAAAAAAATCAAAAGAAATCAAGGAGGTTACTCCAAAGATTCTTGAACTAATTGATGATATGCTTGATACTATGTATGAAGCACAGGGTGTAGGTTTAGCAGCACCTCAGGTTGGAATTTTAAAAAGAGTAGTTGTAATTGATTGTTCTATGGAAGAAGATGCAGAGCCATTAATTTTAATCAATCCAGAGATCTTAGAAACAGATGGTGAACAAACAGGTTATGAAGGATGTTTAAGCTTACCAGGAAAATCCGGTATTGTAACTCGTCCAAACTATGCAAAAGTAAGAGCATTTAATGAAAATATGGAAGAAATAATTGTTGAAGGTACAGAATTACTTGCTCGTGCACTATGCCATGAAATCGAACACTTAGATGGTCATATGTATGTAGAAAAAGTAGAAGGTGATTTAGTAGATACTGCTTCTTTATATGAAGATGAAGAATAATGGGTAGAATACTATTTTTACTATGCTAGGAGGAATGAAATGAGAGTTGTGTTTATGGGTACACCTGATTTTTCAGTACCAACATTACAAAAAATAATTGATGCAGGGCATGAAGTGGTTGCAGTAGTAACTCAGCCAGATAAACCAAAGGGTAGAGGAAAAGCAATGCAGTTCTCACCTGTAAAAGAGGTAGCTGTGAAACACGATATTCTAGTATTACAGCCAAAAAGAATTAAACAAAATGAAGAATTCTATCAAGAAGTGAAAGCTTTAAATGCAGATGTATTCGTTACGGTTGCATTTGGTCAGATGCTTCCACAAGAAATTTTAGATTTACCAAGATACGGATGTGTCAATGTACACGCTTCCTTATTACCAAAATATCGTGGTGCTGCACCAATTCAATGGGTGATTCTTGATGGCGAAACAGAATCTGGTGTTACAACGATGATGACAGATATCGGTATTGATACTGGTGATATGCTCTTAAAAGAAGTAATTCAACTAGATGAAAAAGAAACTGGTGGAAGTTTACACGATAAGTTATCTGTAATTGGTGGAGACTTATTAATAGAAACATTAAAGCAGTTAGAAGCAGGAACCATTACTAGAATTCCTCAAGGTGAAACACCAACAAGATATGCAAAAATGCTTACAAAGGATATTGGTAAAATTGATTTTACAAAATCTGCAGTTGAAATTGAACGACTCATTCGTGGTTTAAATCCTTGGCCAAGTGCATATACGTCCTTACATGGAAAGACTTTAAAAATATGGGATGCCAATGTCGTAGAAGTTACAAGTGAAGGAAAACCAGGTGAGATTATCGCAGTTGGTAAGAAAAGTTTTACTGTTATGACAGGTGAGAAAGCACTTGAAATTATGGAACTTCAATTAGAAGGTAAGAAAAGAATGACAACAGAAGCCTTTTTACGTGGTTACACAGTGGAACAAGGTGAAGTTTTAGCTTAGGAGGGATATCTATGCCTTTTTACTATTATTATGATCCGACCTATATTTTAATTTTAATCGGAATGGTTTTATCCTTGATTGCACAAGGTTATGTGAAATCCACTTATGCAAGATTTTCGCAAGTACACAGTCGTTCGGGTTTCACAGGTGCGCAAGTGGCAGAACGAATTTTACAGCGTTCAGGAATTTATGATGTAAGAATTGAACATGTCTCTGGTAATTTAACGGATCATTATGATTCTCGAGCAAAGGTAGTTAGACTCTCTGACGCAGTCTACGGTTCAAGTTCTGTTGCAGCACAAGCAGTAGCAGCACATGAATGTGGACATGTGATACAAGATGCAACTGGTTACGGAGCACTTCGCTTCCGTAACAGTTTAGTTCCTGTAGCACAATTTGGAGCTAATATTTCTTGGCCATTAATCCTAATCGGATTTTTCTTAAATGGTAACTTTTTAGTTACATTAGGTATCATATTGTTTTCCCTTGCGGTTTTATTTCAATTAGTAACACTTCCAGTAGAATTTAATGCATCTGGTCGTGCGTTAAAGATTCTAGAACAAGAAGGTATTCTTGGAAAGGATGAAATCGGAAGTTCTAGAAAAGTGTTACGAGCAGCTGCACTTACTTATGTAGCAGCAGCGGCAGCATCAATATTACAGCTTCTTCGTCTATTACTCATTGCAAATAGAAGAAGTGACGACTAGGGGCTTAGGAGGATTAGTTATGTCAAAAGAAACCAGTACGGTTAATATTCGAGGACTAGTACTTGAAGCAGTTATGATGGTACTAGAGGAGAATAAGACAAGTAGTGAAGTAATCAGTGGAGTACTGGATAAATATCAGTTCCTTCCAAAACAGGAACGTGCATTTTTTACAAGACTTTGTGAAGGAACCATTGAGCGTGCTATTGAATTGGATTACGTTATCAATCAATTTTCCAAAGTAAAAGTTAAGAAAATGAAACCTGTGATTCGTACCATTATGAGAATGGGAACGTATCAGATTTTATATATGAATCAAGTGCCTGATAGTGCGGCTTGTAATGAATCTGTTAAACTAGCACAGAAAAAAGGATTCCATACATTAAAAGGATTTGTAAATGGTATCTTACGAAACATTAGTCGTAACAAAGAATCTTTACATTATCCAGATAAGAATAAGGACTTTCTTTCTTATTTAAATGTAACGTATTCCATGCCGATGTGGCTTCTCGAAAAGTGGAGTAAGGAGTATTCTAAAGAGGAGATTGAGGCAATGCTCCAATATTTTGAAAAAGAAAGTAAAACCACGATTCGTGTGAATACCAATAAAATTTCTGTTGAAGACTATCGTAAGAAGCTTGAAGAAGCGGGAGTTACGGTTACAGTAGGTCGTTACTGTAAAGAAGCATTACAAATTGAAAGTTATAATTCCATTCAAACATTACCAGGATTTGCAGAAGGGGAATTCGTTGTTCAAGACGAAAGCTCTATGTTAGCGGTTCAATGTGCGGGAATTGAAAAAGATATGCAAGTAATGGATGTATGCGCAGCACCAGGTGGTAAGACAATGTTTGCAGCATGTTTATTAAATGGTACAGGTAAGGTTACAGCATGTGATATTTCTGATTACAAAGTGCAAAGAATTGAAGAAAATCTTAGTCGCATGGGAATACAAAACGTGGAAACAATGGTTCACGATGCAACGGAACTAAATGAAGATTGGATCGGTAAGATGGATGTTGTCATCGCAGACGTTCCATGTTCTGGTTTAGGGGTAATCGGTAAAAAATCAGATATTAAGTATAATTGTTCTATAGACGGAATAAATAATTTAAGAAGTATTCAAAGAGACATACTTAATATTGCGAGACAATATGTCAAAAAGGGTGGCGTATTGTTATTTAGCACTTGTACGGTTGCGCCAGAAGAAAATATACAAAATGCAGAGTGGTTTCAAGAGACATTTGAATTTGACTATGAAAGTCTTGTTCCGTATATTCCAGAGGAACTTGCAGGTGGTACGGCAAAGGATGGTTATTTACAACTAATTCCAGGGATACATGAAACAGATGGATTTTTCATAGCAAGATTTAGAAAGAGATAGCATATGGAAGAGTTAAAAGAGTTAAAAGATTTAAAATCATGTAATTTCGAAGAAATTGCAATAGAAATGAAAGAAATCGGAGAGAAGGCATTTCGAGCAAAGCAAATTTACGAATGGCTTCATGTAAAACTTGTTTCTTCTTTTGATGAAATGACAAACTTATCAAAAGATTTACGTGAGAAATTAAAGAAACACTATGTACTTCATTCGGTAGAAGCAGTGGATAGCAGAACTTCAAAAGATGGGGAAACAACTAAGTTTCTATTCCGCCTAAGCGATAACCGTATTATTGAAAGTGTACTGATGAAATATCATCACGGAAATAGTGTTTGTATATCATCACAAGTTGGTTGTCGTATGGGATGTAATTTCTGTGCTTCTACAATCGATGGGTTAGAACGAAACTTAACAGCTTCTGAGATGTTAAGCCAGATTTACGAGATTCAGAAAATCAGTGGTGAACGCGTATCCAACATTGTTGTGATGGGTAGTGGTGAACCAATGGATAACTACGACAATCTCGTACAGTTTGTGCACATGATATCCGATGAACATGGATTAAACATTAGTCAAAGAAATATTACCGTGTCTACTTGTGGGTTAATGGATAAAGTAAAAAGACTAGCTGAAGAAAAATTACAAATTACATTAGCAATCTCTTTACATGCACCAAATGATACGCTTCGTAAAACATTGATGCCAGTTGCCAATAAATATTCTGTAACGGATATTATAGAAGGCTGTCGTTATTATTACGAGAAGACAGGACGAAGACTGACATTTGAGTATAGTTTGGTAGAAGGTGTAAATGACAGTGAGGAACAAGCGAAAGAACTATGTCGATTACTAAAAGGATTAAATTGTCATGTGAATTTAATTCCAGTCAATCCGATTAAGGAAAGAAGTTATCGTCATTCCGCTATGCCGTTTATACAAAAATTTAAAAATATACTTGAAAAAAGTAGAATTAATGTTACTATAAGAAGGGAAATGGGTGCGGATATTGACGCTGCATGCGGACAGCTCAGAAAGAGCTATATGGATAATATGCAAAAGGGGGATTGACAGTGAAGGCATTTTCCATTACTAATATTGGAATGCAGAGAAAGGTGAATCAGGATTATGTATATTGTAGGAAAGAATCCTTAGGAGGGCTTCCTAATTTATTTATTGTTGCAGATGGCATGGGAGGTCATAAAGCAGGCGATTTTGCGTCAAGGTGTTGTGTGGAAACGATGGTACAATCTGTCGAAAAGGATACTTTGAAATCTCCAGTCAGTATACTGGAACATGCAATTCGCAGATCCAATGAGGCGGTATTAGCACAGTCTCAGGAAAATAAAGAGTTAGAAGGTATGGGAACTACAGTTGTTGTAGCTACCATAGTAAACAATATATTACATGTAGGTAACATAGGGGATTCGCGTTTATACGTGATAAGAGATAAAATTAAGCAGATAACGGAAGATCACTCTTTAGTTGAGACGATGGTTCGAACGGGAGAGATTATGCCAGAAGATGCAAAATTTCATCCGAACAAAAACATAATTACCAGGGCACTGGGGACTGATAAAGATGTAAAAGCAGATTTCTTTGAAGTGGAATTGGAACAGGAAGATTTCGTTCTTCTTTGTTCTGATGGTCTATCTAATATGGTAGATGATAAAGAAATTCAAAGAGTGATTCAGGAAAGTCGTGATGTAGAAACTGCTTCCGAAGCTTTGATAGAACTAGCAAACAAGAATGGTGGAGCAGATAACATTGGAATTGTTATGGTTCAAGTCTAATTCAGAACATGGTTATCTTGGGTAGTTTAAGGTAAGGAGGAAGGCTATGGTCAGACCAGGGATGCTCATTAGTGATAGATATGAGATAATTGAAAAAGTTGGATCGGGTGGAATGGCAGATGTGTATAAAGCGAAGTGCCATCGTTTAAATCGATTCGTCGCAATTAAAGTATTAAAAGCTGAATATAGTGAAGATGAAAACTTTGTTGACAAGTTCCGTGGGGAAGCACAGTCAGCAGCTGGTTTGTCTCATCCTAACATTGTAAATGTATACGATGTTGGTGATGATGATGGTTTGCATTATATTGTCATGGAGCTTGTAGAAGGGATTACATTAAAAAGCTTCATTGAACGAAAAGGGAAATTAGAAGTAAAAGAAGCGTTAGGAATATCCATTCAGATTGCACAAGGTATGGAAGCTGCACATGCAAACCATATTATTCACAGAGATATTAAGCCTCAAAATATTATTATTTCCAGAGAAGGAAAAGTAAAAGTAACAGACTTTGGTATTGCCAAAGCAGCAACGTCCAATACAATCACATCCAATGCAATGGGTTCTGTGCATTACATTTCACCAGAACAAGCAAGAGGCGGATATTGTGATGAAAAAAGTGATATCTATTCCTTAGGTATTACTATGTATGAGATGTTGACAGGTCGTGTTCCATTTACAGGGGACAATACGATTTCTGTTGCATTACTTCATATACAAGGAGAGGCAACTCCATTAAGAGATTTGGAACCATCCATTCCAATCAGTATTGATATGATTGTTCAAAAATGTATGCAGAAGAAACCAGAACGTCGTTATACTTCTGTATCCGAATTAATTAAAGATTTAAGAAGAGCAATCACCAATCCAAATGATGATTTTGTAAAAATACCACCAATGATGATTAATGACTCACCAACGATTCATATCTCTGATGATGAAATTAATCACATCAAGAGTGTAACCAAAGAAAATCCGACTGTATTACATGAAGAAGATGAACTTCTGAGTGAAGAACAGCCAGACGATGAGGACTACGAAGATGACGACGATGAGGATGATGTAGATCCAAAAGTGGAAAAGATGATGGTAATCGGTGGTGCAGTTGCAGGTATTGTTTTAATTGGTATTATCGTCTTTGTTGTATTTAAGATTTTTGCAGGTGGAAATGATAAAGAAGAGTTAGTTCTTCCAAGTGCAGAGCCATCTGTTACACAAGAAGTTGTAACACCAGAACCTACCGTTTCCGAAGAAACAAAAGTAGTGGTTCCAAATGTAGTAGGTAAAACAGTAGAAGAAGCAGAAAGATTATTAAAAGAAGCAGACATCCAATATGCAATCGAAAAAGAATACAATAGTTCTTATCAAGAAGGTTATGTATTTTCTGTGAATCCATCTGCACAAACTGAGATTACACCAAGTACAAAGGTGACAATTCAAGTGAGTAAAGGTGAAAAACTTGTTTCTATGATAGATGTAGGGGATATGCCTTTTGAGAAAGCAGAAAGAGATTTACAAGAAAAAGGATTTGCAGTGAAAAAGGAAACCATGTATAGTGAGTCTGTTGCAGAAGGAAATGTTGTAAAAACGGATCCTACGGTAGGTACAGAGGTAAGTGCAGGAACAACGGTAACCGTTTATGTAAGTTTAGGTAGAGAAAATGTATATGTTCCAGACTTGACAAACTTAACAAAAGAACAAGCAGAAACTAAACTTCAAGAGGCTGGTCTATCATTAGGTAAAACAACTTACATGTATTCGGATAATTATAAAGAAGGTATAATCTTCGAACAAGATTATTCTGTAAATTCAAAGGTAAAAGAAGGTACAGCCATCAATGTTAAGATTAGTTTAGGTGCTAACAAAACTTATAAATACTACGGTAGCGCAGTAATTAGCTACAATCCGTTTGAATTTGAAGATGAAAGTGGGTTAGTAGAAATTTATTTAACACAAGAAAATAATAGTAAAGTGGTATTTAGTGAAGAATGTACCTATGGTGATTTCCCACTTTCATTAGATGATGTGGAAGGTTACAATGAAACAAATGGAACGTTAACGATGTATGTAGATGGGGAAGCAAAGGGCGACTCTGTATCTATTTCGTTTACGAAGGTGGAGCAATAAATGACAGGAAAGATAATTAAAGGTATAGCAGGCTTTTACTACGTTCATACACCCAACGATAGGGTGTATGAATGTAAAGCCAAAGGTGTATTTCGTAATAAGAAAGTGAAGCCATTAGTAGGTGACAATGTTGAAATTGACGTCTTAGATGAAGAATTGGGGACAGGTAATATTGTGGAAGTATTAGAACGTAGTAATGAACTAATTCGTCCAGCAGTTGCGAATGTAGACCAAGCGGTGATTATTTTTGCGGCTGCAAAGCCAGAACCAAACTTTAACTTATTAGATCGTTTCCTTGTTATGATGGTAAAACAAGATATTCCATGCGTCATCTGTTTTAATAAACAAGATGTTGCCAATGACGAACAACTAAGATTATTAGAAGAGACCTACGTACAATGTGGATATCAAGTTGTATTTACCAGTACCGTAACAGGCGATGGAATGGATGCATTTCGAGATTTATTAAAAAATAAAACGACTGTTCTTGCAGGTCCATCTGGGGTTGGAAAATCTTCTATTATCAATGAGATTAAACCAGAAGCACAGATGGAAACTGGTGAAATTAGCCGTAAGATTGAACGTGGTAGACACACAACTAGACATTCTGAGTTATTCCATGTAAGTGATAATACCTACATTATGGATACACCAGGTTTTACATCACTTTACATTGATGGTATGGAAAAGGAAGAATTGAAAGAATATTTCTTAGAATTCGAAGAGTATGAACCATATTGTAAATTCAATGGATGTGTTCATATCAATGAACCAAAATGTGGTGTAAAAGAGGCACTAGATGAGGGTAAAATTAGTAAAATTCGATATGATAATTATAAATTTTTATATGAAGAACTAAAACAACAGAAAAAGTATTAAGGATGGGATGATATGTATAAGTTAGCGCCTTCGCTGTTGGCAGCGGATTTTAAACAATTACAGAAGGAAGTAGAGGCGGTTGACAAAGCTGGGGCAGATATGCTTCACATTGACGTTATGGACGGAAGCTTTGTGCCAAGTATTTCATTTGGTATGCCTGTAATTCAATCCATACGTGGAATAACAGATAAAACATTTGATGTACATTTGATGATAGACGAACCAAGCCGATATATTCAAGAGTTTAAAGACTGTGGAGCTGATATTCTTACAGTGCATGCAGAAGCGTGTACACATTTAAATCGTACCGTTATGGCGATTAAAGATGCAGGAATGAAGGCGTGTGTTGCATTAAATCCAGCAACACCATTAAGTGTGTTAGATTATATTTTAGAAGAATTGGATATGGTTCTTTTGATGAGTGTAAATCCAGGTTTTGGAGGACAAAAGTTTATACCAAATACATTACAAAAGATTGAAGCATTGAGAAAAATCATTGATGAGAGAAATTTAAATGTAGATATCGAAGTAGATGGTGGTATCTCCCTTGAAAATGTGGAAGCTGTTATGAAAGCTGGTGCAAATGTATTTGTTGCAGGAACCGCAGTTTACAAAGGCGATGTTAAAAAGAACGTGCAAGGGTTTAAAGATGCGTTTGCACGTGTTCGATAGTGTGGTAAATATGGAGAAAAAAATCATTTGCATTATTTCGGGTGGAAGTGTTAAGGTGGAATTTTTGAAGAAATTCCTAAATGAATTATTTTGTGAAAACGCTTGCCCTTATGTAATCTGTGTAGACGGTGGTCTTCGATATGCTTATGAAGCAGGGATTCCTGTAGACGAAATCGTTGGTGATTTTGATACGATTTCCAGTGAGATACTTGAATATTATAAAGGGAAGAATACACCGATACGACAGTTCAATCCAATTAAGGATAATACAGATACCGATATTGCTTTGGAGGTTGCGTTAAGTAAGAAGCCAGAGTGTATCTATGTATTGGGTGGAATCGGAAGTCGTATGGATCATACACTTGGGAATATTCACATTTTGAAAAAAACTTTATCATCAAAAGTCAAAACTTATTTGATTGATGAAAATAATCGAATATCCATGATTGATAGTTCGATTCAGATAAAAAAGGAAGAAACGTACGGTGATTACATTTCTTTCATACCTTTTACCGAGAAAATTGAGAATCTATCATTAAGGGGGTTTAAATATCCGCTAGAAGATTGTACAATGGTATTTGGTGAAAGTTTAGGAATCAGTAATGAAATTGTAGATATGACGGCAGAAGTTGTTTTGAGCAAAGGAATTTTGTTAGTGATAGAATCACTGGATTAACGATTATGCTCGGTAAATCTAGTGAAGACGTAAGATTAAAATGAAAAGGCATGGTGGAAAAAATGAAATTAGGAATCGTAGGATTACCAAACGTAGGAAAAAGTACATTATTTAACTCAATTACTAAAGCAGGTGCAGAATCCGCTAACTATCCGTTCTGTACGATTGATCCAAATGTAGGAGTTGTTGCAGTACCTGATGAAAGATTGGAAGTACTAAGTAATATGTATGATTCACAAAAATTAATTCCTGCAACAATCGAGTTTGTTGATATCGCTGGACTTGTTAAGGGAGCCTCCAAAGGAGAAGGTTTAGGAAACCAATTCCTTGCAAATATTCGTGAAGTAGATGCAATCGTACATGTAGTTCGTTGTTTCGAAGATTCCAACATCATTCACGTAGACGGTTCTATCGACCCACTTCGTGATATCGAAACAATTAATTTAGAGTTAGTATTCTCTGATATGGAAATGATTGAACGTAGAATTGCGCGTGCATCTAAAGGTGCTCGTAATGATAAGACACTTGCAAAAGAAGTAGAATTTTGTAAACGTCTAAAAGAACATTTAGAAGCTGGCAAAATGGCAAAAAGCTTTGAAGTAGATGATGAGGAAGAAATCGAATTCTTAAAAGGATATCAATTATTGACAAATAAGCCAGTAATCTATGCGGCTAATGTTTCAGAAGATGATTTAGCAAACGATGGTGAGACAAATGAAAATGTAAAACGTGTTCGTGAGTTTGCAGCAGGTGAACAATCGGAAGTTTTTGTAATTTGTGCACAAATCGAACAAGAAATCGCAGAATTAGATGATGAAGAAAAGAAAGAATTTCTAGAAGATTTAGGATTAACAGAATCTGGTCTTGAAAAATTAATTCGTGCAAGCTATTCCTTATTAGGTTTAATCAGCTACATTACAGCTGGTCAACAAGAAACAAGAGCTTGGACAATCACAAAAGGAACAAAAGCTCCAGGAGCTGCTGGTAAAATTCATAGTGACTTTGAACGTGGATTTATTCGTGCAGAAGTAGTAAGTTATGACAACTTAGTAGAATGTGGTTCTATGAACGCAGCGAAAGAAAAAGGACTTGTTCGTTCAGAAGGTAAAGAATATGTTGTTCAAGATGGGGATGTTATCTTATTCCGTTTCAACGTATAATATAAATGCTTTGATGATAGTAAAGTGCTTATAAATAGTAAGTCCTCGGCTTAATAAGCGGAGGACTTCTTTAATAATTAGATAAGATTGCAATCAGAAGCAAAATTTTTGTGCATATGGAGGTGTTTCCTTTGTCAGGGTGTGAAGTAAGTTTTCCGAATCTGGGGATTTATTTTGAAAATGTAGGAAGTTATATTAGTGTATTTGGTTTTCATATTGCCTACTATGGAATGATTATTACATTTGGAATGATATGTGGTTACCTTGTTGCAGAATGGCAAGCAAAGAGAACCAATCAAAATACAGAATTGTATCTTGATTTCGCAATTTATGCAATTATATTTTCTGTAATTGGCGCAAGATTATATTATGTCATCTTTACATGGGATGAATTTAAAGGAAATTTGTTACAGATTGTGAATTTACGAACAGGCGGATTAGCTATTTATGGTGGTGTAATTGGTGGTATCCTAACTTGTATCGTTTACGCAAAAGTAAAAAAACAATCCTTCTGGTTGATGGCAGATACAGCAGTTGCAGGTCTTTTAACAGGGCAGATTATTGGTAGGTGGGGGAACTTCTTTAATAAAGAAGCATTCGGTTCTTACACAGATAACATACTTGCTATGAGACTTCCTTGGGATGTTGCAAGACAACATATGTCATCTGATTCCGCATCACAGTTAGCGCAATACGTACAAGATGGCTATATTCAAGTACATCCAACCTTTTTATATGAATCTTTGTGGAATTTAGGTGTTTTAATTTTTATTTTATGCTATACCAAATATAAGAAGTTCAATGGAGAATTATTCTTTATGTACCTAGCAGGATATGGACTTGGGCGAGTGTGGATTGAAGGGCTCAGAACAGACCAGCTCTTACTTTGGGGAACGAATATTGCAGTGTCTCAATTATTAGCATTTGGTATGTTTTTTGTATCAGTAGGATGTATCATAGTAAAAAGACGAAAATTTATGAAAAGTAATTCATTATAACGAAAATTGAAAAAGTATAGAAAAGAAATAGCATTTATTACTACTTCATGTCGTAATAATATGCTATTTTTTTAACGTTTAACTTGATCTATTCCTGAAAAAGGTATAAAATTAATACACATGTGGAGCGTAGTGGTGGAAAGTGGTGAAGTAGCCCTACAAAGTGGAGCATGAAAAGGCAGGTGAAGTCCATGTTCATGGGTGAGTATGATCATACAATTGATGCCAAAGGCAGAATTATCATGCCATCCAAATTCCGAGCTGAACTAGGAGAAGAGTTTGTTATTACTCTTGGCTTGGATGGGTGTTTATTTGTATACCCTAATGAAGAGTGGACGAAATTTGTGGACGAGTTAAGAAAGCTTCCTGGAAATAAAGAAGCCAGACAGTTACAACGCTACTTTATGGCAGGTGCTGCAGCTTGTGAAGTAGATAAACAAGGTCGTGTTTTGATTCCTACTAAATTAAGAGAACACGCAGGTTTAGAAAAAGATGTAGTATTTGTTGGAGTTTTGAGCAAAATAGAGATATGGAGTAAAGGACGTTGGGAAGAAAATAATACTTATGACAATATGGACGAGATCGCAGACCATATGTCCACGTTTGGTTTAAGTTTCTAGAAGGAAGGTAGGCACAATAAGATGGAATTTAATCACATTTCAGTTTTGTTAAATGAAACTGTAGATAATTTAAATGTAAGAGAAGAAAAAATATACGTGGATGGCACACTCGGTGGTGGAGGCCATTCTTATGAGATCCTAAAAAGGATGAATGGAAACGGAAGATTAATCGGAATTGATCAAGATGCGGCAGCCATCCAAGCAGCTGGCAATCGACTAGCAGAATTTAAAGATGCAGTAACAATCGTGCGGGATAATTATTGCAATATGAAACATGTTTTATCAGAGCTTGGAATTGAAAAAGTAGATGGGATTGTATTAGATTTAGGAGTTTCTTCTTATCAATTAGATACAGTCGAGAGAGGATTTTCGTATCGAGAGGATGCATCCCTTGATATGAGAATGGATCAAAGACAACTACAAACAGCAAAAGATATCGTGAATCAATATTCAGAGATGGAATTGTATAAAATCATAAGAGATTATGGTGAAGATAAATTTGCAAAAAATATTGCAAAGCATATTGTAAAAGCTAGGGAAGAGAAAGAAATTGAGACAACTTTAGAATTAGCAGAGATTATAAAGGGCGCGATACCAATGAAGGTGCGCATGACAGGAGGACATCCTGCCAAAAGAACATTTCAGGCAATTCGAATTGAATTAAATCATGAGCTAGATGTATTACGCAATACGTTAAATGATATGATTGACTTACTAAATGAAGGTGGAAGACTTTGCATCATCACATTCCACTCATTAGAAGACAGAATCGTAAAAAATAGTTTTCGTGATGCAGAGAATCCATGTGTATGCCCACCGAATTTTCCAGTATGTGCATGTGGCAAAAAGTCAAAGGGAAAAGTCATTTCCAGAAAACCAATTTTACCAAGTGAGGAAGAGTTAGAGTATAATTCACGTTCAAAAAGTGCAAAACTTAGGGTTTTTGAACGTCACTAGCATATAAGTACACAAAAGAATAAAATAGAGAGTGAGGGAGAGAGAGCATGAAGACTAATCATTATACCAATACGAAAAGTAGATATGTGATTGAAGGAAATAATGTACGAAAATTAAATCACGAATCTAATCCGCATTCTTATGAAGAATCCATGTCTGACTGGCTTGAAAAAAGGGAGCGAGCAGAGAGACAGAAACGAAGCAACGAAGCGAGAAAAAGACGTTTACAAAGAGAACAAGAGAAGAGAATGGAATTAACAACTTTCTTTGTTTTGACAGGTGCAGTATTATTTACGTTTTATGTCTGTCTTTCTTATCTTAATGTACGAAGTGATGTTACGAATACGAGTAAAAAGATTGCAGCCCTTGAAAATGAGATTATATCAATTCAAGATGCCAATCAGCTTGCACTAGAGCGAGTAGAAGATGATGTGGATTTATCAGAAGTCTACAAAATCGCAACGGAAGAGCTTGGAATGGTTCATCCAAGTGCGGAGCAGATTATTGAATATGAACAAGTAAAGAGTGATTACTTGAAGCAATATTCAGATATTCCAGAAACAAAGGAAGATAATTTAATAAAGAAGATCATTAAAAAAGTGAAAAGCAACTTAGGATAAGTAGGTGGATTGGATGGAGGAGAGAATACCCAGCAAGAAGAAAAAAAAGAAAAGATTTGGTTTGTTTATGCAGCAAAATCTACTACTTGTGTTTGTAGTAGTTGTGCTTATGTTTGTGGCATTAATTGTTCGTTTGGTTTACCTAAACTATAACGATGGTGACAGATATGAGAGAAGGGTACTTTCCCAGCAGACCTATGTAAGTAACGCTATTGCGTATCGAAGAGGTGCGATCCTAGATCGTAATGGTACCGTTTTAGCGGAGAGCATTCGAGTTTACAATATGATTATAGACCCAGTAAAAATGCTGTCAAAAGAAGAATATCTAGAACCTACACTAAAGGCATTAGAGACATGCTTTTCTATTAATCCAGAAGAGATAACAGCTATCTTAGAAGCAAAACCAAATTCACAATACGTGGTATTTGAAAAGTCTATTGTAGCCGATAAGGTAGAAGCATTTGAGGCGATGCAAGAAGACGATGAGAACATAGAAGGTGTATGGTTTGAAGATGATTATAAACGTGTGTATCCAAATTCTTCGTTAGCATGTGATGTAGTCGGATTTACAAGTAGCGGTACAAGTACTGGTATTGAATCTTTCTATAACGACGAGTTAACAGGAGAAGATGGAAGGTCATACGGCTATTTTGATTCTGAGTTGAATTTGGAACGAGTGGTTAAGCCAGCCACAGATGGTAACACGATTGTATCTACCTTGGATGCAAATATTCAGCAGATTGTTGAGCAAAAAGTAGCAGCATTTAATAAAGAAATTGGAAGTAGTAATACAGCCGTACTTGTTATGAAACCACAAAATGGTGAGATTTTAGCCATGACATCGGGGCAACAGTACGATTTAAATAATCCAAAAGATTTGACATCGTTTTATTCCAAAAAAGAAATTAAAGCAATGTCAGAGGAGGAAGAATTAGAAGCGCTGAATAAGATTTGGCGTAATTTTGTTGTAAGTGATACATTTGAACCTGGTTCTACTTTTAAGCCGATTACAGTTGCGGCAGCATTAGAAGAAGCCCTAGTAAAAGAAAAATCTAAGTTCTATTGTGGAGGTGCGTATAACGTATCGGGTGTACGTATCCGATGTGCATCAAGAACAGGTCATGGTTCAATTACTTTGCAACAATCTCTTATGTATTCTTGTAACTCAGCATTAATGCAGATCGTTGAGAAGTTAGGAGCAAGCTCTTTTTATAAATATCAGACTAACTTTATGTTTGGTTCTAAAACAGGAATTGACTTGCCAGCAGAGACATCGGGGTATATCTTTAAAGAAGAAAATCTTGGGCCGACAGAATTGGCAACGTCTTCATTCGGACAAGGTTTTAACTGTTCGATGTTACAGATTGCAGCATCTATCTCTTCTTTAATTAATGGTGGTTATTATTATGAACCACATGTGTTAAAAGAAATTCAAAGTACAACTGGTGCTACGATTGAAAGTTCACAAGAAAAATTAGTGAAAAAGACCGTTTCTGGTGATACAAGCGAAAAGATTCGTAGATATTTGTTTCAGACAGTGGAAAATGGTACGGCAACATTAGCACAAGTAGAAGGGTATACGGTTGGAGGTAAGACTGGTACAGCCGAAAAATTACCTCGTGGTAGTAAGAAGTATTTGGTTTCTTTTATTGGATTTGCGCCAGCAGAAGATCCAGAAGTTTTAATTTACGCATTAGTAGATGAACCGGCTGTAGAGGATCAAGCTCACAGTACCTATGCATCTCAATTGTTCCATGATATTGCAGAAGCTATTTTCCCATTCTTAGGAATTCCTCAAACTGCAGTTGTAGAGAAGTCTGAGGAGGATGAGGCAACAAAAAATGATGACGCACAAAATGATGCGAATGGTAGCACGAATAATGATTCTGATAATAGTGAGACAAACAAGAGCAATTCAGAACAGACAGAACAAGGTGAAGATGCAACAGGAACAGAATCTGGTTCAGATACAGAAGAAGGTATAACTCCAGAAGGTCAGACAGCAGAAACAGTTGGTGATGAATCTGGTATAGAACAAGATGATATAGAATTGCCAGCAGTAGACGAAAATACAGGAGATTCTAATATTGTTGAATAATTGGATTGTAATCCAAAGAAAATGTTTGCATATTTTGTACTTCCTCATAATAAAATAAGATGATAAGTATAGTGAGGAAGGACAGTATGCAACCATATAAGACTTTTAATAAACGAAATCTAACGAGTATCGTTTCCTTTATAGTAATTGCAGCATTACTCCTTACAGGGAGACTAGGCTATCTAATGATCTATCAAGCGGATCATTACGGCGTCTTAGCACGTCAGATTCACGAAAGAGAAAGAAGTATAAAAGCCGAAAGAGGTAAAATATTAGATCGTAATGGTGTAGAACTTGCCAATAATAAGCCAGTCTGCACCATATCTGTTATACATTCCCAGATAAAAGACCCAGAACGGGTAATTCAAGTATTATCAGAAGAATTAGGTTTGACAGAAGAAAAAGTTCGTAAAAGAGTGGAAAAGATATCATCCATTGAACGTATAAAGTCCAATGTTGACAAAGAGTTAGCGGATAAGATTCGTGAATACGATTTAGCAGGCGTTATGATAGATGAAGATTATAAGCGATTTTATCCATTGGAAACCTTAGCTTCTAGAGTAATCGGATTTACAGGTAGTGATAACCAAGGTATCATCGGATTGGAAGTTGAGTATGAAGAGTATTTACATGGAATTGATGGAACCATCCTTACGCTGACAACAGCAAGAGGTGTTGAAATAGAAAATGCTGCTGAAAATCGAGTTGAACCAGTACCAGGAAATAACTTGAATCTCAGTATAGACGTAAATATCCAAAAATATGCAGAGCAAGCAGCAAAGAAAGTATATGAAGCAAAAGAAGCAAATAATGTAAAGCTGATAGCAATGAATCCACAAAATGGCGAGATTTACGCCATGGTAAACTATCCAGAGTTCAATTTGAACGATCCGTATACATTGACAGATGTTAGTGTAGCTGGTGTGGATGTGGCAACAATGACCAGTGAGCAAAAAAACAATGCCCTGAATCAAATGTGGAGAAATGGTTGTATTAGTGATACATATGAGCCAGGTTCCACATTTAAAGTAATTACAGCTACGGCGGCATTGGAAGAAGGTGTTGTTTCCCTTAATGATACGTTTAGTTGTCCAGGATTTAAGATAGTAGAAGATCGTAAGATTCGATGTCACAAAACGGCTGGGCACGGAGCAGAGACATTTGTTCAAGGAATTCAAAATTCTTGCAATCCAGTATTTATGGAGATAGGCGCAAGAGTTGGTCCTGAAAATATGTATAAAAATTTCAAAAAGTTAGGTTTGTTCCAAAGAACATCCATTGATGTTCCAGGAGAAGCAAGTTCTATTATGCATAAGATTGAAAATGTAAAACCAGTCGAACTTGCAACCATGTCATTTGGGCAAGGATTTCAGATAACTCCGCTGCAATTGTTACGTGCAGCAAGTGCTGTTATCAATGGTGGAACCCTAGTCACTCCGCATTTTGGAGTGTCCATATCCAACGCAGATGGTACAGTTGTAAAGAAGATTGATTATCCAGTAGAAAAAAATGTTATAAAGGATGAAACTTCGGAAACAATGAAAATGTTACTAGAATCCGTTGTTTCACAAGGAAGTGGAAAAAATGCTTATCTTGAAGGCTATCAGATTGGTGGCAAGACAGCAACATCCGAAAAACTTCCACGTAGTAGTAATAAGTATATTTCATCTTTTATGGGATTTGCACCTGCAGATGATCCAAAAATCATAGCAATTGTTTTGATTGATGAACCAACTGGAACATATTATGGTGGTACAATTGCAGCTCCCGTTATCAAAGAGCTTCTCGCAAATGTGCTTCCTTATCTTGGAGTAGAAGAGTCTTATGTAGAAACAAAAGACGGAGCGACAGGAGAAAGTGTTGAATAAGAGAGTGCTAGAATAGTCAGAAAATCTCTCTTGATAATGAAAAAGTAATAGAATATAATAATGTAGTTAAACAATACCTAAGATAATTACGAGGTGAAAATAATGGAGTCAAAAGTTATATTAGCGGTTTTAATATCTTTTGCAATTAGCGTGGTATTAAGCCCAATTTTTATTCCTTTTTTAAAGAAACTGAAATTTGGTCAGTTCGTACGAGATGAAGGACCAGAGTCACATTTGAAAAAGGCTGGTACACCAACAATGGGTGGACTAATCATTTTATGTAGTGTTGTCATTACATCTTTGTTTTATGTAAAAGAAGATAAGGAAATTATTCCAGTTCTATTTTTAACATTAGGATTTGGATTAATTGGATTTTTAGATGACTATATTAAAGTTGTTATGAAACGTTCTCTAGGCTTAAGAGCTTGGCAGAAATTCTTGGCACAAGTAGTAGTTACAACAATTTTCTATTTTTACATTACAAGAACATGTGGATTAGGAACTGAAACGATTATTCCTTTCTATGGAACAATCACATTACCGAATTACATCTTTATTCCACTTATGTATTTTGTAATCATCGGTACAGCCAATGGTGCAAACTTTACAGATGGTTTAGATGGTCTTGCATCCAGTGTTACGGTTTGTATCGCAACCTTCTTCTCTGTAATTGCAATTGGAGTAGGAAGTGGAATTGCACCGATTACTTGTGCAGTGGTTGGTAGTTTATTAGGTTTCTTAGTATACAACGTATATCCAGCACGTGTATTCATGGGTGACACAGGTTCCCTTGCACTAGGAGGATTTGTAGCTGCAACAGCATATATGTTAAAAATGCCATTTTTCATCGTCATTGTAGCATTTATCTATTTAGCAGAAGTATTATCTGTTATGTTACAAGTAACGTATTTTAAATTAACAAATGGAAAAAGAATATTTAAAATGGCTCCTATCCACCATCATTTCGAGTTATGTGGATGGTCTGAAACAAGAGTCGTAGCGATATTTTCTATTGTAACAGCACTTTTATGTTTAGTAGCATATCTTGCACTGTAGATACGATGTTTGGAGGATAGGGAAATGAAAATAACAGGAAAATATGTGTTAGTAATTGGAACAGGAAAAAGCGGAATTGCTGCTTCTGGTCTTCTTGTAAAACAAGGAGCAAATGTAATTTTATTTGATGGAAATGAAGAACTTAATAAAGAAGAGATTCAATCCAAAGTAGATAGTAGTGTTATGGTTGTATTAGGAACATTACCAAGTGAGTTAGAAGAAAAGATTGAATTACTTGTGTTAAGTCCTGGAGTACCAATTGATATTCCTATCGTTGAACAGTTCCGTAACAAAAATGTACGCATCTGGGGTGAGATTGAACTTGCATACCAGTTTGCAAAAGGCAATATTGCAGCAATTACAGGAACTAATGGAAAGACAACAACAACATCTTTAGTTGGTGAGATTATGAAAGCTCATTACGAATCTGTATTTGTTGTTGGAAATATTGGAAATCCATATACAGATGTGGCATTAGAAACAAAAGATGACACAGTAGTAGTTGCTGAGATTAGTAGTTTTCAATTAGAAACCATTGAAGAGTTTCATCCAACCGTAAGCGCAATTTTAAATATCACACCAGACCATTTAAATCGTCATCACACAATGGAATGTTATATTGATACAAAATTCAATATTACAAAGAATCAGACAAAAGACGAATGGTGTGTATTAAATTATGAAGATGAAGTATTAAGAAATCGTGCAGAGTCATTGAATACAAATGTTCTTTTCTTTAGTAGCCAAAGAGAATTAGAACGTGGTATCTATTTAAATGATGAGCAAGATATTATTTTAAAAGAAGACACCGAAATTAAAGTTTGCAATATACATGATTTGAAGTTATTAGGGGCACATAATTACGAAAATGTAATGGCGGCAGTTGCAATCGCTTATAAAATCGGTGTACCAATGAATGTAATTCGTGTAGCAATCTGTAGATTTGAAGCTGTAGAACATCGTATTGAATTTGTAATAGAGAAAAATGGTGTTGCATTCTACAATGATTCCAAAGGAACCAACACAGATGCAGCCATCAAAGCAATTCAAGCGATGGTAAGACCTACCTTATTAATTGGTGGTGGATATGATAAAGGCGGAGATTTTACAGAATGGATTGAAGCATTCGATGGAAAAGTAAAACTTTTAGTATTAATAGGTCAGACAAAAGAAAAGATAGCTGAAACAGCACGAAGATGTGGATTTGAGCACATCGTATTAGCTGAAAGTTTAGAGGAAGCAGTTCAAGTGTGTTACGAGCATGCACAATGTGGTGATGCAGTATTATTATCTCCTGCATGTGCAAGTTGGGGGATGTTCCCAAACTATGAAGTACGTGGAAAGATATTTAAAGAACTTGCAAAGAGTCTGTAAGCTAGAATTTCAGTTTATTAAGAGTAGGAGTGTTTAACCGTGGCTAAAACTAGTAGGGAGAATGAAAAACGAAGTAAAAAATATAATAATTACTATGATTATAGTCTGTTGTTTCTGACCATTTTTCTCTCTTGCTTTGGACTGATTATGATTTACAGTACAAGTTCCTATACTGCACAGGTGAAGTTTTCCGATGCCGCTTACTTTTTAAAGAAGCAGCTGGTTGCAGTAATAGCAGGAGTAATTGCCATGGTTGCAGTTTCGAAGATAGATTATCATGTATTAATTAAGAAGATACCTGGAATTCCATGTAAACTTGTAACCCTTGGATATTTTCTAGCAATTGTGTTGCAAGTATATGTTTTGCTTTTTGGTATGGAAATCAATGGTGCGAAGCGATGGATTAATCTTGGACCACTTGGAACCTTCCAGCCATCTGAGGTTTCTAAGATAGTAGCAATTGTATTTGTAGCTTACATTGTGCATTTGTTGCCACGGAGTTTGAATCGAATGGGTGGATTTGTACGGGTAATGGTATTTATGGTTCCGATTATCGGTCTGATTGCAAAAGAAAACTTAAGTACAGCATTAGTTGTGTCTGCAATTTGCGTTGGAATATGTTTTGTAGCAAGTAAGAAAAAATGGTATTACTTTGTATTTGCGATCTTTTTCGTTGCATTAGTTGCGGCATATATTTTCCTTGGAGATGCGTTCCGAAGTGTTCGTATTCAAGTTTGGCTTGATGTGGAAAATCATACACAAGGGTTTCAGATACTTCAAGGGTTGTATGCCATTGCATCAGGTGGTTTATTCGGTACTGGATTAGGTAACAGTATGCAGAAGCTTGGTTTTATTCCAGAATCTCATAATGATATGATTTTTGCGATTATATGTGAAGAACTTGGTCTATTTGGAGCCGTAGCTGTTATCTTATTATTTGTACTTTTAATATGGCGTTTATTTATTATTTCAATTAATGCACCAGATTTATACGGAGGCCTCATTTGTACGGGAATTCTAATTCATATTGCCGTACAGGTTATTATAAATGTAGCAGTAGTATCAAATTCCATTCCGTCAACGGGTATCCCATTGCCTTTCATTAGTTATGGTGGTACTTCCATTGCGATTTTGTTAGCTGAGATGGGATTGGCACTGAGTGTATCCAATCAAATCCGCACAGAAAGGACATAAGACGTTCACGCAATCCTATAGAGTTCATATAATGATAGTATATTTCAAGCTTTATGGGGTGTGTCCCGATGGCAGTTCTCAAAATTGAGGGTGGAAAACATTTATACGGAGAAGTCGAAGTACAGGGCTCGAAAAATGCAATACTGCCAATGCTGGCGGCCTGTATCTTGTGTAAAGACTTTGTTCGAATTAGTCGTTGTCCGAAGATCAGCGATGTTTATTCTATGATACATCTGCTAGAAAGCCTTGGTTGTAACGTGCAATGGGAGGGGAGTACAGTAGTAATTGACGCCAGGGTTATAAAATCAACAAAACTTTTAGAAAAGCACGCTAGAGTAATGAGGTCATCAATTATTTTAGTTGGAGCTATGCTTGGAAGAGAAGGAAAAGTTGAAATTTCTTATCCAGGGGGATGTTCCATTGGAGCACGTCCGATTAACTTGCATTTAGATGCGTTAAGGAAAATGAATGTAGAAATTTTTGAATCTGAGGACAATATTCTTTGCCAATGCAGTAAGCTGCTTGGTGAAGAAATTGAACTTGATTTTCCGAGTGTAGGTGCGACAGAAAATATTATTTTAGCAGCTGTCCTTGCGGATGGTGTTACAACCATTCATAATGCTGCAAAAGAACCAGAGATAATAGAATTATGTAGGTTCTTGAGAAAAATGGGCGCAGAAATCATTGGTGATGGAACTGAGTTAATTGTAATTAAAGGAGTTTCATCCTTACATGGCGTCGATTATGAGGTTATGTGTGACAGAATTGTTTTGGGTACCTATGTAGCTGCAATTGCAGGTACAGGTGGAGAGGCAGACATTCAAGTAAATTGCTTATCCCAATTAGATGAAGTCATTAAAGTGTATAAACAAATGGGCGTCTGTATATGTCCAACAGAAAAAGGGATTCATATTGAATCCTCAGGAGACTTGAAAAAGATAGATTTGATTCGCACAAGACCATATCCAGGCTTTCCAACTGATATGCAGTCTCAGACTATGGCAGTTTTAACAAAAGCCAAAGGAACAAGTATTATTATTGAAAACTTATTTGAGGGACGCTATAAAACAGTAGATGAATTACGCAAAATGGGAGCCGATATTATGGTAGAGGGTAGAGCAGCTATTATAAGAGGTGTAGAAACCTTGCATGGTGCAGATGTTGAAGCACAGGATTTAAGAGGTGGCGCTGCGCTACTAATAGCCGGTTTTATGGCGGAGGGAATTACTACAATTTCCAGTATTCAATATATTGAACGTGGCTATGAAAATATAGTAGAATGTTATCGTAAATTGCATGCGAACATTACGAAAGTAGATTAAGTATGCGATAGAAATTGAATTCATGTAGTTTAGGAGCTTGATAGGATGAGTATATTTCAAAAGAAAGATCAGAAGGTACAAAAGAATAACCGTATGATAATTTTGTTAATGAGTGCCTTACTTTTGTGTATACTATGCATTTTAATTGGCACAGCATTTAAACTAACCGAGTTGCAGATTACAGGCTGCGACTACTATTCGGAAGAGGAAATTACGGACAAGTTTCAACAGTCTGTATTAGATGAAAACACAATTATTTTTTATATAAAATACAAGTTTTTTAAGAGTGTTTCGATTCCTTTTGTAGATGGATTTGATATGGATTTTATCAGTAGAAATAAAATACATATTAATATATATGAGAAAGCAATGATTTCATGCATAAAATATATGGGAGAATACCTATATCTTGATAAGGATGGTACAATCGTAGAAACATCAACAGAAAAAATTAAATCCATCCCGTTGGTTACTGGGCTGAATTTTAAAGAAATGAATCTACATGAAGAATTAAACGTAGAAGATAGTAGTGTCTTCGATACAATACTTGCGATATCTCTGCTTATACAGCGGTATGAGTTAGATATAGATAAAATATTTTTCAATTATAATTATGAAGTAACTTTATATTCTGGAAAGGTGAAAATTCTGCTGGGAAAAAGGGATTATTACGATACCCAGATTGCAGATTTAACAAACATTCTTCCAATGGCAAAAGAGAAAAATATTAAGGGTGTTTTGGACATGCAGTCCTACACGGGAAATGAAACAAAGATTATTTTTCGCGAGGAATAATTTTCTTTTCAGAAAGGGTTGATTATTTATTGGAAAAAATATATTATATACTATAGGATTTACTTGCTTTTAGTAGATGATAAATGGAATGTTAGGGATTTTTTTAATATATATAAAAGGAGGAAGTACCTTGCTTGAGATAAGAACAAACGAGCCAGAATCTGCAGCTAAGATTCTTGTAGTGGGAGTTGGCGGCGCTGGTAATAATGCTGTAAACAGAATGATTGAAGAAAATATCTTAGGGGTTGAATTTGTATGTATCAATACAGATAAGCAACACTTAAAAACATGTAAAGCGCCAACATGTATTCAAATTGGAGAAAAACTAACCAAGGGGTTAGGAGCAGGTGCACAACCAGAGGTTGGAGAAAAAGCAGCGGAAGAAAGCCGCGATGAATTAGCAGAAGTAATTAAAGGATGCGACATGGTATTTGTTACATGTGGTATGGGTGGTGGTACTGGAACAGGTGCTGCGCCAGTAGTTGCACAGATTTCAAAGGAAATGGGTATCTTAACAGTAGGTATCGTAACAAAACCATTTAAGTTTGAAGCAAGAGCTAGAATGAACAATGCAATTGGTGGTATTGAAAAATTAAAAGCTAATGTAGATACATTAATTGTAATTCCAAATGATAAGTTGTTAGAGATCGTAGATCGTCGTACAACAATGCCAGATGCACTTCGTAAAGCCGATGAAGTGTTACAACAAGGTGTACAAGGTATTACTGACTTAATCAATGTTCCTGGATTAATCAACCTTGACTTTGCCGATGTTCAAACAGTTATGAAAGATAAAGGTATTGCTCATATCGGTATCGGTGTTGGTCATGGGGATGAAAAATGTATCGATGCAGTAAAATCAGCAATCTCAAGTCCATTACTTGAGACTACAATTGAAGGTGCATCTCATGTAATCATCAACGTTTCTGGTGATGTAAGCTTATTTGAAGCAAATGAAGCGGCTACGTTTGTTCAGGAATTAGCAGGAGAAACAGCAAATATTATCTTTGGTGCTATGTATGATGAAACAACTCCAGACCAAGCTGTTATCACAGTTATTGCAACTGGTCTTGAAGCTCAGAGTAGTCCAATTGTTACACCGTCCTTTGTAAATACATCCGCTCCAAAGGCATCTAATAATAGCTTTGGATATAACCAACAAGCACAAGCTCAGCAAGAAACTGCAGCTTATGTAAGAGGACAATCTAGTGCAGTAGCAGCAAAACAAGCTCCAACACAACGTCCTATTATGTCTTCAGGTTCTATGAATAGTCCATTTGGTTCACAACCTCAAGCTCAACCAGTGAAACCAACACTAAGAAGTGAATCTGAACATGGTGGAATTAAGATTCCAGAGTTCTTGCAACGTAATCATAAATAGTGAATTCAAATTGAATTTTAGATAAAAAGTGCCCAAGCAATTGGGTGCTTTTTGCATTTCTAATATGGCTAAGATGATTCTACATCTTAATCAACTCTAATACCAAGCGTAGTTCTAATATTTATACATAGAGACAAAGAGCGAAATTCTAAAAGATTATCTAATAACATCCCTTTATACAACATTATGTAAAAAAAAGAAAATGAAAAAGTAGAATACTATTCCATATTTTGACATATTTGCATTTTGAAATGGGTTATAATATGTTTTGTAATTTGGAAGAAATTGGAGGTGAAGATTGCATCTAATAGTTTACATAGATCTTATTTTTTTTGTAAACGTTGTAATGGACTTTATTGTGCTATTTATCATGAAAGAACTACTAAAAGAACATACAACAATCCAAAGAATAAGTATCGCATCCATTATAGCATCCTTTGGTGGTTGCATAGCGATTGTACTAAAAATGCCTACACTTGCAAAATTTCTTTTTTTGTATCTTGGCATTCACACATTAGTTTTGTGGATTGCATTTGGATTCAAAGATTGGAGAGCTTATGTGATAAAAGTTATTGCTTTTTTCGGAATAGCTTTTTTTGTGGATGGATTCCTAAACTTTATGTATTACCGATTGGATATGGAAAAGTATTATCGGCAATTGTGTTCAGGAACAATTTTGGAAAAGGTTTCTATCTTACATCTAATAGCTTGCATTGGTGGAATTATTTTGCTGTATCCCATTTTTTCAGCAATTATTCATTCCGTGCGTGAAAATGTCTTACTTTTGCATCACATAAAGATAACAAATAAGGGACGGCAACTGGAAGGCATCGGTCTATTAGATACAGGGAATATGCTCTTTGATCCGCTTAGTGGAGAACCAGTTCTCATTGCAGAATATGAGTGGATGAAAGGGTTATTTACTGTCAACCAGCAAAAAATGCTTCTGTCATATATGAATATGAATCAAGTTTCGCAAGAGGGTCCGCAGCAAACGGAAGAAGAGGAGGAAACTCCAATAATGATTCGAATGATACCATTTCACTCTGTGGGAAAAGAAGAGGGAATGTTAGTTGCGGTGCGGCTCGATTCTATTGTGATAGGTGAAGAGTCTGGATTAAAACGTAGGGAGAACGTTTTAATGGGATTATATCCAGGTAGATTATCTGCCAAAAGGAAATACCAAGTAATTTTGCATAATGAAATGATATCGTGATGTTGGCAAGTATCACGATGTAAGAAAAATTTCATAACATTACATAATATCTACATAGTAAATCCATATGAATTATCAGTAAATATAACAGGGGGAACGTCAATGCTTCTTAAAATATCATTACCAAATAAATTTCAATTTCGTGTTATCCCAGATTTGAAACAAATTTTAATGGGGCAAAGAGGGGATATTCACTACATAGGAGGCGCCGAGGTTTTACCTGCGCCATTGGATACTGAAGAAGAAAGTGCCGTAATTCGTTGTTTGGGGACTGATCGAGATACAGAAGCAAAGGCAATCTTAGTAGAACATAATTTAAGATTAGTTGTATATATCGCAAAAAAATTCGATAATACAGGAATTGGAGTGGAAGATTTAATTTCTATTGGTACGATAGGACTAATCAAGGCAATCAATACATTTAATCCAGAAAAAAATATAAAGTTGGCAACCTATGCATCTAGATGTATTGAAAATGAGATATTAATGTATCTTAGAAGGAATAGTAAGACGAAGATGGAAGTGTCTATTGATGAGCCTTTAAATGTTGATTGGGATGGAAATGAGTTGCTTCTATCAGACATATTGGGGACAGATGAAGATATTATATATCGGAATTTAGAAGATGAGGTAGATCGAAAACTGCTGAATAAAGCATTAAGCAAATTAAGCGACAGGGAGCGAATGATTGTGCAGCTTCGTTTTGGTCTGAATACAGAGGATGGAAATGAGCGAACACAGAAAGAAGTTGCTGATTTGCTTGGCATTTCACAGTCTTATATATCAAGATTAGAAAAAAAGATTATAAAACGATTAAAAAAGGAAATGCTAAAGTTGGAGTAGGAGTATATGATATAGAGGAAGAAAGACTGCTGTGAGGGGTAGTCTTTCTTTTTGTGTTTTATAAAAATATTTTGTGAGATTATTTACCCAATATTACCAAATCAATAACTGAATAAATCTCACCCATATAGTAAATCATTTTATATGTGACTGAAGAATAAAATGGTAGATTTGGGAGGTACTATATGGCTCTTTATAAAGTTGAGATTTGCGGTGTAAATACGTCAAAATTACCATTACTTAAGAATGCCGAAAAAGAAGTTCTATTTCAACGCATTCAGAGTGGAGATAAGGAGGCAAGGGAACTCTATATAAAAGGTAATCTTCGATTAGTACTTAGTATTATACAGAGATTTTCCAACAGCAATGAAAATGTAGATGACTTATTTCAAATTGGTTGCATTGGTCTTATGAAAGCCATTGACAATTTTGATTTGTCACAAAATGTTAAGTTTTCCACTTATGCAGTTCCTATGATAATAGGAGAGATTCGAAGATATCTTCGAGACAATAACAGCATAAGGGTAAGCCGTTCTTTGCGAGATACAGCATACAAAGCAATTTACGCAAAAGAAGCACTAACCAAGAAAAATGATAAGGAGCCAACAGTAAATGAAATTGCAAACGAAATCGGCATGAATTCAAAAGATATCATTTTTGCCTTAGATGCAATTCAAAACCCTGTTTCACTATTTGAACCTGTTTATTCAGAAGGTGGAGATACTTTGTTTATAATGGATCAAATCAGTGACAAGAAAAATAAAGAAGAAAACTGGGTAGAAGAAATATCACTAAAAGAAGCAATGGACAGACTTTCTGACCGTGAAAATAATATCATTAAGCTTCGATTCTTCCAAGGAAAGACCCAGATGGAGGTAGCGGACGAGATTCATATAAGTCAAGCACAAGTAAGTCGATTAGAAAAATCAGCATTGAAAAATATGAAGAGTTATTTAGCAGAAAAATAAGGATGAAATTACGAGTTCCTTCATATAATATAGTAAGAAACTTCTTGCGAGGTGAACAATCTGAGAATTTGCGATCTGAGAGAAAAAGAAGTGATCAATGTTGTAGATGGACAAAGGCTTGGATTTGTATGTGATCTCGAATTTGACTTAGAATGTGGAGAGATTAAATGCATTATTATTCCTGGTCCATGTAAAGTGTTTGGATTTATAGGACGTGAAAATGAATACGTAATCGATCTGTGTGATATCGAAAAAGTGGGTGGAGACGTAATACTTGTAAATGTCGAATTGGAAAAGTGTTTACGCAAATGCCTATAATGATGATAAGAGGCTACGACTAGTTGTAGCTTCTTATTTTTACATTTTATAATTGCCAAATTTGCAAACTCTGTTATAATGAATACATAAAATTGTGTACAAGAGGAGGATTGCTATGAGATGTCCGTACTGTGGAGAAGATAATACAAGAGTAATAGATTCCAGACCAGCAGAAGATAATAATATAATTCGAAGAAGAAGACAATGTGATAGTTGTTCCAAACGATTTACTACTTACGAAAAAGTAGAGGCTATTTCATTAGTGGTAATAAAAAAAGATATGAATCGAGAACCATATGATCGGACAAAGATAGAAGCCGGTATTTTCCGTTCTTGTCATAAGAGACCAATATCAGTGGATCAGATTAATGCAGTAGTAGACGAGATTGAAACTGCTATATTTAATAAGGAAGAAAAAGAAATTCCAAGTGCTGTTATTGGTGAAATTGTTATGGATAAATTAAAAAATTTGGATGCGGTAGCTTATGTTCGTTTTGCATCTGTCTATCGTGAATTTAAAGATGTGGCAACATTTATGGATGAAATAAAGAAAATTTTAGATAATTAATTAAAATAATAGTTGATTTCAATTTGAATGGTGTTATACTAAAAAAAGATGATGTGCTTTCATTGGAAAACAATGAAAGGAGTAGTATGTTTAGTAAAACATATAGTGCAACGTTACAAGGAATGCGTGCACATATTGTACAAGTGGAGGCAGATTTAAGTGATGGTCTGCCTGTATTTCAATTAGTTGGTTATCTTGGTTCACAGGTGAAGGAAGCACGAGAACGTGTTCGAATTGCATTAAAGAATTCAGGTTTTAAACTACCTGCAAAAAAGATAACAGTAAATTTATCGCCAGCAGATATTCGAAAGGATGGGACTATATTTGACCTTCCAATTGCGCTATCGTTGTTGTGTAGTATGAACATGATAAGTGTGAAAAATATACATAATATGTTGTTTGTTGGTGAATTAGGGTTAGATGGTAAAATACAAAGTGTAAAGGGAATATTACCAATTGTCTATGAAGCAAAAATGCAAGGATTTGAATTTTGTATTGTACCAAAAGAGAATGAAAAAGAAGGTTCTATTGTAAAGGGGATATCCGTTATAGGAGTAGATACCCTATATGAAGTTGTGAAATATCTAAATGGTGAACAGGAGATAAAGCCAGTTTATACCGATGTTACAAAACTGCTTTCGAGACATGTAGATACCAATGGGGATTTTAGTGAAGTAGTAGGACAAGATTTGTTAAAACGAGCCATTGAGATAGCAGTTACTGGACATCATAATATTTTAATATCTGGACCACCTGGCAGTGGGAAAACGATGCTTGCCAAAAGAATTCCAAGTATTATGCCAGAATTATCTTTTGAAGAAGCCATGGAGATTTCAAAGATATACAGTATATCAGGTCTTTTAGATAGCAATAATTCTTTTATAACAAGTCGGCCATATCGGGCACCGCATCACACGATTACTACGAATGCACTAGTTGGAGGGGGAACCATACCCAAACCAGGGGAGATTAGTTTAGCCAATGGAGGGGTACTTTTTTTAGACGAGTTAGGTGAATATAGACGAGATATTGTTGAAGTGCTTCGACAACCATTAGAAGAAAATAAGATATCTTTATCACGTCTTAATGCAACATATGAATTTCCGTCGGACTTTATGTTGGTAGGGGCTACAAATCTATGCCCATGTGGATTTTATCCAAATACGAGAAAATGCAAGTGTAGCCAAAGGCAAATTGAAAAGTATTTGAGTAAAATAAGTAAAGCCATTTTAGACAGAATTGACATTTGTGCAGAAGCAGTTGAATTAGACTATGGTGCATTACAAGTGGTAAACAGCGAAACATCTGCATCTATTCGAGAGCGAGTAAAAACAGCGCGAAACAGACAACTTGTGCGCTACCAAGATTGTGGAATTCAATTTAACTCACAACTATCACCAAGTTTAATAAAGAAATATGTGATGTTAGATAGTGAAGGAAAAGAATTTCTGCAAGAAATATTTGAACGAATGCAGCTAACAGCCAGAGCTTATCATAGAGTCTTAAAGGTAGGAAGAACGATTGCTGATCTTGCTGGAGCGGAAAATGTGAAGATAGAACATTTAAAAGAAGCTATATTCTATCGTGGTGCAAGAGATACCTTTGGTAAGGAGGTAACACATGACAATGCATGAAAAATGGTTTTGGCTTCTGAATGCAAAGGGGATTGGTCTTAAGCGGATTGAGATTTTGCTGAATCATTTTGGGACAATTGAGGCAATCTATCAAGCGACAGAGAAAGAACTTCTTTCTATCAAAGGATTTGGAAAAGCATGTGTAGATGGGTTGCAGCAGGAAAAGAAATATACGAAGAAAAAGTATCATATGCTGTTAGAAAGAAATATTCAACTGGTACTAAGAGAAGAAGAACATTTTCCACAGGGGCTAAGATTGATATCAGAAGTGCCGTATGGTTTGTTCTATCGGGGAAAATTACCAGATAGAGAGAAAAAGAGTATTGCAATCGTAGGTTCTAGAAGTTGTTCCACTTATGGAAGAGAGATGGCGAAATGGTTTGGGAAAGAGCTTTCACTGGCAGGAATTCAAGTGATTAGTGGAATGGCGAGAGGAATTGATGGATATGCTCATGTTGGAGCAATTGAAGCAGGAAAAGAAAATTTTGCGGTATTGGGTTCTGGCATTGATGTGTGTTATCCGCCAGAGCATCAATGGATTTATGATGAATTGATAAAAAGAGGTGGTATTATATCAGAGTATTGTATGGGAGTACCGCCAGTTGCAGGACAATTTCCCATGAGAAATCGAATTATCAGTGGTTTATGCGATGGAATTCTAATCGTAGAGGCAGAAGATAGAAGTGGGTCGCTTATTACAGCAGATTATGGATTGGAACAGGGAAAAGACATTTTTGTAGTTCCAGGGCGAATTGGTGATGAAAAAAGTTATGGTTGTAATAGGCTTATCAAGATGGGTGCATACTTAGTACAAGGACCTTCTGATATCTTAGGGCATTATCATTTTTCAGACTATGTGAAAAGTGTTTCAGAGCATGGTCAGAAAAATGAAGATTCTAAAAAAAATAATTATATGCTTGAAACAAAGGAAAAAATAGTGTATGCTAATTTGAGTTATAATCCAAAACATATTAATGAAATCATGATGGATACAAAATTTAGTTTGAGCGAAGTAATGGATTGTTTAATCTCGTTAGAGTTAAAGGGTTATATCAAACAAACGATGAAAAATTTTTATATAGTATGTAACGAATAATATAAGGGAGTGGTAGAATGCCAAAGTATTTAGTGATTGTGGAATCACCTGCCAAGGCAAAAACGATAAAAAAGTTTTTAGGTGCTAATTACGAAGTGGTAGCATCTAATGGTCATGTCCGAGACCTTCCCAAGAGCAAATTAGGCTTCGATGCAGAGAATGGATTTGAACCTCATTATATAACAATAAGAGGAAAAGGGGAACTTTTGGCGAAACTTCGTAAGGAAGTGAAAAAAGCAGATAAAGTATATCTTGCGACTGACCCTGACCGTGAAGGAGAAGCGATCTCGTGGCATTTATCACAAGCGTTAAAACTAGATGATAAAAAGCACAGTAGAATTACGTTTAATGAGATTACAAAGAATGCAGTAAAAGCATCCATTAAACAAGCAAGAGATATTGATATGAATATGGTGGATTCTCAGCAAGCAAGAAGAATGATCGACCGTATGGTTGGTTATGGAATTAGTCCTTTACTCTGGGCAAAAGTAAAACGCGGACTTAGTGCGGGACGTGTTCAGTCTGTTGCGCTTAGAATTATTTGTGATAGAGAAGAAGAAATCAATGCGTTTGTGCCAGATGAATACTGGACATTAGATGCTGACTTTAAAGTAGAAGGACAAAAGAAGAATCTACGTGCGAAGTTTTATGGAACAGAATCTCAAAAGATGACCATAAAGAATGAAGAAGAATTAAATGAAATTTTAAAAGCATTAGAAGATGAAAAGTTTGAAATTTCTAGTATTAAAAAAGGTGAAAGAACGAAAAAACCTCCAATTCCATTTACAACAAGTACCTTACAGCAAGAAGCTGCAAAATTGTTAAATTATTCAACACAGAAAACAATGAGAATTGCACAACAGTTATACGAAGGTATTGATATTAAAGGAAAAGGAACAATTGGTTTAATTACTTATTTGCGTACAGACTCCACTCGTATCTCACATGAAGCGGATGAAGATGCAAAGAACTATATTGCAGAGCATTTTGGGGAAAATTTTGTAGTTCAAAATGATAATCAAAAGGAATCCAAAAAGAAAATTCAAGATGCACATGAAGCAATTCGTCCAACATATGTAGAACTTACACCAACTGTAGTAAAAGAATCTCTAGCAAGAGATCAATTCCGCTTATATCAATTAATATGGAAACGTTTTGTTGCAAGCCGTATGGAAGCAGCCAAATACGAAACAACTTCTATTAAGATTGATGGAGGTGGTTATCGCTTTACTGCATCTGCATCTAAGTTGGTATTTGAAGGTTTTTTAAATGTTTATGGTAGTGAAGATGATAAGGAAGAAAATGCGGTGGTTTCTGGAAATATTACAACGGAGTCTAGTGTTTCACCAGTAGAATTATTCCCAGTACAACACTTTACACAACCACCAGCTCATTTTACAGAAGCGTCCTTGGTAAAAACGTTAGAGGAGTTGGGGATTGGTCGTCCAAGTACTTATGCGCCAACGATTACAACTATTATTGCAAGACGTTATGTGGCAAAAGAAAATAAGAACTTATATGTAACGGAAATCGGTGAAGTTGTCAATTCAATTATGAAGAGTTCATTTCCGAGTATTGTAGATGTAAATTTTACTGCAAATCTTGAAGCTCTACTTGATTGTGTAGAAGATGGTTCTGTGGCATGGAAAACAGTGGTTAGCAATTTCTACCCTGATTTACATGAAGCAGTATTACAAGCAGAAAAAGAAATTGAAGAGATTAAGATTGAAGACGAAGTAAGTGACGTTATCTGTGAAGTATGTGGACGTAACTTAGTTGTGAAATATGGACCACATGGTAAGTTCTTGGCTTGCCCTGGTTTCCCAGACTGTCGAGTAACAAAACCTTACTATGAAAAGATAGGGATACCGTGCCCTTCTTGTGGAAAAGAAGTAGTCATTAGAAAGACCAAAAAAGGTCGTAAATATTATGGATGTGAAGATAACCCAGAATGCGAATTTATGTCATGGCAGAAACCGACCAAGGAAAAATGCCCAGATTGTAATGGGTATATGGTTGAAAAAGGGACTCGTATTGTGTGTGCAGATCCAAAGTGTGGATATGTGACAGAAAAGAAAAAAGAAGCAGACGAGTAATCTGGCATAAATTGTAGATTGTATTTTGCAAGATAAAATATTGAATTGTTTTTATGGGCTGTTTGCGTTCGAAAAGGAAACAGGTAGAAACAATCCTATCTGTTTCCTTTTTTTGCTTTAATAGGGGATAATCCTTGTGGTGATGCGTGATGCAGAAAGAGTGGAAATATATACTACTGATTATATGACCAAATTACTATTGTGTTTGTTGAAACGGTATGATAAAATGATTTGGAAAATGCAGTACGATAATTTGTGTAAGTTACAAGGAGGTTGGATATGGGAGTTGAACTTCTTGACAAGACCCGAAAAATTAAAAAACTTTTACATTATAACCATTCACAAAAGGTGGTATTTAATGATATTTGCAATGTGTTAAGTGATACGTTAAATTCCAATGTCCTTGTGATAAGTAAAAAGGGAAAAATACTAGGGATACATAATAGGAGAGATACGAAGGAAATTACACAGTTTATTCAGGATAATGTTGGTGGTTACATAGATGTGCTTTTAAATGAGCGTTTTTTGAATGTACTATCCACTACTGAGAATGTGAATCTGATGACGTTTGGATTTGATTTTGAACAAATGGAATCGTACTCTGCTATTATAACACCAATTGATATTGCAGGAGAAAGACTAGGAACTTTATTCCTATATAAATATGATACACTTTATGATATTGATGATATTATTTTGAGTGAATATGGGACAACCGTTGTTGGTTTAGAAATGTTACGAGCAGTTAGCGAAGAAAGCGCTGAAGAGATTCGTAGAAAGCAAATTGTAGAATCTGCAATTAATACTCTTTCTTTTTCGGAGATGGAAGCGATTGTACATGTTTTTGACGAATTAGGTGGTACAGAAGGTATCTTGGTTGCTAGTAAGATTGCAGACAAGGTTGGGATAACCCGTTCGGTTATTGTGAATGCATTAAGAAAGTTTGAAAGTGCTGGTGTGATTGAAACCAAGTCATCTGGAATGAAAGGGACTTATATTAAAGTATTGATTGATTTAGTGTTTCAAGAAGTAGATAATCTTCGCAAGAAATAGTTAATTTGTCGAAAGAAAACATAAAATGAAAATCAGAAAAAAAGAACAATGTTCGATTTGAAAACAAAATTTTCTTGTTTTTTAAAGTTTTTTTAGTATAATAGTATAGAAAGGATGTGAGACAGTGGCTAATATGTTTAGTTATATAAACGTTCTTGGGAAAGCAGCAAATGCAAGTTGGTCTAGAATGGAAGTGATATCTGACAACATTGCCAATGTGAATACACCAAATTATAAAAGAAAAGATGTTCAATTTGAATCGTATTTAGCAGCGCAAGTTTGCGATGGTGATACTTTAGATCAATGCATAGAAAATATTGAATTAGATTCTTTACAAGCAACAACTTATGTTGATAATTCTCAATATAGTTATCGATATGATGGAAATAACGTCGATATTGATACAGAAAATTCTGAAATGGCCAAGACACAAATAAAATATCAGGCGTTAATGGAATCCCTTACAAATGAGTACAGTAGAATAAAGACAGCTTTGTCAACAAATTAGTGATGTGAATAAAATGGTTAAAGAGTTTTAACCGAAAGGAGTAGTGGTATGTCGATCTTTGGTGGGTTGAATATTAGTGCAAGTGGTTTGACAGCACAACGTCTGCGAATGGATACGATATCAGAAAATATAGCGAATGTGAATACAACGAGAGATGAGGACGGGGATGTTTACAGGAGAAAAACAGTTGTGTTCGCAGAAAAGCAAGATTTTAGTTTTTCTGATGCGTTAAGTGCTGCATCTGGTTTGAAAAGTAGTGGTGTAAAGGTAGTTAAAGTAGTAGAGGATACATCTGAAGATTTAAAGATGGTGTATGATCCTTCCCATCCAGACGCGGATGAGAATGGGTATGTATCCTATCCAAATGTAAATACAGTTACAGAGATGACAAATTTAATTGATGCGAGTAGGGCCTACGAGGCGAATGTTACCGCATTCAATGCATCAAAAAGTCTTTTGTTAGCGACATTAGAGATGGGTAAATAGTGGAGGTAAGGTATGGATAAGATGGGTATTAACAATATTAGCGCAATATCGACAAAGTACGATTATAGCAAAAACACTTCTAAAGTACAAAGTAACAACAATCAAGCGTTTGAAACATTTTTTCAATCTGCTTTAGATAGTGTGAACGAGACAAATTCTTATATTGATAAGGCAGAAGAAGAACAAATCAAGTTTGCCTTAGGACAATCTGACAGCTTAGTTGACTTACAGAATGCACAGCTGAAAGCTAACATATCTTTGCAATATACAGTTGCAATTAAAAATTCCCTGGTAGATGCGTATAAAGAGATTATGAACTTATCATTTTAGTTAGACAAGTTCTTACAAAAATGCAAAAGATTGTAATTTGAATCTTGCATAAATCTTGTAGTAGACAAATGCACTTTTGTCCAGAGAAAGAGAGTACATTTAATTAAAGTAATAATGGCATAAAGAATTTTTGAGCGTACGCTCTTAATATATATAAAATAACATTGCAGTGGGGGCTGTGATGTAACGGAAAGAGGATTATATGGTAGAAAGACTAAAGCAAATACCTGTCCAGTTTGTAGAAATGTGGAAGAATCTAACAAAGAAGCAGAAGATGCTTATAGTAAGTGTAGTTGCTGTAGTTATTATGACGCTTCTTGTATTATATTTTGTCCTATCTAGAGTAGAATATACCACTTTGTACACATTTGAAGATACACAAAGTGCCAGTGAGATGATGAAATTGCTCCAAGAGAATGCTATCGATGCTGTTCTAGAGGACGATAATGTGACGGTTAGTGTTAACAGTGATAGTTATCAAGATGCTGTTATTGTTATGGGAACAAACGATATTCCAACAACAGGTATGTCATGGGATGATGCATTAAATAACTCTATTTCCACTACACAACAGGAAAAAGAGCAAAAATTTAACTTAGCATTTCAAAGCGATATTAGAAGTAACCTTATGAAGTTGGATTATGTAAAAGATGCAGCTGTATATATTAAAGGAAGTTCTTCTGATACAACTATTTTTGATGATGATGTGGAAACATCCGTAAGTGTTATGTTAACATTGAAAGAACCAATTAGTGCAGATTGTGCCAATGGTATTGCAAAAATGTTAGCTGGTGCAGTTGGTAATGCAACAACTGAAAAAGTGACAATCGTTGACAGCGAAGGGAATGTATTATTCTCAGGAGATGAAGAAGATACTCTTGGTGGAAAAATCAGTTCCCAAGCAGAATACAAAGAAAAGCTCCGTAACACATTCCAAAAGAATGTGAAAGAGATTTTGTTAGCGTGTGATTATGATGATGTTGAAGTAAGTGCGGAAAATTTGCAATTTAATATGGACAAAATTACTGAGATGTCAACAGAATATACAGCGGCAGAAGGACAAGAACAAGGTTTATATGATAGCACTTATGAATATAAAGCTACAGGTTCTAGTGCTGCATCAGGGGTTCCTGGTACAGATTCTAACGATGAAACAGTAGATTATGAAGTGATTACAGATGATTCTACCAAGTCAGAAGTTATTTTAAATAAAGCAGATTATTTACCAAATGAAACTGTTACGAATATTGAGAAAGAAGTAGGAGCAGTGGATACTGCAAGTTCTTCTATCGGTGTAGTTCTTACAAAATATAGGATTTATAACCAAGCTACAGTAGAAAGTAATGGAACATTAGGAGATTTAACATGGGAACAGTTCAAAGAGGAAAATAATAAGCGTACTCAACTTGAACTAGAAGATGGAATCTTAAATCTTATTTCTCAAGTAACAGGTGTATCTGAAAATAAAATTGGAGTAACAGTTTGGGAACAACCAATTTTCAACGATACAGTAGAAACAGAAAGAGATTACTCTAATATTATTATGATTGTATTAGTAATCTTAATCGTTGCATTATTGGCATTTGTAGTAATTAAGTCTACAGCTCCAGTTCAAGTAACAGAAACAGAACCAGAGTTATCCGTAGAAGAATTACTAGCTACAACAAAAGAAACTCAAGCATTAGAAGATATTGAAATCAATGAAACATCAGAGACTAGAAGATTAATTGAAAAATTCGTTGATGAAAATCCAGAAGCAGTTGCTCAGCTATTGAGAAACTGGTTAAATGACGATTGGGGGTAAGCTAAATGGAAAATAGAGAAGAGTTTAGTGGCTTACAAAAAGCAGCGATATTGCTGATTGCATTAGGTCCCGAAAAATCAGCCAGTATTTTTAAACATTTAAAAGAAGACGAGATTGAGCAGTTAACGCTTGAGATTGCCAATACAAGAAGTGTTCCAACGGATATGAAGGATGCAGTATTAGATGAATTTTATGACATCTGCTTAGCTCAAAAATATATTTCCGAAGGCGGTATCAACTACGCAAAGGAATTATTGGAGAAAGCACTTGGTCATGACAAAGCAATGGATGTTATCGGAAAGCTTACAGCTTCCCTACAGGTTCGTCCGTTCGAATTTGTTAGAAAGACAGATGCAAGTCAGTTATTAAACTTTATTCAGGACGAACATCCACAGACAATTGCATTAATCTTATCCTATCTTTCATCAGGACAAGCTTCTGCTATCATTTCATCCTTATCACCAGATAAGCAGGCAGATGTTGCAAAACGTATCGCACAGATGGATAGAACTTCTCCAGATGTAATCAAAGAAGTAGAAAAGATTTTAGAGAAGAAGTTATCTTCACTAGTAAACCAAGATTACACAATTGTTGGTGGTGTAGATTCTATCGTAGATATCTTGAACACTGTGGATCGTGGAACAGAAAAACACATTATGGAATCTCTTGAAATTGAAGAGCCAGAATTGGCTGATGAAATCCGTAAGAAAATGTTTGTATTCGAAGATATTCTTTCACTTGATGATAAATCAATTCAGAGAGTTCTTCGTGAAGTTGATAATAATGAACTTGCAGTTGCTCTTAAAGGATCTAACGAAGAAGTTCAAAATGTTATCTTCAATAACTTATCAAAACGTCTTGTTACAATGATCAAGGAAGACATGGAATACATGGGTCCTGTTCGTATGAAAGATGTTGAAGAAGCACAACAGAAGATTGTTAATATCATAAGAAAACTTGAAGACGCTGGAGAGATTATTATTTCCAGAGGCGGGGGTGACGAGATAGTTGTCTAATATTATAAAAGGTAATTATATTCATTTTAGTCAGTCAGATAGAGTAATTATTGATTCTAATATTAAGACTGATAATTTCAACCCGTTATCCTTTGTTAAAGTAGAAGAAGACAAAACATTGGCAGATGAAGCATTAGAGGAAGAAGCTGCTGAGGTAGAAGTGGAAGAAATCATACCAGACCTTGAGGAAGTAAATCGGTTTGCGGAATCTATTATAGAAAATGCACAAGCTGAGGCAGAAGAAATCATTGCTTCTGCCAAGGCAAGTGCTCTTGAAATTTTAGAAGAAGCAAGAGAACAAGGTAGACAAGAAGGATACAATTCAGGAATCGAAGAATTAAATGCAAGGCAAGAAGAGATGAATCAGCAATTGCTGCAGGCGAAAAAGGAATTAGAGATTGAATGTGAAAAGAAAGCAAAGCAAATGGAACTACAGTTCGCTGATTTAACGATTCGATTAGTGGAAAAGTTAACAGGAATCGTTGCGGAAGATAAGAAAGATTTGATTCTTTACTTAATCTCAACAGCAATAAAACCGATTCGTGGTCCAAAACAATTCTATATTCGTGTTTCAGAAGAAGATTCCGCTATTGTTACTCAAAATAAGGAACAATTAGCAAGTCTACTTTCAGAAGATTCATCCTTGGAAGTGATAGAAGATTCCACGCTATCTAAAAATCAATGTTTTATTGAGACAGAAGATAGACTACTCGATGTAAGTTTAGATGTACAACTAAAAAATCTGTCAGAACAATTAAGTATGTTAGCTTGTACTTGATTGAGAATGAATATAAGAAAGAGGAATGCAATTGGCTTCAAATGATTTTGAAAAGTATTTTAGTTTACTGGATAGAACTTTTGAGAAGAAGCTTGGAAAAGTAGTAAAAGTAGTTGGATTAACCATTGAATCCATCGGTCCAGAAGCAAAATTGAATGACTTATGCCATATTATTTCAAAGGATAAGAAAACAATTGTAAAAGCAGAGGTTGTAGGATTTCGAGACAATAGAGTGCTTTTAATGCCTTATGATAATGTAGAAGGTGTAGGTCTAGGAAGTAGTGTTGAAAACACAGGTTATCCTTTGAAAGTAAAAGTAGGAGATTCATTACTAGGAAAAGTAGTAGATGGTTTAGGGAACCCTCTAAATGGAGATGTAATCGACGATGGCGATTTTTATTCAGTTGAAGCTGCACCTCCAGAACCATTAGATAGAAAACTTATTGATTCTGTATTACCATTAGGGGTAAAAGCAGTTGATGGTTTGATCACCATTGGAAAAGGACAGAGAATTGGTATCTTTGCAGGTAGTGGTGTTGGAAAGAGTACACTTCTTGGTATGTTTGCTAGAAATACAAAAGCCGATATTAATGTAATTGCATTGATAGGAGAGCGTGGAAGGGAAGTTAGGGAATTCCTTGAGCGTGACTTAGGTGAAGATGGTATGAAACGTTCTGTTATTGTAGTTGCAACATCAGATAAACCAGCCCTAATTCGTAACAAAGCTGCAAAGACTGCAACAGCTATCGCGGAGTATTTCCGTGATCAAGGCAAAGATGTTTTATTGATGATGGACTCCTTAACTCGTTTTTCCATGGCGCAAAGAGAGATTGGTTTAGCATCAGGCGAGCCTCCTGTTTCTAGAGGATACCCACCAAGTGTATATGCTGAGATGCCAAAACTATTGGAACGAGCAGGATATTCTGATAAAGGATCTATCACAGGATTATATACGGTATTAGTAGATGGTGATGATTTTAATGAACCAATTACCGATACAGCAAGAGGTATTTTAGATGGACACATTATGTTATCACGTAAGCTAGGACATAAGAATCACTATCCGTCCATTGATGTATTACAAAGTATTTCTCGTGTTATGTCAAGTATTGCTACTGATGAACATAAAGCATTAGCAGGAAAGTTAAAGAGTGTTTTGGCAACATATAATGAGGCAGAAGATTTAATTAATATTGGTGCATATAAGAGAGGATCGAATCCTAATATTGATTATGCAATCGAAAAGATAGATGAAATCAATGGTTTCCTTCGTCAGGATGTGCATGATAAATATTCATTTGAAGAAGTCATTGAATTGCTACAAAGTATATTTACAAGCTGATAAGCTAAATGAGGTAATGGGATATGGCGAAATTTATATATAGTATGCAGAATATTTTGAATTTAAAAGAAAAATTAGAGGAACAAAAGAAAGCTGCATTTGGTCTAGCAAAATCAAAATTAGATGAAGAACAGAACAAATTAGACAATTTGTATATGAAGAAGAACCATTATCAATTAAAGCTTATCGAATGTTTTTCTTCTCGTTTAGATTTAATGAACATTAAGAAAAATGAAGAAGCGCTCAAAGTTGTTCAGATAAAAATTGAACAACAATGTATTGTTGTAAAACAAGCGGAACGTCAAGTAGAATTAGCTAGAATTCAATTGACTGAAGCAATGAAAGAAAGAAAAACCCATGAAAAATTACGGGAAAAAGCTTTTGAAGCATTTAAGAGTGAAGTGCTACACGAAGAAAGCAAAGAAGTGGATGAACTGGTGAGTTTTAAATATGGGAAAGCAAAGGGTGAGTAATTAGAATATGGCAAAGAAAAACAAAAATGTCGATGTTGAATCAGAATTTGATGAGCAAGAAGAGAAAAAAGGTAGCAGGATTTTTAGCGTCTTAATGGTTATTCTTATTATCTTAATATGGCTAGGAATTTTTGCTCTTGCAATTAAATTTGATGTTGGTGGATTTGGAAGTGGGGTGTTACGTCCGATTTTAAAGGATGTACCAATTATAAATAGAATTTTACCAGAGTATACAGACGAAGAGTTCTTTGAAGAATACGATACGGAATATTCTACCTTAGAAAGTGCAGTTGCCCGTATTAAAGAACTTGAGTTACAATTAGCAGATGCAGAGAATCGTGACAATTCAGATGGTGAAACAATTGAAGATTTACGAGCTGAGGTGGAACGATTAAAAGTTTATGAAGAAGAATATGAACAATTCCAAGAAAGAATTCGTGCTTTTGATGAAAATGTAGTATTTGCAGAGGAAGCACCATCTATCGAAGAATATTACACATATTATTCCCAGATACAGCCAGAAAATGCAGAAGAGATTTACCGTCAAGTAGTAGAGCAAATGCAATACGATGCAAGATTTGAAGAAGAAGCAAAAAGATATGCCAAAATGGATGCTGCAACAGCGGCTGAAGTATTTGAAATCATGTGTGCAGATGACCTAGATACTGTATGTGGTATTATTTCCGCTATGGGTGTTAAGAATGCGGCGGCTATTATGGATGAATTAGATCCAGCTACAGCAGCCAAGATTACAAAATATTTAACTGATATGGAAGATAAGTGATACTAGGAGCCGAAAGGCCTTAGCATAAATATTTTCGTATGAAAGGAGGAAATTATGGCACAAGTAAATACAATAAGCCAACTTGGTATGGATGATATTGCTTCGTCTGGAGTAAAAAAAGTACGAAAGTCAGATTCTAAATTCTCAGATATTATGTCTGAAAGTGAAAAAAGTAATCAAGATGAACAGAAATGTACAAGGGCATCTGATAAGGGTTCTGCAAGTGCACGTTATAATGAAAGCAAGAATAGTGCGAAGAAGGTAGAATCGACAGTTGACCAAAAGAAGAACAATGTTAGTAAAAACGATAATATTGTTTTAGCAGATGTAATGCAAGAGGCGTCAAAATCAGTAGATGCGTTTAAGGAAAAAATAGCGGATACGCTAGGAATTTCCAAAGAAGAATTAGAGGAGATTATGGCAGAGTTAGGATTGACTACGATGGATTTATTTGACGTAAATACATTGAAAGATTTAGTCCTACAAGTAAATGGCTTGTCAGATCCAAGTGAGTTATTAACTAATGAAGCAGTTTGTAACCAACTAGCAGATTTATTACAGACAGTGGATGAATTTGTTCAGGTGACAGATATGGAACAGTTCGTACAAATGGCATTAATTGAGCAGACAGATGATTTTTCAGCTGTTTTGGATGAGGTAGATGCTGATGGAATAGATGCTAATGAAGTAGATATGGTTGAGCACGCAGATGCTCAGACAGAGGAGCCTATGATTACTGTTCAGAGAAAAGTTGCCTCTGATAGTGAAGAAAGCGGTGCAAAGAATGATTCTAAGCAAGATGACCAAAATGTTGAATCACAGTTTAATCAGTTTGTTCAGAATTTAAGTAATTCTACTCAAGGTGTTGATGCTACTCCGAACAGTCATTTTGAACGATTACAGCAGATGCAAGAAATTGTAGATCAAGTAGTAGAGAACATTAAAATTACGTTATCTGCTGATTCAACAAGTATGGAGATTCAGCTAAATCCAGAACATTTAGGTAAGGTGAATTTATCCGTTCTTGCAAAACATGGTCAATTAACAGCAAGTTTTGTTGTGGACAATCATATGGCAAAAGAAGCAATCGAAAGTCAATTAAATGTGTTAAAAGAATGTTTGAATGAACAGGGAATCAAAGTGGAAGCAATTGAGGTAACAGTTGCAGAACAAGGATTTTCACAAAATGATTTTATGAATCAAGGTCAAGGAAATTTTCAGAATCAAGCAAAGCGCAGTAACAGTGCAAGTAGAATGAGAAAAGAAGATGATTTGACAGAAGAAGTCGAAGAAGAATCTGTTTCTATTAACGCTATTAACAAAGGTAATGGAACAGTTGATTTTTCAGCGTAAAGGAGGAAGAGTATGGCAACTAATTTAAGTGCTCCTGTAAAAGATGGGGTTGTAGAACAATACCAAAGTGCAATTACACAAAAAAAGAGTACAGTTGGTACAAGTGAACTTGGAAAAGATGCATTTTTACAATTACTTGTTACACAAATGCAATGTCAAGATCCACTAAATCCATCATCTGATACAGAGTTTATTTCTCAGTTAGCAACATTCTCATCTTTGGAACAGATGCAGAATCTTAATAGTACATTTTCACAGACACAAGCATTCTCGCTTGTAGGTCAACAAGTTCAAGTTTCTGCGGACAATAAAGTAGGATATGTAGAAGGAACAGTTGATTATGTTACAATTTCAAACGGTAACACATATTTGTCTGTAAATGGAACTCTTTATTCTTCAGATAAATTAATTACTGTTGTTGATTCCTTATATGTAGCAAAACAAAATGCGCCAACAATTGAGTCTCAAACAGTAGCATATGATCACGAAAATCCAGAAGATATTAAAGTTAAAATTAATTTGGGTACAGATACTGGTGCAGCTTCCAGCTTTGCAGTAATTTTAAATGGAGAAGTCTTAGACCCAGCCAATTTAGGATTTGATCCAGATACGAATACAGTAACAATTTCTAAGAATGCTCTAAAGGGATTAGAAGCAGGTTCTTACAAGGTAATGTTCTTATTTGATGATAAATTAGAAACAACTGTTACAGATAAGGTTGTCTTAAATGTAAAAGGTGTACCAGAGAAAACAGAGGAAACTGATAAGACCGAAGGAACCGAAGGCGATAATACCGAGGGTGATAAGACAGAAGCAGAGGATAGCGAGGCTTCTAGTTCAACGGAGGGAAATGCTTAACAGTTTACTTTTAATCTGATTCTAGAAAGTATAGTTCATGGATGATGTCACTAGAGTCCTTTATGATTGATGGTTACATGGAGGTAGATATGAATCATATAACAAATAATAAAAGCTCGATTGAGCAGATGAGGGGAAAATTATTTTCAAACAATAACGTTGAAATTAAGAAAAAAGTAAGTCAAGATACTTCATTTCAACATATCTTATTGCAGAAGCAGAATATTTCCCAAGCTGACGATGAGTTAAAATTTTCAAAACATGCAAATCTTCGTCTTGAAAGTCGTAATATCTCACTTTCTAGTGAACAAATGGAACGATTAAAGGGCGGTGCAGAGAAAGCAAAATTAAAAGGAATTCAAGAATCCTTAGTAATGGTAGATAATATGGCGTTTATCGTAAATACAAAAAGTAATACCGTGATAACAGCCGTAAATGAATTAGAAAATTCCATCTTTACGAATATAGATGGAGCAGTAATCAACTAGTCCTTTCATACGCTGGACCTTATAAGGAGGCGTGTATTCTTGAATGATAGATAGAATACGGGACACCAATAGGAGGTAAATAAATTATGATGAGATCAATGTACTCTGGTGTAGCAGGTTTAAAAACACATCAGACAAAAATGGACGTTATAGGTAATAATATTGCCAATGTTAATACAGTAGGTTTTAAATCCAGTACAGTAACATTTTCCGATGTTTTATATCAAACATCTCAGTCTGCTTCTGGACCAAATGCTGATACAGGTGCAGCTGGTAAGAATGCGATGCAGATTGGTCTTGGTTCGAAAGTAAATGGTATTGCAACAAATATGTCTGTAGCTGGTGGTACTCAAACTACAGATAACCCATTTGATGTTATGATCAATGGTGATGGATTCTTTATTGTAAACCAAGGTGGAACAAATTACTTCACAAAAGCAGGGGCATTTAATATTGATGCAAATGGTACATTATGTACTCCATCTGGTGCAACTGTAATGGGATGGCAAGCCAATGCAGATGGTACTGAGATTATTAAAGATACAGTATCTCCATTAAATGTAATGGCTGCAGATAAATTAACAGCAGAACCAGAAGCAACAACTGCAGCAACAATTACAGGTAACCTTGATACAAAGGATACACAAGCAGCTGATGTGGATAAAGGTCTTCCAGTATCATTCTCTATCTATGATAGTAAAGGTGATAAATATTCTGTTAAATTGATTTTCAAAGAAACAACAGATACAGGTAAATATAATGTTACAGTTGGTGATATTACAGATGATAATGGTAAATCAATATTTGTAAAAGAAAATGCAGATGGAACTTTTGCTAAATCAGGTGTAAGTGTTGCATTTGGTAATACAACATTTTCTCCAGATGTAGATCAAGATACAGGTGAGCTTACAGGAACTGCAACAGCGGTTAATCTTACATTCGATCCTGCAACGGGTAAATTCCAATCAGTGAATGGTAGTGAAACAGATCCTGTAAAATTAACTATTACAACAGCTGATGCAAATGCAAATCCATTTAAACCAGTTGATGTTGATTTTTCTCAGATGACAAACTATTCATCTGGTGGAACATCTACAGTTGCAGGTACTCGTGGTGATAAAAATGGCATTAATGCAGGTAAACAAGTTGGTGAAATGCAATCTATCAGCATTGATTCCTCAGGTAAGATTATTGGTTCTTATACAAATGGAACTAGTAAATATCTAGGACAAATTGCAGTAGCTGAGTTCTCTAACCCATCTGGTTTAGAAGCAATTGGTGGTAACTTATTTGCAGAAACAAAGAACTCTGGAGAATTTGATGGTATCGGTATCGACCCATCAACAGGAGATTCCTCTTTAACAACAGGTGCTCTTGAAATGTCAAACGTTGACTTATCTGCACAATTTACAGATATGATTGTTACACAAAGAGGTTTTCAAGCAAATTCACGTATTATTACAACTTCTGATACAATGTTAGAAGAACTTATCAATTTGAAACGATAATAATTAGTGGTTAGAAAATAAATTATAAGAAATACCAAATATTGACGGCATGGGTTTGCCGCCCATGTCGAGAAAGTTTGGGGGGTAGAAGTTTTGGTTGAATTAACAAGAATGAATGGTAAGAAATTCACACTGAATTGTGAATTAATTGAAAAGGTGGAAGATACACCAGATACCGTAATTACATTAATCAGTGGTAAAATGTATATTGTGAAAGAAAGTAGACAGGATGTTAAAGATCTTGTTTTATTATATAAAAAAGATATTTTTAGTAAAAATTAAAGGTGGTGAAAGGTTATGGATTTAGCTTCGATTTTAGGTTTATTATGTAGTTTTGGGTTGATGATTTTTGGTATTGTATACGATCAAGGAACTGTTACATTCGGAAACATCCAAGCATTTATCGACGTACCTTCTATTTTGATCACATTTGGTGGTTCGTTTATGGCGGTACTAGCGCAGGCAGAATCTTTGGGGATTTTCTTGAACAATTTAAAAAGCATTAGCTTAATTATGAAGGTAACTCCTACATCAGAAAGTGAGATAATACATAAAATTATCGACCTATCTAATGTAGCAAGAAAAGAAGGTTTATTAGCGTTAGAGGAAGCTGCAAATGAAGTAGAAGACGATTTCTTAAAAAAAGGAATTCTACTTATTGTAGATGGTACAGATCCAGAATTAGTACGTAGTATCTTGGAATCAGAATTATCAGCCATTGAAGATAGACATGGCGCAACAATTGGCTTTTGGGAAGCCATTGCAAGTATGGGTCCTGCCTGGGGTATGATTGGTACACTGATTGGTCTGATCAACATGCTTAAGTCATTAGATGATCCATCAACAGTTGGTCCATCTATGTCCGTTGCGTTAGTAACAACATTCTATGGTTCCCTTTTAGCAAACTGGATTGCAACACCAGTTGCCTCAAAGTTAAAAGCGAAGAGTGGAAAAGAAATTCGTATGAAAGAAGTTATGGTAGAAGGTTTGCTTTCCATTCAAGCGGGTGAAAACCCACGTGTTATTGAAGAAAAATTAAAATCCTTCTTAGCACCAGCAGTTCGTGCACAATTCTCAGAAGCACAAGAAGGCGGTGAAAATTAATGGCAAGGAAAAAGAAACAAGAAGAAGCTCCAGCAGGTTCACCAGCATGGATGGCAACGTTTAGTGATTTAATGAATCTATTGCTCTGTTTCTTCGTTATTCTCTTTTCAATGTCATCGGTTGACGTAGCAAAATATGAAGAAGTTGCAGCTTCCTTATCAAAAAGTTTTAGTATTTTTAAGGCTGGAGATAAATCAATTGGTGATGGTCAGTTAATTAGTAGTGGTATGACACAGCTTAATGATTTAGGGGAAAAAACAACAGAACTAGCTGAAGCAAGTCAACAAGAGACAGTTGAAAATGCAGATCCATTAGAAGAAGCAAGAGAGCAGATTGAAGCTGAGAAGAAATCAGAGTTAGATCAGTTGTACGAACAAGTTACAGATGCGACAGAAAAGCGTAAGATAGAACAATACGTTGATGTTACAATTGATGACGCATACACTTATGTTTGTTTGACTTTAAGTGGTTCTGTGCTTTTTGACTCAGGTAGTGCTGAGATTGTTGATGGAAGTTATCCAATATTATCTCGAGTAGGTGATATATTAAAGACTTATGATGATCATCTTATTTATATTGAAGGTCATACAGATAATGTTCCGATTCATAACAGCCGTTTTACTAGTAATAATGAGTTATCATGGGCCAGAGCAGATAGCGTATGGAATTACATGGTAAACAAGAAAAAGCTTGATCCTGTAACATTAGTAAGTGCGGGTAGAAGTGAATATGAGCCAATCGCTTCGAATAAGACTGAAGAGGGTAGGGCGAAAAATAGACGTGTAACTATAAAGATTTATAGTGGTAACAATTAAGAAAGTAGGGAGTGAAATCATGAAAAAGAATATGTTGACAATTGTCATTATTGCATTATCTGCTATCAATGTGATTTTGTCGGCTGTACTGGTATTTGCAGTAGTACCAGCATCTAACAAAACAAGTAGCTTGATTAGTCAAGTATCCTCCATTATTAACTTAGAATTAGATTCTAGTGATGGTGAAGTTGATGAAAAAGTAGATCCTGCCAATATTGAAACTTATAAGATAGAGACACCTTTAACTTTTAACTTAGCAAGAAGTGCAAATGGAACTGACCATTATGCAGCTTTAGATTCTATTTCATTGTCCATTAATAAAGCATCTAAAGATTATGGCAAATTAGCAGGAACACTTGATGCAAATGCAAATTTCATAACTGATATTGTAACCGAAGTTGTTTCAAGTTATACTTATGATGATGCGATTAATAGTAAACAAGAAATTAAAGCAGAAATATTAGAAAAAATTAAAGCACATTTTAATTCAAGTTTTATTTTTTCTGTTTCATTAAATAATTTATGTTTTCAGTAATAAATAACATACGAAACTTGTGATTTATTAAGTTTTATAGTATAATTAATGTGGTTTTTGCAATATAGACCGCTAAAGATTGCGAGGTGAGAAGGAATGGGCGATGTCTTGTCCCAAAGTGAGATTGATAATTTGCTTGCAGCTCTAAGCAGCGGTGAGCTAGATGCCGATGAGATTAAGGATACTGGGGAGAAACAGGTCAAAAACTATGATTTCGCCAGACCTTCTAAATTTTCGAAAGAACATTTGAGAACTTTGATTATTATATTCGAGCATTATGGGAGATTATTATCTACTAATTTACCTGCTTACCTTCGTAAAAATGTTCAAGTAGAAGTTATGAATGCAGAAGCAATAACGTATTCTGAGTTTTCGAATGCGTTGTCGAACCCTGTTCTTTTAGGGGTTGTAAATTTTGCACCATTAGATGGAAATATTATCATAGAGCTAGATAATGGACTTGGATATGCGATTATCGATCGTATGTTAGGTGGCGCTGGAAATCCTATGGAAAAGATAAGGGATTTCTCAGAGATTGAGTTGATTATAATCGAAAGAATAATGACAATCTGTACGAATTTATTAATTGAACCTTGGTCTAGTGTTATTGAGTTGGAGCCTAAACTTGAAAGAATCGAGACAAACTCTCAATTTGCTCAAATTATTTCTCCAAGTGAGATGACTTCTATTATTACAATTCATATCAAAATTGGTTCTGTAGAAGGTTTAATGAATATTTGTATTCCATTTACTTGTGTAGAAGCAGTGATAGATAGATTGAATACGAAATATTGGTATTCAACGATGAAGGAAAAAGATGATAAGGTGTATCAAGATGTTATTGAGAGTACGATTGAAAAAGCAAGAATTCCAATTCGCGCTGTGTTAGGAAAAAGTACAGTTTCATTTAACGATTTTGCTACAATGCAGGTAGGTGATATTATTCGATTGAATAAGAAAGTAGATGAAGAGATGGATATTTTTGTTGGAAATCTAAAGAAATTTACCGCTTTGCCTGGAGCATCTTCTGATGCTTATGCAGTTAGAATAACATCAATTATAAGGGAGGAATCATAGGATGGATGGTATGTTATCCCAAGAAGAAATTAATGCTCTTTTGAATGGAATTGATGATAGTGCTGAAGAATCCACACCAGTTGTTTATGCATCTAAATTAACAGATGCGGAAAAAGATGCACTAGGAGAAATCTCTAATATAAGCATGGGTTCAGCAGCAACAACGTTATCTACTTTAGTAAATAGTAAAGTAGTGATAACAACACCTGTTGTTTCTTATGCAACAATGGAAGAGCTATCTAAAAATTATGATAAACCATGTGTTTTCATTCAAATTTCATATAAAGAAGGTTTGGATGGAAATAATGTTTTAATTATGAAGGAAGCTGACGTCAAGGTTATTACTGATCTGATGATGGGTGGAGATGGAACTAATATAGAGAATGATTTAACAGAACTACATTTGAGTGCTATTAGTGAAGCAATGAACCAAATGATGGGTGCTGCAGCGACATCTCTTTCCTCAATGCTTGAGAAAAAAGTTGATATTAGCCCACCTTCTGCTAGTTTAATTGACTTGAATGATACTATTTCTTCTGAAGAAATGTTCTCATTTTTAGAAGAAGAATTTGTAGTAGTAAAGTTTAAGATGGAGATTGAAGGCTTAGTTGATAGTCAGATTATGCAATTATATCCATTTAGCTTTGCACGCGATATTTACAAGAAGTTTATTAGTGAAAGTCATCAAGGAAATGTTCCACAAGGTGCAGTAGAACCAGCTGCGGAAGAAGTAAATCCAGCACCTCAACAGCAGGCACCAGTAACAAGTCAGCCTGTTCAGCAGCCAATGCAAGACATGAACCAAGGAATGATGATGAATCAGGGAATGCCAATGAATCAAGGTATGCCGATGGATCAAAGTATGATGATGAACCAAGGAATGCCAATGAATCAAGGAATGCCAATGGGCATGTATCAAGGAATGCCTATGCAGTATTCTGCACCAATGCAGAATGTTAACGTTCAACCAGCACAATTCCAAACTTTCAGCAACAATGTTGCACCAATGATGCAACAAGAAAATATTGACTTAATTATGGATGTACCATTAGAAGTTACAGTTGAATTGGGCAGAACAAGTAAGTCAATTAAAGAAATATTAGATTTTTCACCAGGAACTATCATTGAATTAGATAAACTTGCAGGTGAACCAATTGATGTACTAGTTAATGGTAAGTTTGTAGCTAAGGGTGAGGTTGTAGTAATTGAAGAGAATTTTGGTATAAGGGTTACAGAAATTATTAAATAGTATGCAATAGATAGGAGAGAAAAAATATGGCGAAAAATATTTTAATATGTGATGATGCAGCATTTATGCGAATGATGATTAAAGATATTTTAACTAAGAATGGATATAACGTAGCTGGGGAAGCTGAGAATGGATTAAAAGCTGTTGAAAAATATAATGAGTTAAAGCCAGACTTAGTAATGATGGATATTACTATGCCAGAGATGGATGGTATCGAAGCGTTAAAGAAAATCAAAGCTGCAGATCCAAATGCTACTGTAATTATGTGTTCTGCTATGGGACAACAGGCGATGGTTATTGAATCTATTCAGTCTGGTGCAAAGGACTTTATCGTAAAACCTTTCCAAGCAGATAGAGTTTTAGAGGCTGTTAAAAAAGTGGTGGGATAATGTATGTTTCTTTTAGCAGGTTCTAGCGGTATTTTTGAATTGTTTGGCATGATAATTATATTCATATTAGTTTTAGTTGCATGTTACTATACGACAAAGTTTGTAGGTAAAGCAGATTTATCAAATCATGCTGCACGCAATATTAAGGTCTTAGAGACTTATAAGATTGCGCCATCTAAGTATATTCAAGTGATTAAGGTTGGCACCAAACGAATTGTAATTGGTGTTACCAAAGATCATGTTGAAATGTTAACGGAACTAAGTGATGATGAATATGAAGACGTTAAGATTGAAACAAATCAGGATTTCAAGTTTCAGGATGTGCTATCAGTAATAAATAAGAGACATTTGGGAGATAAAAGTAAAAGGACAAAAAGTAAGGAATGATTAAATGAATACTTATAAGAAAGTATTTAAAAAACTACTGGTCCACCTTTTTAGTGTATTAATAATAATTAGTATTGGGGTTGTTGTTCCGGCAACTACCGCATATGCTACGACAACGGATGAGATAGAAGAGAGCACTGCATTAGGCGATACCAACACGCCTTTTGAATTGAACATTACGTCTAATGCAGGAAATGCCAGTTTATCTAGTACCTTACAAATCGTACTGATTCTTACATTAATTTCCTTGGCTCCATCTATTATTATAATGGTAACATCGTTTACCCGTATACTGGTTGTACTACACTTTATACGATCGGCATTGGGAACGCAGACAACTCCACCTAACCAAATTTTGGTTGGGCTTGCGTTGTTTATTACCTTTTTTATTATGTCACCCGTTATTACACAGATTAATACAGAGGCAGTTCAACCACTTTCAAGGGGGGAAATTACGCAAGAACAAGCATTAGAAGTGGGGTTAGAGCCACTTCGCAATTTTATGTTTGAACAGACTAATAAAAAGGACCTGAAGTTATTTTTAAATATAGCAGACTATTCATCGGAAGATATCACCAAAGTAGATGACATTCCTACAACGGTTTTAATTCCGGCATTTATAATAAGTGAGTTGCGAACTGCATTTATTATTGGATTCATTATCTATTTGCCTTTCATTGTGATAGATATGGTAGTTGCATCTACATTGATGTCAATGGGTATGATGATGCTACCGCCTACGACCATTTCGATGCCTTTTAAGATTCTTCTATTTGTGTTGGTAGACGGATGGAACTTAATTATAGGTGAAGTTGTAAAGACATTTTATACTTAACGTAAATATTCGTACGAACAAATTCGTTACGTAAGATTTCGTTGCGAAAGACTTCGTTGCGAAAGACTTCGTTATGATAGGAGGTCATCATGACAATAGATAATGTTGTTGACATTGCTCGATCCACAGTGTGGGTTATAGTAAAAGTATCAGCACCCATGTTATTAATTTCATTAATCGTGGGTCTTATAATAAGCATTTTTCAAACGATTACATCTATAAATGAACAAACTCTAACCTTTCTTCCTAAATTATTGGCAATTTTTTTGGTTCTTGTTTTAACAGGTTCCTGGATACTCAATAATTTAGTATCATTTGCAACAGAATTGTTTACCAACTTTTCTATGTATATAGGTTAAGCTTATGACGATTACACTTGAGAGGTTAGAGTTTTTCTTTGTAATTTTAGTGAGAATAAGTGCATTTTTGATGACAGCGCCCTTCTTTAATCAAAGAAGTGTACCTGTAAGGGTAAAAGCTGGTCTATCATTTTTTTTATCTTTGATTGTGTATAATATGACAGATTATACACCTTTGAATTACAATGCTTCTATTGATTATGCCATTATCGTAATACAGGAAGCAATTGTTGGAATATCAATTGGTTTTGTCGCAAGTTTATGTATCTATATCTTAGACTTAGCTGGTCGACTAATTGATACGGAAATTGGATTTTCTATGGTAAATGTAATTAATCCAGTTTCGAATATTCAAACATCTGTAACAGGATCGTTGTACACATATTTGGTTATGCTTATAATGCTTGTTTCTAACATGCATTATTTTGTAATATCAGCACTTGTAGATACATTTGAGCTGATTCCAATCGGTAAAGCAGTATTGCCGTCTAACCTGTACAGTATTGTGCTTGATTTTATAAAAGATTATTTTATTATAGGTTTTCGTATTATATTACCTGTTTTTGCATCTATTTTGGTGGTTAATATTGTGCTGGGTGTTTTAGCAAAAGTGTCACCTCAGATGAATATGTTTGTTATTGGTATGCAGCTAAAGTTATTAATTGGATTATCTATATTATTAGTAGTAGTTGGTATGTTGCCATCTATAACAGACTTTATCTTTAATGAAATGAAATATGTATTAAATGATATGATTACAGCCATGACACCCAATAGATAGCATAATTTATTCCGAAGGGATTAGTGAAATTGAGTAAATATTTGATACCTTATAATCTTCAATTTTTTGCAAAAGAAGGAGTTGGCGGAGAAAAGACAGAAGAAGCCACTCCTAAAAAATTGGAGGATGCCAGAAAAAAGGGGCAGGTAGCGAAAAGTACAGACATAGTAAGTGCTTTTATGCTATTAGGTTTCTTTCTTGCTTTAAAAATTTTTGTAGGCTGGATGGGAAATTCATTTATGGAGATATTCTATAGTGAATATAGGTCTATATCGGATATTGTCCAAGATGGGTTTACGTTAAATCGAGCATCTGTAATGCTTCGAAGTTCATTATTAGAGATTCTAAAAATCGGATTACCTATTTTTTTATTTTCCTTCCTTATAGCTATCGTCTTAAATATTTGGCAAGTTAAGTGGAAGATTTCAGCGGAACCATTAAAACCAAAATTGAGTAAGATTAATCCAATCTCTGGTTTTAAGAAGATTTTTTCTGCAGATAAATTATTTGAATTTGTAAAATCTGTAGTAAAATTATTGATTTTGGGCATTGCAGTATATGTAACTTTAAAAGAAAAATGGGGTTACATTGTGCAGTTTTATGACTTCACACTGGAGCAAGCGATTCTTGTAGTTGGAGATCTTATTATTGAGTTAGGATTGAAAATTAGTATTTGTTTTCTTGTATTTGCGTTTGCTGACTTATTCTATCAAAAGAAAAAGTTTGCGAAGGAAATGCGAATGACAAAACAAGAAATCAAAGATGAATATAAAAACACAGAAGGTGACCCACAGATTAAGGGTAAGATTCGTCAGAGAATGAGAGATGCATCGAGAGCAAGAATGATGCAATCAGTCCCAGAGGCGGATGTTGTTATTACAAACCCAACCCACCTTGCAGTTGCTATAAAATATGATAAGGATAAAAGTAGTGCACCTATTGTTGTGGCAAAGGGGGCAGATTATGTTGCTGCTAAGATTAAAGAAATTGCACGAGATAGTGATGTTGAAATCGTTGAAAATAAACCATTAGCCCGTATGATTTACTTTAATGTAGAGTTGGGAGATGAAATTCCACAAGAAATGTACCAGATGGTTGCAGAAGTATTGGCTTATGTATATCGTCTGAAGAATAAACTTTAGGGGAGGAGGAGCTGCACGATGAAAAAGGCAGACTTAGGCTTAGGCTTGTATATACTCATTGCAATAGTATTCTTTATTGTGCCGATGCCATCATTTTTACTAGATATATTATTGGCATTTAATATTTCTATTTCAATGATTATTCTTTTTAATGCAATGTTTTCTAAAGAGGCATTAGATATGTCCTTTTTTCCTACCATGTTGCTATTTACAACAATCTTTCGTATTTCCTTGAATGTATCTTCAACTAAATTGATTCTTTTAACAGGAGATCCTGGAAATGTCGTTAGAACGTTTGGTGAATTCGTTGGTGGTGGTAACTTAATTATTGGATCCATTGTATTCATTATCCTAGTATTGATTCAATTTATGGTAATCAATAAAGGTTCTGAGAGGGTTTCTGAAGTTACAGCCCGTTTTACATTAGATGCGATGCCTGGTAAGCAGATGGCGATTGATGCAGACTTAAACACAGGAGCAATTACAGACGTAGAGGCTCAAGAGAGAAGAAAGAAGATTCAGGACGAAGCAAGTTTCTTCGGTGCCATGGACGGTGCTACGAAATACGTAAAAGGGGATGCAGTTGCAGGTCTTATTATTACGATTATCAACTTAGTTGGTGGTATTGCCATGGGAGTTATGTACTCTGGATTAACTATGACAGACGCCCTTAACACATATACGATACTTACAATTGGTGATGGTTTGGTCAGCCAGATTCCATCCCTTATGATTTCTTTATCAACAGGTATTCTTGTTACAAAAGCTTCTAAGGAAGCTGAAATGAGTGATGCATTACTAGGTCAATTATTTGCAATTCCAAAAGTTTTATTTATGGTTGGAGGAAGTATGGCATTCCTTGGTATTGTTACACCATTGAATACATTTATTTTCCTTGCATACGGTGGCGTATTTATCGCAGTTGGATACATTATGAAAAATAAACTTGGTGTAGAACAGATTGAGGAAGAAGTCAATGAAGAAGAAGTTGGTGCAGAAGAAATTCGAAGACCAGAAAATGTTGTTTCTTTATTGCAGGTTGACCCAATCGAATTAGAGTTTGGATATGGTATTATTCCACTTGCCGATGTAAATCAAGGTGGAGACTTGTTAGATCGTGTGGTAATGATTCGTCGACAAGTAGCCTTGGAACTAGGTTGTGTAGTACCAATTATTCGTTTGAGAGATAATATTCAGTTAAATCCAAATCAATACTTAATTAAAATAAAAGGTGTACCAGTTAGTGAAGGCGAGATTTTATTTGATCACTACATGGCTATGAATCCAGGATATGTAGAAGAGGAGATTACAGGTATCCCTACATTTGAACCTTCTTTCCATCTTCCAGCAATCTGGATTAATGAAAATCAGAGAGAACGTGCTGAGACATTAGGTTATACCGTAGTAGATCCACCTTCTATTATCGCAACACACTTGACAGAAGTGATTCGTAATCATCTTGATGAGTTGCTTACAAGACAAGATGTACAGAATCTTATCAACAACATTCGTGAAGCAAATACGACACTTGTGGACGAGCTTGTTCCAAAATTATTATCAGTCGGTGAAATTCAAAAAGTACTTCAAAACTTATTAAGAGAAGGGATTTCTATACGTGATTTGATTACAATATTTGAAACATTAGCGGATTATGCTCCAACAACAAGAGATACTGATGTATTAACAGAATATACACGACAAAGCTTAAAACGTGCTATCTCCAATAAATTCTTCCCTCAAAATGAGGTGACAAGTGTTGTAACATTAGATCCTAAGATTGAGCAGGATATTATGGACTCTGTAAAACAAACTGAGCAAGGTGCATACTTAACCTTAGATCCAGAAAAATCACAAGGCATTATAAATGCTGTAAACGAAGAAATTACTAAACTTCATAATCTAGGTAAAAGTGCAATTATCATTACTTCACCGATAGTTAGAATGTACTTTAAAAAATTAACTTCAGATTATTTTAAAGACTTAGTTGTTATATCATATAACGAAATTGATTCAAATGTTGAATTACAATCAGTTGGGATGGTGACCATTTAGTGATTATTAAAAAGTACGAAGCGGAAACAGAAAAAGAAGCGATACTGTTGGCAAGGAATGAATTAGGAAAAGATGCTATTGTAATGAATATCAAAACGGTAAAGCCTAGGGGCATATACCGTTTTTTCCGTAAACCGACAGTCGAAGTTACCGCGGCAGTGGATGATACTCCAAAGAAAGAAGTTCGTAAAAAAGAGGAGACACCATTAACAAGAGGTTTTTCACAAGCTTTTCTAGAACAGGAAGAAGCGACGCTAAAAGAAAATGCAATAGAAAAAAAGCTTAATAACCTTCAGGATTTATTAGAAAAACAATTAAGTACTGTAAATTCAGAGGAAGAAAAGCAAGAGGAATTAAGTCAAAATGAAGAGTATTTACTTCTTATCTTTAATCAATTAATTGAAAATGAAGTAGATGAAGTATATGCAAAACAAATTATTGATGAGATAAAAGGAACATTAAAGAAAGATGCCCCAGTTGATCACATCTTGACCAATGTTTATCAAAAGCTAGTATTAAAACTAGGAGAACCCAAATTTATAGACTTGCAGAATTCAGAAAAAAAGTTTATATTTTTTATAGGACCAACAGGCGTTGGAAAGACAACTACAATTGCGAAGATAGCATCTCATTTAAAATTAAAAGAGAATGCGAAAGTAGCGCTAATTACTTCGGACACCTATCGTATTGCTGCGGTTGAACAATTAAGAACATATGCAAGCATTTTAGGGGTTCCGCTCAGTGTGGTTTATACAAAAGAGGAGTTAGAACAAGAAAAACAAAAATATGAAGACTACGATGTTGTATTAATTGACACAGCGGGGCGTTCTCATCGTAATGAAGAACAAAAGGAAGATTTAATCGAATTAATTAATACAGTGGATGAAAAAGAAAGAGAAGTATTTTTGGTTTTAAGTGCGACAACAAAGTACAAAGATTTGGTTCGTATAACTGAAACCTACAATATAATTGATGATTTTAGTATTATTTTTACCAAGTTAGATGAAACGACATGTATTGGTAATATCTTGAATATTAAGTTATTAACTAATGCATCGCTATCGTATACAACGTGGGGCCAGAATGTACCTGATGATTTTGGATGTATGGATTCACAAAGCATAGCTAAAAAATTGTTAGGAGGAAATCATTAATGGATCAAGCTACCAGGCTCAGAAATCTGATTAAAAGTCAGGAAGTGCGTAAGTCAGTGGCTACTGTTATTACGGTAACAAGTGGAAAAGGTGGAGTTGGAAAGTCTAATATGTCGGTAAATCTTGCGATTCAATTGCAGAATTTGGGCAAGAGAGTAATTATTTTAGATGCTGACTTTGGTCTTGCTAACGTGGAAGTTATGTTTGGAATTCGACCTTCATACAGCTTGGCTGATTTAATGTTTAAGAATAAAGAATTGAAAGATATTATTTGTCCGGGACCTAGGGGGATCGGCATTATATCTGGAGGATCTGGGATTCAAGAGATGGCCAATCTTACAAGATACCAGATTGAGAATCTGACATCAAAGTTATATGAACTTGATGAATTAGCAGATGTTATTATTATTGATACAGGTGCGGGAATATCCGATGCAGTGTTAGAATTTGTAGTGAATAGTACAGAAGTTATATTAGTTGCGACACCAGAACCTACATCTATCACAGATGCATATGCGCTTCTTAAAACAGTAAATAAAAGAGAAGACTTTGATAAGACCAAACCAATACGAATGATTACCAATCGAGTTGACTCTGTTAGGGACGGGGAAGAACTCTTTGATAAGCTAAATGTAGTAGTAAACCGTTTTCTTGATGTGAAGATTGAATATCTTGGAGCAGTTCCTCAAGATTCCAATGTATCAAAAGCGGTAATGCGACAAGTTCCATTTTCAATAGCTTATCCAGATACACACGCTACAAATGCAATTGGTCATATTGCAGAAAAACTCCTCGGAAATAAACTTAATACTCAGACGGAAAAGAAGGGTATTACGTACTTATTTTCAAAATTTATGCATAGACGACAATAATAGAAGTAAAGGGGAGGTCACATATGCTTAATAATATTGTACGAAATGGAGATTTCATTAAGCTGACCGAGAATCAAGATGAAAATTTCAGAAAGAGACAGACTAGTTATAAGTGTAGAGTAGTTGAAGTGATGGGATCTAATAGAGTGAAGGCAACTATGCCAGTTGTAAATGGAAGAAGTGTTATTTTGGATTCCTTAAAAAGATATACATTAGAATTTATTACACAAAAAGGAATGTATCAGTGCGAAGCAAAGATTGTAAGAAGATTTAAAGAAAAGCTGAACTTTTTTGTTGTATTTGAAATGATGTCTGAATTAGAAAAGCTACAACGACGAGAATATTATCGTTTGGAATGTATATTAGAAATTAAATTTAGACGATCTTTAGAAGGAAATATTTATGCAAAAGATGAACCAGAAGATGAAGTAAGACGTGTAATTGACGAAGAGACTGGCGAAGAACTAGTTTTAGAGAAGAAAGTTGCACCATGGCATGCGGCAATCGCAACCAATATTAGTGGTGGTGGTGTTCGATTTAATGCAAGAGAGGCACTTAGAAAAGGCGAGTTGGTCATGCTTAAACTACATCTGAAGTATGACGATGGCGAAGGTGATTTTAACCTACCTGCAAAAGTAGTTTATTCATCTGAGGTATCTGGGAGAGATGATATTTTTGAAGCGAGAGTGCAATTCTTAGATATCAAACCACAAGATAGAGAAAATATAATTCGTTTTGTCTTCGATGAAGAAAGAAGAATTAGACGAAGAAAAAAGGGATTGGTTTAATTTGAAAAAAAATATTTTGGTTATAGATGATTCTGCACTTATGAGAAGGGTTTTATCTGATATAATAAATAGTGATCCTAGATTTCAGGTTACTGGATTAGCAGTAAATGGTCTAGAGGGCCTAGATTTTTTAATAAAAAATTCCTATGATGCTGTTGTTTTGGATATCAATATGCCTAAGATGAATGGCTTAGAGCTTATGGAACAAGTGAAAAAACACAGGATTAAAGCAAAGATTATTATCGTAAGCACCGTCGCAAAAGAGGGGGCTTACGAGACAATTAGAGCATTAGAGTTAGGAGCTTTTGATTTTGTAACTAAGCCAGAAAGTTTTTATGAAACTAAGTCAGATTCATTTCGTACTAAATTACTTGACACTATATCATATGCAACGACAACCTACCGAACAGAGCAAAGCGAAGCATTGAATAGTATTCTACAAAAGAGTAGGACACAGCGGACATCAAGTCCAGTTCTCCCAAGAAATTCTTCAGAGAATCGCAAACAAGTCCATAAGCCAACCAATGGGAAGAAACTTGTTGCGTTAGCATGTTCTACAGGTGGTCCAAAAGCACTACAGTCTGTAATTCCACATTTACCCAAGAATTTAAATGCTCCATTTTTAATTGTTCAACATATGCCAGCAGGATTTACTAACTCATTAGCAGTTCGATTAAATGAGTTGAGTGAATTGAATGTAAAAGAAGCGGTAGATGGAGATAACCTAGAATGTGGTACAGTATATATTGCAAAAGGTGGCAATCATATGAGGATTCATCCAGCTGGAGGTAGTTCGAAGATTTCTTTGGATCAAGATGAACCAAGAAGTGGATTAAGACCTTGCGCAGATTATATGTATGAATCATTAGTAAATTCTAATTATGACGAAATTATCTGTGTAGTTTTAACTGGAATGGGCAGTGATGGTACAAAAGGAATTTCTAAGCTCAATGAAACTAAAAATATATATGTAATAGCACAAGATATGGAAACATCAACGGTATATGGAATGCCAAAGGCAGTTGCAACGGCAGGTTTGGTTGATGAAATTTTACCATTAGAAAAAATTAAAGATGCTATTACGAAACACGTGGGGGTGCAATAAGATGGATGTAAGCCAATATTTAGAGATATTTATTGATGAAACAAATGAACATTTACAGAGCCTTAATGAACAATTATTAATTTTGGAAAAAGAACCAGACAATACGGATACAATCAATGAGATTTTCCGTGCAGCCCATTCTTTAAAAGGTATGGCTGGTACTATGGGCTACAAACGTATGCAACGTTTAACACATGATATGGAAAATGTTTTTTCCGAAATTCGTAATGGCAAGATGAATGTATCTGCATTTTTAGTAGATACTTTATTTCAAGGACTTGATGCATTAGAGTCTTATTTGGAAAATATTCAACAAACTGCGGATGAGGGAACAGATGATCACCAAGATATTATTGATGCATTAAATAATATATTAACAGATGGTCTTGGTGAAAAGAAAACAGAAGAGAAAAAAGAAACTCAGGAAAAAGAAGTACAGGCCGAAGCAGAAACTGAAGTTGATGAAAATAAGTTACTTAATAAATATAAAGAATTGACATTTGCAGATTATGAAAGACATGCTATGACAAAAGCAGTTGAAGAAGGTCAAAATGTTTTTGGAATTACAGTTGAAATCTGCGAAAGTTGTTTATTAAAAGCGGCTCGTGCATTCTTAGTTTTCAAAGCACTTGAAGAATGTGGAGAAATTATTAAGTCTGTTCCAGATGTACAAGATATTGAAGATGAAAAATTTGATTTAGATTTCAGCCTAGTTTTATTAACACATAATAGCATGGAAGAAATCAAAGCAGCGGTATTAAATGTTTCTGAAATCAAAGCAATCGGAATTGGTAAAGTTGATTTTGAAGCAAAAGCAGAATTAGAAGAAAATGAAAAAGAAGGACCGGCTTCTCCAGTGGCAACTGCAAAGAAAGCAGAAGCGAAAAAAGATAAGCCGGTAGCTACACAAGGTAAACAAGCTAGTAAACCAGTTGTTAACCGTTCTGTACGTGTAGATATTGAAAAATTAGATGTTCTTATGAACTTAGTAAGTGAGTTAATTATTGCTAAGAATGGTCTTGTTTCGATTGGTTCAACTGAAGGCGAAAATCGTAGTGATGCAAGCTTTAATGAACAAATCGAATATTTAGAGCGTGTCACAACGAATTTACATGAATCTGTTATGAAAGTTCGTATGATGCCAATCGAAAGTGTTGTAAATAAATTCCCTAGAATGATTCGTGACTTGAATAAAAAATTAAATAAAAAAATGGAATTATACATGACTGGTGAAGATACAGAACTTGATCGTACTGTTATTGATGAAATCGGTGATCCATTAATGCATTTATTAAGAAATGCTGCGGATCATGGTTTGGAAAGCAATGAAGAACGTGTTGCCGTTGGAAAACCAGAAGTTGGTTCTATCTTCTTAAATGCTTACCAAGATGGAAACAACGTAGTAATTGAAGTTCGTGATGATGGTAGAGGTATTGATACAGAAAAGGTTAAGAATAAAGCCATTGAAAAAGGTACAATTACACCAGAGCAAGCTGAAAGTATGACCGAGCAAGATGTCATCGATTTATTATTTAGACCAAGCTTTTCTACTGCAGAAAAGATCTCCGATGTATCCGGTAGAGGTGTTGGTCTTGATGTTGTTAAGAATAAGATTGAAGGTCTTGGTGGGGATATTGAATGTAGAACAGTACTAGGTGGTGGAAGTAACTTCATTATTCGTCTTCCTCTTACACTTGCAATTATCCAAGCCTTAATGGTAGAGTTAGGAAATGAAAAATATGCAATTGCATTAGGAAGCATTCAAACAATTGAAGATATTCCAAAATCAGAGATTAAATATGTTCAAACACGAGAAGTAATTAGTTTACGTGGTAAAGTTATTCCTTTAATTCGCTTAAGAAATATTCTAGATGTGGAACCTTGTGACGAAGAGCCAGAAAGCCTAACAGTTGTTATTGTTGCAAAAGGTGATAAATTAGCTGGTTTAGTTGTTGATGACTTAATTGGACAACAAGAAATTGTTATTAAGTCTATTGGTAAATATATTAACAATAACAAGATTATTAGTGGCGCTACGATACTTGGTGATGGTGAAGTTGCATTAATTATTGATGCAAACGCATTGGTTTAGGAGGTGATACTACATGGCAGGAAATAAGATGAATTCTTCAGAAGGAAAACAATATATAGTAGTAAGTTTAGGAACAGAACAATATGGTATTGATATTCAGTATATTGATAACATCGTAAGAATGCAGAGAGTAACGCGTGTTCCAAAGGCACAAAAGTATTTCAAAGGCGTTATTAATTTGCGTGGTGAAATTATCCCTGTAATGAGTTTACGTTTGAAATTTGGTTTAGAGGAAGATGAGCATTCAAATGCAACAAGAATTATTATCATTAAATTAGAACCTCAATATGCAGTAGGTATTATCGTAGACGAAGTAAAAGAAGTAGTAACATTAGATGATGATTCTATTGAGAAGCCAAATTATGATACTAGCGACGACAAGGTAGGATATCTAAGTGGAATTGGTAAGCACGGAGATAGTTTGATATCTTTACTCAACATTGCAGCTGTAATCGTTGAAAAGGATGCTCAATAAAGAGGTGAGACAGTGTCAAAATTAGATTTAGAACATATTGGATCCTTGCAGTTTGATGTTTTACGAGAAATCGGAAATATAGGAGCTGGGAATGCAACAACTGCATTGTCCCAGATGGTGAATTCAAAAATTGACATGAAAGTGCCTAAAGTAGAATTACTAGAGTTTAAAGAGTTGTCAGACATTGTCGGTGGTGCTGAAAGCCTTGTTGTAGGAATTTTACTAACACTAGAAGGTGATGTGGATGGAATGATGATGTTTATGATGGATAAACGGTCAGCCAGACTCATCGTAGACCTTCTTATGAATCTAGACACAAATGAATCCAACGTAGAGGAATTTTCAGAGATGGATTTATCCGCACTTCAGGAAATTGGGAACATTATTGCTGGAGCGTATTTATCATCATTATCTCAGTTAACAAACATGACGATCGTTTCTTCTGTTCCATACATGTGTATTGACATGGCAGGAGCCATTCTAAGTGTTCCTGCAATTGAGTTTGGAAAAGTAAGTGATAAAGCATTACTAATTCAAAGTCAATTTGGTGAGGATGAGAAGAAAGTAAATGGTTATTTTATTTTAATACCGTCAATGAACTCTTATGAAAAAATAATGTCTTCTTTAGGGTTATAGGAGAAAAATATGAGTGAAATGATTAGGGTAGGTATGGCAGACCTTAATGTCTGTAATGCTCCGAACGCAATCACGACTCTTGGACTTGGGTCATGTGTAGGTATTATCCTCTATGACCCAGTTAAAAAAATTGCTGGATTAGCACACATTATGTTACCAGATAGTACAAAGGTAAAAATGAATGAAAATAAGGCAAAGTTCGCAGACACGGGAATTGATTTACTATTGGAAAAGCTAATTGCAAGTGGTGCAAGTCGAAGAAATCTACTTGCTAAGATTGCTGGTGGAGCGCAGATGTTTGCATTTCGTTCAAATAATGACATGTTAAGAATCGGCGAGCGTAACGTGGAAGCTAGTAAAGAGAAATTGCGGCAATTAGGTATACGTATTGTTGCGGAAGATACAGGGTGTGATTATGGTAGAACAATTGAATTTTATCCAGAGACAAGTGATTTAGTGATAAAGGCTGTAGGAAAAGACATTAGAACTATTTAGTCTTTGGGAAGTTTAGAATAGACAGGAGTTCAAATTATGAGAACAAGATATATACCAGCGGGCGTTATGCTAATAGCAGGGGTGGTAACTTGTATTATTAGTATCATAAAAGAGCAAGATATCATAAGAAGCTTATCGACTTTATTAATCGTATTAGTTCTCTTTTATGTAATAGGTCTTATTACAAAATTTTTTGTTGAAAAAATATTAAGAGATTTTAAAGAAAGTAAAGTTGTAGAAGGAGATAAACAAGCTGATACAGAAGAAAAAGAGGAGTCCCAAGAAGAAGATTCTCAAGAAGTACAATAAGGTCTAGGTGACAGTGGCAAAAGTAGACTATAATTCATTTAGGAGGGTGACATGACGGAAGAGGAAAGGTTAAAATTATGGGAACAGTATGCAAACACGAAAGATACTTCAATTAGAGAGCAATTGATAATTGAATATGCGAATTTAGTGAAAATTGTCGCTGGAAGATTAAATATGTACTTAGGCTATGCAGTCGAACAAGATGATTTAGTTGGCTATGGTACATTCGGACTGATTGATGCAATTGACAAATTTGATTGTTTTAAAGGGATCAAATTTGAGACCTATGCTAGTTTACGCATTAGAGGTTCTATTCTTGATCAAATTCGAAAGATGGATTGGATTCCAAGAACGCTTCGACAAAGGCATAAGAAAATAAATCAAGCAGTACAAAAATTAGAAACACTAAATGGACGACATGTTACAGATGAGGAAATTGCCCATGAGTTGGAGATTCCTTTAGAAGAGTATGAGAAATGGCAAAATCAAATGAAGATTACCAATTTGGTTTCACTTGATGAGTTTTTGGAGCAGGGCTCAGAAATTAAGCAGTCAGCAAATGCTAGTTCACATTTTGAACAACCAGAAAAAGTTTTAGAAAAAAATGAAATGAAACAGATTTTGCTTGATGTATTAGAAACACTAACGGAAAATGAGAGAAAAGTGATTACGTTATATTACTTTGAAGAAATGACACTAAGAGAAATTAGTCACATTCTAGAAGTTTCTGAGTCACGTATTTCGCAACTGCATACAAAAGCATTGCAAAAAATGAAGAAAAAGCTAGGAAATGTCGAATTTTTCTAAACTAGTGGGGAAGAAGAGGTAGCTGGAGAAATATGAATTATAAGAATAGTTATTTTCAAATAGTGCCAAAACGAGATGGTACGTATCTAAAAATGTTTCCTGCCCAAAATGGTGGTGAGCAGATTCAAATTGAAGAGTTGAAAAAGTATTTAGATAATTGTGGGATAAGAGAGTATTCATTACACGAAGTGAAAGAACATTTAGGTAGTAGTGTGATTAGTGAAGTCAAGATATCGGAAGTATCAAGTTGGCCAATTACAGAGCGATTAGAGGTTATGCATGATAAAAGCCGTAAAATAGCAGTAGCTCGTTTTTATCCTCCATCAGAGGACGGAAAACAACTTGAAAAGCAAGATATTATTGACGAGATAAGAAGAAAAGGAATTGTAAGTGGTATTTTGGAGAAAAATATCGAGCAATTTGTAAATAATAGAATTTATTGTACGAATATCTGCGTTGCAAAAGCAACTTTACCAATAGAAGGAAAAGATGCAGTTATTGAGTATTTCTTTAATACTGAGGTAACATCAAAACCAAAGTTAAATAGTGATGGTAGTGTGGATTTTCACAGATTGGATAATATGAGTAAGGTGCAAAAGGGAGAATTATTAGCACGACTTACACCTGTCGATAAAGGAACACCTGGTACCGATGTAATGGGTGGAAAACTTATGCCAAAGCGTGTGAAAAATAGAGTGTTGAAAAAGACACAATACACAGTGCTTTCGGAAGATGGATTAGAATTATACAGTGCTGTTTCAGGTCATGTCACATTAGTTGATGATAAAGTTTTTGTTTCCGATGTGTATGAAGTTCCAGCAGATGTGGATGCATCTACAGGTGACATTGATTATGATGGAAATGTACTGGTAAAAGGAAATGTTCGAACTGGTTATACGGTCCGAGCAAAAGGAAATATAGTGGTAAATGGTGTTGTGGAAGGAGCAACATTAATAGCCGATGGAGAAATTGTATTAAAACGTGGGATTCAGGGAATGAATCGAGGCATTCTACAAGCGAATGGTAATATTATCACCAAGTTTATAGAAAACTCAACTGTTAAATCAGGTGCTACTATTTCAACAGAGGCTATCCTACATAGCAAAATTGAAGCTAAAAATGAAATAATTGTTGCTGGTAAACGAGGTTTAGTTACAGGTGGAGAATTGAAAGCAGGTGTTACCATTTCTCTGAAAGTTGCAGGTTCGACAATGGGAACCGCTACATCACTAGAAGTTGGCATTGATCCAATTATTGGTGAGCGTTATCGCGTCGTTGAGCAAAGAATCGGTGAAGTTCGAAAAGAACAGAGTCAATTAGAGCAAGCATTTCAATTACTTAAGAAAAAAGTAATGCAGGGGGCAAAATTACCAGCGGATAAGGTTGTTTTCATTAAGTCCATCCCTGCAAAATTAGCTGCATATGAAGAAGAGATGAATCTATTACTAGATGAGTATCTCGATTTAAAAGATCAACTGGATGAAATGAACAAAGGAACTATTATTGTTCAAAATATGGTTTATCCAGGTGTTAAGATGATGATATCAAATATGGTGTATTACGTTAGAACAGAAGAACATCATGCGAAATATTTCAAAGCCGATGGAGAGATTAAGTCAAGTTTTCTATAATATAAGGGGGATGTGAGCATGCCAATACGTCCTATTGATGTGTATACCATGCCACCGAAATCCCAAGAAACATCCAATATGCAAAAAAATAACATGGACCGTGCTGTGCATGGGGAACAGGTTGCAAATCAACAATTCCAAGAAAAAGTCAATCGTAACATGCAAAAAACGGTTCATGCAAAAGATAAGGATGATAATCAAGGATTTCGATTTGATGCAAAGGAAAAGGGGCATAATGAGTATCAAGACAATAGAAAAAAGCAAAAGAAGAAAGAGGAACCACCACAAACGAAACCTCGTCTTCCAGGTATGAATGGAAGTTCATTCGATATTACGATATGATTTGGAGTTTGAAACATGCAAGGATTTTATATTTTGTTAGTGATTGCAGGGATAATATGCGTTGTTCTAAGTTTTGTTGTGTCTGAAAAAATTGATGGCATGAAAAATGGTACTGAAGTAGAATTTTCGGAAGAAATGCTTACTCTTTTGTTAAAGAAGAGTGAGAAATTAGTAGATGCGTCTATGCAATCTTATTTGGAAAATAATAATGAGGAAATGATGGAACATACAAAGATTGAATTGAATCGACTTTGTAATGAAAAAATTATGGCAGTAGATGAATTTTCAGATACTGTGTTAGAGAAAATCAATCAAAATCATTCAGAGGTTATTTTTCTTTACAATATGTTAAATGAAAAAGAGGAAGAGTTAAAAGAACTTTTAGCAGAAGTAAATATTGCTGCTAAAGATGCGAATGTTGGTAATGCCAAGGCAGGTACAAGTGAGGCAAAGGCTAGCAAAAGTGAAAAACAATCTTCTTCAAAAACTACTTCAAAGAAGGAAAAAAGTCAGCCAAAACAAGCTGTAAATGAAGAAGAAAGAAAGGTTATGGAAGGTCTGACAAAGACACAAAAGCAGAGAGAAGCCAATACAAGAGAAGATATTCTATCTATGTATAAGAAAGGTGAATCTGTTACGGATATTGCACAGAAATTGAAAATGGGCAAGGGTGAAGTAAAATTAATTATTGATTTATATCAAGGAGCAAAAAAATAATGAAGGTAAAGTATTTTTTAAGAGGATTAGGATTTGGAATCTTGATTACCACTTTGCTTTTATTTGTTTCTATGGATAAGAATAAAAGCACGGAAATGACAGATGAACAAATTGTAGAGCGTGCAAAGGAATTAGGAATGTTGACTCAAGATGAAGTAGACGATTATCGTTTAGGTGAAAGTCTTGATAATATAAAAGCATCTTTAAAAGCAACTGAAGTACCCGAAAGTAGTCCAGAAGTAAGTCAAGGTAGTGAATCAGTATCACCAAGCCCTAGTGCATCACAACAACCAGAGGAGAATAGTACGCAGAAGACAGATAAAACCTCTGCGGATGAAAGTTCTAGTAATGAGGTTGCAGATGCAAAAGCATCAAAAGCACCAACAGCAAGTGAAAAAACTACTTTGGATAAAACAACGACAAGCAATAAGAAAAATACAGATACTACTAAAAATAATGCGACGAACAGTAGTACCAATAAAAATAGTAGTACCCAAAAAACAAATAGCAAGAATACTAGCAATAAGATAACAGATACAATTGCAATCAAAATTGAAGCAGGCATGGTTTCAAAGTCAATAGCAAAGTATTTGTATCAAAAAAATGTAATTGGAAGTGCAACAGATTTTAATAATTATTTGATAGAGCATAAGCTTACGAATAAAATTATTGCGGGTGAGTATAAAATACCTGTAGATGCTACGTATGAAGAGATTGTCGAAATTATTACTTAAATTTTAAATTAGGACTTGTCTTGTGTACAAAGATATAGTATAATTTATACTTGTGAGAAAATTACACGCATGCGGATGTCTATGCTTGTGCCGAAAGGTTGTATAGAATATAGAAACATGCGGAAGTATAACAAATGGAGGTATAACGATGAGCGTTATTTCAATGAAACAATTATTGGAAGCTGGTGTACATTTTGGACACCAAACTAGAAGATGGAACCCTAAGATGGCTCCTTACATTTACACAGAAAGAAATGGTATCT
>CAYPEJ010000012.1:0-127862 GCA_964409685.1 uncultured Anaeromicropila sp.
TCTTCTTTTTGCAGAAATCACTGAACTCTTTCGAGGTGAATTGCCTTCCTTGGTCACTGTGAAGGATTAATCCCTTTCCAGGTTTATGGCGCTTTATTGCTATTTTTACTGTTAGCCATATTGTTACTCCTTGATTGAATTATTATAATTATATCAGAATTCTATACCAAGGTGTTACAACTTTATTATACCAGCTCAATAGCAACCATGTAAAGCATATTAGGGATTAGCAAATAGAGGCTGATCCTTTTTCCGCAATTGGGGATTTGTCTTTGGGGCTTTGGAGAGAAAAAAACAAAAGAAGGAAAAATGGTTATAGCTTTTTCAGAAGATAGATTGTCTTGGTATCAGACTTTTATAAATGCCTAGTTAGGAATATCGGAGGGATAGTGTGAAGAGAAAATGAATAAGAAAAGACAAAGTATTTGTGTTTACTAAAATATTGAAATTGTAGGTTTACAATTCGCTGGATATTAATGCTGTGTTATGGTAATACATGGCAGTTGACTTTTTTGTTTTTGTACAATAGAATATTTACACAATCTAAGAATCTTTTGGAATGATTGTGAAAAATAGGAAACAGAAGATGGTGTATTACACAAAATGCAGTACAGAAGATTAATTGGAAGCATGGTAACATGCTGTGGAATCATACTTATGTTGATATCCGTGTTTAGTAAAACGCTATTTCAACAAAATTTAGGGCAATATTATAACGTAAAAGAAGCTGGCATAGTGTATGGTCTTATGTTGTGTATATTGGGAATTGTACTTATGTTTTGCAAGAGAATATCAGTTCTAAAAGTTCTGTGGGGCATGTGGAGTTATCTGTGTGTAGTTCAGATGCTTCGATTCTTACCGATGCAAATCTTTGTATCTCACCTAATGAACTCTGTTGAGCTCTTTTGGGGAGTGCTAGGATTTGGATTTGTTCTATTAAATGTTTCTTTATGGTGGAAATATTATAAAATCTTTTAGTTTGTTCCATTTGATTTGTATTTTCTAAAATGGAGGAAGTATATGTATCTTAGATTCAGGGGTGGATGTCGAAATAAAACAATCAGTGAGGAAAAAATAAGATGAAAAAGATAATTGCATTAATTTTAATCGCAAGCATCTCCTTTAGTAACGGAAATGTATCTGTAGCTCATGCAGAAGAAGCAGTGGTTACAGAGAAAGCAAGTGATATCAACGTCATTAAGGTTACAGGAAGTGCAGATTTAGAAGCACACTATGAAAATATGAGTGAAGTGGATGTCATATACACACATAATATGGTATTTCAAGAGTTTCAACAGGAGACAGTACGAGAAATTTTAGACAATGGAACAGATTTCTTTATTGCAAATGCGCAAGTAGAGGAACTAGTAGAAACTTATAACAGTGATATTACATTTGAAGAAGAGGAATCTGACGTCATCGCGTGCTATTTAACAGTAGAAGATGCTGAATATGAAGTGTATCCTGTGTGTTCCGATGTTATTTATGAAGATGCAGAATCAATCTCAGATGAAGCATATGTAGAAGATAAAATAGAACTGTATAAGTACTTATCTTATGGTGTTATTCAAGATTTATATGAAGGTGTGCCTCAGACATTTGAACTAACAGAAAGTGAAGTTTCAAATCATTGGGTTCCAAGTGAAGACCCGTACTGGGTTCCAAGTAATATGCCATATTGGGTAGCAGAAGAAAATCGTATTAATGTCGAAGAAGTCTACGAAGCAGTTCATAGTATAAAGCAAGAAGATTTATTAGAACAGGTTACAGAAGAAGAACTTGCAAGATCGAAAACTTCCACTGTAATCGGAGATGCATTTTGCCATAGTAAGAAACTAATTTACTTCTATAAAAAAGGAAGTGCGGATGGAACAGGTTCAGATTACGACTATTCTTCTAGTACATCTATGAGTGGATGGAGTAAGATGGGATCATTAGATCTTGGTATCTACATTTTAAAAGCAAATACAATTGGTTCTGCAACGTACAACAATGTATATTCCGTTGTAACAGCAAGTGGTTTAAATGACAAATACGTAACTTCTTCCAAAGTAAGTGTAAGCGTATCAGCCCTTTCCACAAACATTATCATGGATCATTCTAAATTAGTTAGTGGTTCATCAAGCACATCAGGGAAATTGGCAACTAGTGTAAATTCATCTGGCTCAATTCCAAGCTCTGGTTACACAACTTATGCAATGAATCCAGGTGGGCAGACAATTTCGGTTGATTCCAGTGAAACTTATGCAAGAACATGGACTTGTAAGACTCCAAAAGCAACAGAGAATGGTTCTTGGAAAGTACGTCCAGGATTACTATTAAAGAAAACAAACGGAACAACTACAGCGGTAACAGGAAAAGTAAGTGTAAGTTACTTCCAAGTTTCTGGTGGAGTGAGAACGTATACAATTAAAGATACAGTGTCTTTATCCATTGCATTTAAAAATCATGCAGAGTTAACATAGATTGTATTTTGAAAAATAATCTATTATAATGATATGGTATATTATGTAAAGATAGGAGTGGCGGAGTATGTCTGATAAGGGGTTGGGCAAAATGTCCATACAAAAGAGTATTGCTTATGCAATGAGTTTGCTTTGGAAAGCAGACAAAAAAGTAGTATTTTTGAATTATTATAAAGAGATAACGGAGCGAATCTTTGTTTCGTTTTTCTCTATTTATTTAATTCAATATACATACGAATGTATTGAAAATGATGTTGCATTTCCTAGTTTAATTCGTGCGGTTGTGCTGATGTGTCTTGGACATATAGTAATCCATTGCAATTCAGCGTATACGGATTATTGCAATCGTGCAAGACAACCGATTGTGTATAAGTATGTGTTTTTGAAAGTAATTGAAAAGGCGCAAAAGATTGAATTGGTTCAATATGAGCAGCCAGATTTTTATAACAAATTTTCAAGAGCATTAGATGAGTGTTTAGACCAGTTGATGAATGGTTTGATTACATTTACAAGGGCAATTGGTTTCTTTTTAGCATTTTTAACAGGATTGTATATGATGTGGAGAGTAGACCCGATTCTTTCTGTTATCTGCTTTGTTGCAGCAGTAGGGACGGTTTATTTCAGTCTAAAGAAAAATAAATACCATGTAGAACTTCGCGTGGCAGAGACAAAAGAGCGAAGAGTAATGGATTACATAAAACGTGTCATGTACGAAAAGAAGTACGCAGGTGAGCTTAGGTTATATCCAATTAAAAAAGTACTATTTCAGAAGTTTGATGAAAATAATAAGAGTCGTTGTGAGATTCAGAAAAAATACTATCGAAAAATCGCACTCTATCAGACTTTAGAAAAAGCGGTTTGTATCAATTTGGCATTAGTGGGTACTTATTTGTATACAAACTATGTAATTAAAGTACAAGGAACAGGCAGTGCTGCATCATACATTGCCATGATCAGCGCAATTGGAACAGTAACGTATTATTTAAGAGAAACACTAGAAAATTTTGATGAAGCGGGTAGAAATTGTGGTTACATGATCAATTTAAAAGAATTCCTTGAGTATGAAGTAGAACGTAAAGAGCTAGGAGAGAAAAAAGTAACTGAAACACTAGGTGATTTATCCTTTGAACATGTTACATTTTCTTACGAAGGAAGTAAGAAACCAGTTATTCAAGATTTATCATTACATATAAAAAAGGGAGAAAAAATAGCACTTGTTGGAGAAAATGGCGCAGGAAAAACAACTCTTATGAAGCTCCTTATGGGATTATATCCTGTGACACAAGGTAAGATTTTAGTCAATCAAGTTCCTGTAAATGAATATGATCCACAAGACTATCATGATCACTTTGGTGCAGTTTTTCAAGATTTTCAGATATTTGGACTAACTTTGGGTGAAAATGTATTAATGCGAGAACCAAGGTCAGATGAGGAAAAAGACTTGGTAATCGAGTCATTACAAAGAGCACAGTTTGAAGATGTATTAGAAAAAATGCCAAATGGAATTCAAAGTATTTTAACAAAAGAATTTGCAAAAGACGGTTTTGTCTGTTCTGGAGGTCAGGGACAAAAAGTAGCCATTGCAAGAGTATTTGCAAAAGATCCAGACATTGTAATTCTAGATGAACCTTCTAGTGCATTAGATCCGATTGCAGAATTTAATATGTATCAAAATATGTTAGAAGCATCATTTGGAAAAACTGTATTTTTCATTTCACATAGAATGTCATCTGCGCGAATTGCAGATCGAATTGTGTATATGGAACGAGGTACTGTAGTAGAACAGGGAACCCATGAAGAACTTATGAGCAAAAATGGAAAATATGCACGTATGTTTGAATTACAGGCACGTAATTATCAAAATGAAGCGGAGGTGCCACAATATGAAGGATAAGATAACAGTCAAACGAATTATTCAAAATAATATTTACATATTAAAGTACGCATGGAAGCTTAATAAATCATTGTTAATTATGGTATTTTCAGGATTTATTTTCTGCACACTAACATGGGCGTTCTCTAGTTCTTTGTTTTTAAAGCTAGTTGTGAATTGCCTTACCAATCCAAGTATAAGTGTGGAAGAGTCAGTAAGAACGATTGTCATTGGCTCTTTGATTGTTTTTCTTGGATGTGCTGCAGAGTATAGTATGGAGCCTTTAACGAGAGCAAAATTTACTTATATGGCAGGACAGATCCAAAAGGATATGTATGAACGTGCAGCATCTATGGATTTGGTTTGTTATGATAACACAGATTATTACGATGATTTTGTAATTGCTGCAAAGCAGTCGGAAGAAATGATTATTCGTGGTGTGATAATCATGGCAGGTCTATCAGGTGCCTTTGCTATGATGATTTTCCTAGGAGTATTTATCCTAACAGTGAATCCGATCATTATAATATTTCCAGCTATCGGATTCGTAATCAACACCATTTGTGTTTCAAAAATGCTTGCAGTGTCCTATCAATATGAAATGGAACAAAAGAGAATTATGAGAAAGGCAGATTATTCGAAGCGAGTATTTTATCAACCTGAGTATGCAAAGGAAATTAAATTGTCTCATATCGAGATTCCTCTAAGAAGGCAATTTGATGATGCAATTGACGAAGTAATCCAAGAAGCGAAGAAAAAAGGTCGTACCATCGCTATTTTAAATGTGATTACATGGGTTAGTGTATACACCTTGTTATCCTATTGTTTTCCACCAATCTTTTTAGGATATCTTGCACTTGTAAAAAGAACCATTGCCTTGGATGATGTTGCGTCCTTATCATCTGCCCAAGAATCTTTCCGAAACTCCTTGAATGGGATTAACTATCAGATTGTAGAATTCCAGAGAGTAGGGCAATATGCGGAACGTTTCCGTAAGTTTATGGAATATGAAATTCATACAGAAGGACAGCCTGGAAAAGAGGTAGACTTAAGTGAATCGAAAGTGCTAGAAATTAGAGATATGTCATTCCGATATGAAGGTGCTGAAAAAGATACGTTACATCACATAAATATGACCGTGAAACCGGGACAAAAGATTGCCATAGTCGGTGAAAATGGTGCTGGTAAAACAACATTTGTAAAATTACTTATGAGACTTTACGATGTAACAGGAGGCAGCATTCGATACAACGGGGTAGACATAAGAGAATATGCGACGGATTCTTATCGAAAAGTGTTTGGAAGTGTATTTCAAGATTTTCAATTATACGCTGCTAAACTCGGTGAAAATATAATGATGGAACAGTATGATGAAAAAGACAAAGAAAAACTGATAAAGGCCTTAGAAACAGCAGATTTTAAAGAAAAATTTGAACGATTAGAACACGGGCTAGATACCGAACTTACAAGAGAATTCTTTGATGAAGGAACGATGCTATCGGGTGGAGAATCACAGAAAGTTGCCATTTCTCGTTTATTTGCAAGAGAAAATAACATAGGAATTGCTATCTTAGACGAACCATCTAGTGCTTTAGACCCAAAAGCAGAGTACATATTAAATAAAAATATGATGGAAAAGTCAGGTGATGCAACAGTAATTTTTATTTCTCACAGATTATCTACAACACGAACAGCAGATTGCATCTATATGTTTGAACATGGGGAAATTGTTGAACAAGGAACCCACGATCAATTGATGGAGTTAAATGGAAGGTATGCGGAAATGTTCGAAAAACAGGCGCATTACTATCAAGATACCATGTAAAATAGAATTGAAAAAATGGAACGTTCTGTATATAATGATAGCAAGCGATGACGATAAAATAAACTATATTTACTATTGAAATGTCAAAGATTATGAGATACACTATAGTTATTGTAAAGATTTAAGACACAAAGGAGATCAGTATGCGTGTAATTGCAGGAAAGGCGAAACGAATACCATTGATTGCGCCGAATGGTTTAGATACAAGACCAACACAAGATAGAACAAAGGAGACTTTGTTTAATATGATCCAACCATACATGGCTGATTGTTCGTTCTTAGATTTGTTTAGTGGTAGCGGTGCGATTGGGATAGAAGCAATCAGTCGCGGTGCCAAAGAAGCTATTTTTGTTGAGAATGGAAAAGAAGCCTGTGAATGCATAATGAAGAATTTAGAGAAGACAAAGTTTCAGTCTGAAGCTACTTTGTTAAGGATAAATGTTTATGATGCACTCAAAAGGCTAGAACAGAGTAAGAAAAGTTTCGATTGCATTTTTATGGATCCACCATATAATCATGAATTTGAAAAAGAGGTGCTTACCAAACTTGCACATTCAAGTATTATACATGAAGAGACTTTAATTATTGTAGAAGCATCACTTGAAACTGATTTTTCCTATTTAGATAATCTTGGTTTTGAGATAGAAAATGAAAAGAAATACAAGACGAATAAGCATGTATTTATTACATTAAAGTAACGAAAGTTGGGAGTTTTTATGAAAGTTGGGATATATCCGGGGAGCTTTGATCCAATTACATTAGGACATTTAGATATTATCACTCGCGCAACGAAAGTTGTGGATAAGTTGATTATTGGCGTGCTGAATAATAGTGCTAAGAATTCATTATTCACTCCAGAGGAAAGGGTGGCTTTGATACGAGAAGTAACAAAGGACATTCCGAATATTGAAGTAGATAGTTTCTCTGGGTTATTAGTTGATTATGCAAAGATGCGTAAGGCAGATGTAATTGTAAGAGGCTTACGTGCTGTAACAGATTTTGAATATGAATTACAGATTGCACAGGCGAACCATAAGGCAAATCCAGAAGTGGACACGATATTTTTTACGACTAAAGTAGAGTATTCCTACATTAGTTCCAGTATAGCAAAAGAATTTGCTTTTTATGGGTCAGATGTTAGTCAGATTGTACCCCCATTAGTAATAGAAAAGCTGAATGAAAAGTATAACAATCGTTGATATTAGGATAAAGGAGCGTTACCTATGGGCGTAAGTAAGATAGAACAATTAATAGAAGAAATATATGAGTTTGTAGAAAGCTGTAAGATGCAGCCACTTTCTTCTACAAAAGTAATAGTACCAAAAGATCAATTATATGATCTGCTTGATGAACTACGTTTAAGAACTCCTGATGAGATAAAGAGATATCAAAAGATTATTTCCAATCGAGATGCGATCCTTCAAGATGCACAAGGAAAGGCAAATAGTATGTTAGCAGAAGCAGAAGCGCAGACCAATGCTTTAATTGATGAACATCAGATTATGCAGCAGGCTTATTATCAAGCCAATGAAGTAGTGAACCAAGCAACTGCACAAGCGGAGCAAATGCTAGAACAAGCAAGACGAGATGCGGATTCTATTCGTTTAGGAGCGTTAAACTATACAAATGAATTATTATCCAATGCAGAACGCATTATTTCTGCATCCTATAACAATTCTAAAAGCCAATATGAAGGCTTATTAGAATCATTAAAGGGAAGTTTAGATGTAATCGCAGCCAATCGTAGGGAATTGGTGCAAGATGAAGCAGCTGCAGCACAAGAAGCTGGCTATCAAGAACCTGAACAACCACAAGCATCCGAAGATGATTTTCAATTTGATGAAAATGAATATCTAGAAGATGTGGATGCGGATGAAGAGTAATGTAAGCATTGCTGCAAATCCTGCATTGATACATTTGAAAACGAAATATTTTTTTATGGATAGTCCTGAGTGCATGATTACGCTAAAGGTTTGGGCATGACTTGAAAGCCCACCAAAGGCAGTAAGTGCATTAATCAGGACTATTTTTTGTGCAAAAGAAAATGGACTAATGCCTATGGCAGCAGTACCTGTTGTAATCTCTAAGAATCCAATAATGAAATACCGTACCATCGGAGGAATCCATGCTATGTATTGAACAATTTCAGCTAAGATGGAAAAAAGAATTATGTAACCCCCAACCTTCGTAATGATAACAAAAGCGTTCAAAATGGTATTATCAAGTATCATAAATGGGGATGAAGGCGAATTGGCATCTGTGGTTGTACATATTTCTGCAACTTCATCAGAAGATAATTGACTCATATTTTTGATTCTGTTTTGATTTTTGCGTGTGTGTCCGAATAAAATCCGATACAGAAAACCAGCAAAAATACCACTTCCGTAAATAACGCCTAGCAGAAGAAATCCCTTGCGTTCTATATGTAAACACTGCATAGCCACAAAGCTTAAGATAAACATAGGACTTGCATTGTTACAAAAGCACAGCAAAAATTGTCCTTCCTCTCGGCTTATCTCGTGGTTCCTTACCAAATCCCCGCATGCCTTCGCACCAACGGGATAGCCAGACAGCATTCCAATAATCATAGGATAACAAGCCGACTTCGATATGTGAAACAATTTACCCACAATGGGATGCAAAAATGAAGTCAAACAATCAGTAATTCGAAATTGTACAATTAAATTCGAGATAATTAGAAATGGAAGTAAGGTTGGTAACACAGTATTAAACCACAAAAGTAAACCACTTTTCGCACCAGCTAAAGCGATTTTTGGAAAGATAAGTAGTAAACTCAAAAATAGTAATGTAGCACATGTGGTGAGAAGTTTTTTCAATTTGGTTCCTGCTTTCTATAAAAACTATTGCTTGCTTACATTTTATGATTTATAGTAAAAGGGTATAACTAAAATTAAAAGGGAAAACTACATAGTGTGAAAAGGAAAGGTGGTTTCTGAGATGGCTAAAATGCTAAAAAAGAGAAGTGAAATTCAACAAGAATACAAATGGAAGATAGAAGATTTATTTGCATCTGACGAGCAATGGCAGATAGAAACAGAAGAAATAAAAGAGTTAGCAGAAAAATTAAAAGGATTCCAAGGAAAGTTAGGAACATCCGCAGATACGCTTTATGAATATCTATCCTTAAATGATAAATTAGATCAAATGTTAGAACGTGTTTATGTGTATGCGAACCAAAAAAATCATGAAGACACAGGAAATAGCATTTACCAAGACTTATCTGATAAAGCTACCAATATCATGATGGAAGTAAGTAGTGCTTTATCCTTTGAGACACCTGAGATCTTAGAGATTCCAGAAGAAAGAATTAAATCCTTCTATAAAGAAAAGATGGAATTATTACAATATCAAAGAAAGATAGATGAAATCTTTCGTGACAAACCTCATACATTATCCAGTGAAATGGAAGAATTACTAGCAAATACAGCTGAGTTAGCAGACGGCCCAGACAGTGCATTTTCTATGTTTAACAATGCGGATATTAAATTTCCAGTTATCGTTGGAGAAGATGGTGAGGAAGTGGAAATTACACATGGTCGCTATTCAAAACTAATGGAAAGCAATGACCGCCGTGTGAGAAAAGAAACATTTGACGGGTTATATTCTTCTTATAAGAAGTTTAAGAATACATTAGCAAGTTTATATAGCACAAATGTAAAAAAAGACATATTCTACTCAAAAGTTAGAAACTATGATTCTTGTCTAGCAAGAGCTTTAAATGGAAGTCGAATTCCAATGGATGTCTACAAAAATTTAATCGAAGCAGTTCACGAAAATCTTCCAGCGATGTATAAGTACATGGAAGTTCGTAAAAAAGCTCTAAAAGTAGAAGAACTTCATATGTATGACATTTACGCTCCAATCGTATCCGATTTTAAAATGGAGGTATCATTTGAAGAAGCAAAACAAATTGTAAAAGAAGGTTTACAACCATTAGGAGAAGAATATTTATCTATCCTACAAGAAGGTTTTGACGGAGGATGGATCGATATCTATGAAAATGAAGGAAAGAGAAGTGGTGCGTATTCCTGGGGAGCATATGGAACTCATCCATTTGTCTTACTAAATTTTCAAAATACATTAAATAATACCTTTACCCTAGCCCATGAAATGGGTCACGCCATTCATTCTTACTATTCCGATAAGACACAACCAATCACTTATGCAGGATATAAAATTTTTGTTGCAGAAGTAGCATCCACCTGTAACGAAGCTTTATTAATGGCTCATTTAATTAAAAATAGCAAAGATAAGAAAGAAAAAGCATATTTAATTAATTATCATCTAGAACAATTTAGGGGGACTTTATATCGTCAAACTATGTTTGCAGAATTTGAAATGCTTACTCACCAGATGGCGGAAGAAGGAAAAGCCTTAACAGCGGATACATTATGTGCTTTATATTACGATTTAAATAAAAAGTACTACGGTGAACATGTTGTGATCGACGAAGATATTGCAATGGAATGGGCAAGAATACCACATTTCTATCGTTCCTTCTATGTATATCAATATGCAACAGGATATTCTGCAGCCATTGCATTGTCTAAGAGAATTTTAGAACAAGGTGAAAGTGCAGTAGATGACTACATTCATAATTTCTTATGTGGTGGAAGTAGTAAAGATCCAATTGATTTACTAAAAGGTGCTGGTGTCGATATGAGCACCAAAGAACCTGTAGAACAAGCATTACAAGTATTCTCTGATTTAGTAAATCAATTAGAGGAGCTTATAGAAGAATAGGAGACGTTTGAATATCATTCTTCCCTTTAAAACCAAAAGTTTGGAATACAAGGCGATGATATAGGTCGGTGGCAAAGATATCTTCTGAAAGCATTTGGTATGCATCTTCGGATAGGATATGTTTGGCATCGGCCATTTTTGTTACAATCGGTATGGAAGAACATTTCTTGGCTTCCTTTAATAAAATAGAAGCTTCTCGTCGGAATCCCAGTACTCGGGCATATGGCGCAATTTCACTTGCCACTTTACCATGTAAATCATATTTGGGAATCTGCAATAAGATGTGAAGTAAACTTCTGCTGATTCGGGTGTAGGTATATTGTTTTGTTTTTAATACATCAATATACTGCTCAAAGGATTCATAAGAACTGAAGTTGTTCTTTATGCTTCTTGCCAAATCGGGTGTGATATCCTGATACTGACAAAGTGATTCCATATCACTGATTGCAAGTTTGTAATACAACATGTCCGACAAATCTTTCATCTGAATTGGATAGGTTGTTAGTGTACTTAATATATGAAATACACTTTTAGGTACACTTGCTTTTACAGGTTCTAAAGCTTCTGCACGCTCTGTTCTAAGGTTTCCTTCGATGTTTTCAATATTTTCAATGCTCTTGCGAATTGCAGTGGCAGAATGAATGTTGAAATCTTCGGAAATATTCATTTCCAATGAAGTATCATGATATCCAGTTTGCTTTCGTTTTACAGTGAATGCGGTCATATGACTTTGAGTTTTTGTAAGCGCTTTCAAATATTCGATGCCTAAAATGTTATTTGGAGAGGAAATAATATCTTTTATTTCTTCTCTATCTAATTCCTTGCAATATATTTCAAGTGCTTTTTGTCTAGATTCTGGGTAAGAATATCCACTTTTTGCAAATTCTGCCACAGAATTGTTAAAATCATCACAGTCTTTTTGAATATAATCTGCAATTTTTTTCATTTTTTTAATGTTACCACTTTCACTTCCAAAACAAATGGAATCTACGAAACCCAAGTTGTGTAGCAGTGAAACAGCACCAGTGGAAAAATATTCAGCACTTCCAGTGGCATAACGTACAGGAAGCTCCAAGACAAGATCTGCTCCATTTTCTAAAGCCATCTTTGTGCGATTCATTTTATCCAAAAAAGCAGGTGTTCCCCTTTGAACAAAAGAGCCACTCATAACAACCACACAGAAATTAGCGTGAGCAAGACGTTTGGCCTCTTGGATTTGATAAAGATGTCCATTATGGAAGGGGTTATACTCTGCAATAATACCAACTGTTTTCATGTATTACATTTCAAGTGTTGTAACTTGAATCCTTTCTGAGAATTAATAAAAATAGAATTTTTGATTCTAATTTCCTATTATAGCTTTTCTAGATTACAGAGGCAAGGGAAAAGAACATTTTCAGAAGTTAGAAGTAAAAAATAGAGTTGCAAAGGATGGGGCAAGATCGTATAATCGACTTATAATATGTTGATCAGAAAAGAATAGAAGAAGAGGGGGAATCACATGAGTTTTGAAATTATTACAGACAGTTCTGCCAATTTACCACAGGCATTTATAGAAGAAAATAATATTCATGTCTTGTCATTGTCTTATTTTATCGAAGAGGAAGAATTTTCATCATATATTCCAGGAGGAACCAATGATTTGTCATATTTTTATAAAAAAATGCGTGAAAAAGCACATATACATACATCGTTAGTAAATGTGGATAAATCTACCATAAAAGTGGAAGAATTATTAAAGCAAGGAAAGGATATATTATATATTGGTTTTTCCTCTGCATTAAGTGGAACTTATCAAGCAGTTTCCTTAGCATGTGAAGATATGAGAGGAAAGTATCCAGATGCAAAGATTATTTGTGTGGATACATTAAGTGCACTTTTAGGTGAAGGTTTACTTGTTGTAAATGCATGTGCTATGCGCAAAGAGGGAAAAAGCATAGAAGAAACAGGAAAATGGGTCGAAGATAATCGAATGAAGACTTGTCATTGGGTGGCAGCAGATGATTTATTCTATCTAAAACGAGGTGGTAGAATCTCCACAACAGCGGCAGTATTTGGTTCCGCATTAAGCGTAAAACCAATTATTCGTGTGGAAGAGGATGGAACACTACAAGTTGTGGATAAAACTCGAGGCAGAAAGAAAGCATTGGATGAATTGATTCGACATATGAGAGAAACGGTGGAGTGCCCAGAGCAACAGATTATGGGCATTACACATGCAGATTGCGAAAAAGATGCGTTGTATCTCAAAGAAAAAATGGAAGAGTTCAACCCAAAAGGAATTATGATTGAAAGTATGGAACCAGTAATTGCATCGCATACGGGACCATCTTGTATTGCAATTTTCTTTTTTGGGTCGAAGAGATAATATCTTTGTTAAATATGTGAATATTTATGCATAAGGTATTGGCTTGTTGATGAAATACTATCAATACTATGAGAACTTTTTAACAATTGAATTGTATTGAATTTAGTACCTAAAATACAGGGATTTGGACTTGTGAAAGTTTTTTCATTGGTATATAATAAACGACGAACGCGACGGGATTTTAATTTTGTATAAAAAATTTATTAGTGCAAGATGTATTTAGTTTCGATCGTAATGAATAAAAAAACGAGTATACAGTTGAGAAAGGAGTCTTTACCTTGGCATTTATAGACATTATAAAAGAAAGAGCAAGAAAAGAGAAAAAGACTATTGTTTTACCAGAAACAAATGATATTAGAACAATTCAAGCTGCAGTGAAAATTATGGAAGAAGATATTGCAGACTTAGTATTACTTGGAAATAAAGACAAAGTATTAGCAAAAGCAGAATCATATGGTTATGATTTAAGTGGTGCAACAATCGTTGATCCAGATAACTGTGAACAAATTGATAGATATGTTGATATCTTAGTAGAATGTAGAAAAAGCAAAGGTATGACACCAAGCGAAGCGAAAGTTCTATTAACAACAAACTTCTTATACTTTGGTGTAACTATGGTTAAAGCTGGCGATGCTGATGGTATGGTAGCAGGTGCTTGTCATGCAACAGCTGACGTTTTAAGACCATCTTTACAAATCTTAAAAACAAAACCAGGTACAAAGTTAGTATCCGCTATCTTCGTTATGGTTGTTCCTAACTGTGAATACGGTGCAAATGGTATCTTCGTATTCGGTGATTCTGGTCTTAACCAAAATCCAAATTCAGAAGAATTAGCACACATTGCTGCAACAAGTGCACACAGTTTTGAATTATTAGTGCAAGAAGATCCTAAAGTTGCTATGATTTCTCACTCTACAAAAGGTAGTGCAAAACACGCTGATGTAGATAAAGTTGTAGAAGCAACAAAGATTGCACAAGAATTATATCCAGATTTAGCAATCGATGGTGAATACCAAGTAGATGCTGCTATCGTTCCAAGCATTGGTTCTTTCAAAGCTCCAGGTAGCGATATTGCAGGACATGCTAACGTATTAATCTTCCCAGACTTAGATGCTGGTAATAACGGTTACAAATTAGTACAACGTTTAGCAAAAGCAGAAGCTTACGGTCCTTTAACACAAGGTATCTCCAAACCAGTAAACGATTTATCCAGAGGATGTTCTGCAGAAGATATCGTTGGTGTAGTAGCGATTACAGCAGTTCAAGCACAAGCAAATCCGAAATAATATAGTAAGAAGTAGAGAGGTTTAGTTTAAAATGGATGTTTTAGTAATAAATTGTGGTAGTTCATCTTTAAAATATCAATTAATCGACTCTGAAAGCGAACACGTATTAGCTTCAGGTCTTTGTGAAAGAATCGGTATCGATGGTAGATTTACATTCAAACCAGCTAATGGTGAAAAATACACTATCGATTCCACTATGAAAGATCATAACGATGCGATCAAACTTGTATTAGATGCACTTGTTGATCCAAAAACAGGTGTTATCAGTGACTTAAAAGCAATCGGTGCTGTAGGTCACAGAGTAGTTCACGGTGGTGAAAAGTTTGCGAAATCTGTTGTAATTACTCCAGAAGTTATCAAAGCAATTACAGAATGTAACGATTTAGCACCTCTACACAACCCTGCTAACTTAATCGGTATCTCCGCATGTGAAAAAGCTCTTCCAGGTGTTCCTATGGTAGCAGTATTCGATACAGCTTTCCATCAAACAATGCCTAAAAAAGCTTACACATATGGTGTGCCTAACAAATACTATACAGATTACAGTGTAAGAAGATACGGTTTCCACGGTACAAGCCACAGTTTTGTATCTGATAGATTAATCCAACTTGCAGGTTTAGAGAAAGATAATTCGAAAGTAATCGTTTGCCACTTAGGTAACGGTTCTAGTATCTCTGCAGTATTAAACGGTGAATCTGTTGATACAAGTATGGGATTAACTCCATTAGATGGTCTTCCAATGGGTACAAGATCTGGTAGCATCGATCCAGCTATCATTGAATTTATTGCTAATAAAGAAAACAAAACAATCGGCGAAGTTATGAACGTTCTTAACAAAGAATCTGGTGTTCTTGGTATGTCTAACGGCGTATCTAGCGATTTCAGAGACTTAACTGCAGCAGCAGCTGAAGGAAATGCAGAAGCTCAAAACGCTTTAGATGTATTTGCTTACAGTGTAGCAAAAATCGTTGGTGGTTATGTTGCAGCTATGAATGGTGTAGATGCAATTGCATTTACAGCAGGTGTAGGTGAAAATGCAGGTAACGTACGTGCTGCAATCATTAGCTACTTAGGTTACCTAGGTATTGAATTAGATGAAGAAGCAAACAACGTTCGTGGCGAAGAAAAACTTATCTCTAAAGAAGGTAGAGTAAAAGTATTCGTAGTACCAACAAACGAAGAGTTAGCAATTGCTCGTGAAACAGTAGCATTAGTATAGTTTAAAATGTCTATCGAATAAACGAGAATGAAGCGGATTGTAAAAATGTCAATCCGCTTTGTTCTGTTTATATATATTTGTAATTTATTGTTAAACTGTAATTAGCATTATTTGTAATAAGTTATAGTGCTAATTCGAAATTAGGCAGGAAATCTGCAACTTGAAAATACTGTATACGGAAACATTCTTTTTTTATGTTGACTTTTGTTATTGTATGTGGTATAAATAAGAAAGTGTGGAAAAATCCTAGTTTAATCCGTGGATAATACAGGATTAGGAGATAATTTATGTTAATTAATTTATCAGAGATTATGTCAGTGAAGGACAAGGTCCAACACGTTGTAGTTCCAATTGAAATGGAATGCTTTAAGCTGGATGGAACAAAGTATGGCTTTGTGAAAAAGGAACCGATGGATTTGGTAATAACCTGTACAGGTGACAGAAAAGTCCTTATTGAGGGCTCCACAGAAGTATCGCTTATGCTTCCATGTAGTAGATGCCTTGAAGATGTTGAAACGACATTTCAGATAGGTATTTCCAAAGAATTAGATTTTCGTGAAAGTACACAAGATCGGATTGATGATTTAGATGAGATAAATTATATCGTAGGATATGATTTAGATGTAGATCAATTAATTTATAATGAGATTCTATTAGATTTCCCATTACAAGTTTTGTGTAAAGATGATTGCAAAGGAATTTGTAACGTCTGCGGAACGAATCTAAATAACGGAACTTGTCAATGTGATCGTACAGTAGGTGATCCAAGAATGTCAATATTTCAAGATGTCTTCGAGAAGTTTAAGGAGGTGTAAATATGTCAATCTGTCCAAAGAATAAACATTCTAAAGCAAGAAGAGATAGCCGTAGAGCTAACTGGAAAATGACTGCTCCAAATCTTGTTAAATGTAGCAAATGTGGAGAGTTAATGATGCCACACAGAGTTTGTAAAGCTTGTGGTTCTTACAATAAAAAGGAAATCATTTCTGCTGAATAATTTTTAGTAGAATATAAAGAAACTGTCTGACTGCGTTAAGTGGTTTGGCAGTTTTTTTGCTATATGTGAGATTTTTGTCGAGATACATAGGTTGAAATAGGGGGGATGGGTGGGATAGAATAGAAAAGAGAAGAATGAGAAAAGGTAAGATTGTTCGTTTAGAAAGGGGCATGAGCATGTTATTATATCACGGAAGTTCTATGGAAGTTGAGTGTCCAAAAGTATTAGTTAGTGGATTCTATAAAGACTTTGGTTATGGATTTTATTGTACAAACTTAGAAAAACAGGCACGACGTTGGGCGTTGGTGAAGAAGTCTACACACGTTGTGAATCGATATAAATATGTAGAGAATAGTGACTTGAAGATACTGAAATTTGATGGTATGACAGAAGAATGGCTGGATTTTGTAGTGGCGTGTAGAAATGGTGTGAATCACTTGTATGATATTGTAGAAGGACCGATGGCGGATGACACAATATGGGATTATATTGAGGATTTTTTAGATGGATTAATCACGAGAGAAGCGTTTTGGGTATTGGTAAAGTTTAAGTATCCTACACATCAGATTGTATTTTGTAATGATACTGCGTTGAAGACGCTTACATTTGAAGGGAGTTATCGACTATGATGAATGTATTTTTTCCAGATGAAGAGGTTACGAAAGATGATCTTTATTTCATGTGCTATATGATAGAGCGTGTTGCAAGAACGCTTCATAGAAGGAATTGTGAGGTGGTAAATGCGATTGGGTATGAGGAGCTTTGTAGGAAGATTAGTCTTGCGAGTGTGTTGCATTGTGAAAATCCGTTGAAGGTTGTTGCTGATTGGATAGATGAGTACGACTTACAAGATGGAGATTTTAATATATTAGATGTTGATAGAGAATTGGTTGAACGAGTACCTACTGAAACACAGATGGGGAAGGTTTATAAGCGTTTGATACTTAATACAATGCAGAGTAATGAGGATTATGTACAGGGTATGATTCGTGTTTATAATTCTAATATATGTGAAACTATTGATAACTATAATTGTAGTGCATATTATGAGCCTTCCCCTGTGATTGCGAGGGCGTATATGATGGGGACATTTTAGTACTCTAAACTGCATAATTAGATTATGCAGTTTAGAGTATACTTTTTATTTATTTTTGGCGATGAAATATAGTATATGCTTTAAAATTATAATTGAATACTCACTTAGTTTTTTTTCATTTTGCAAAAAGTTTTCTGAAATTTCTATATAGCTTACCTTGTCTTTATACTCTATTCGAAAAGAGGGTTCTAAATTCCCACTAAACTGAGGAATATAAGTTCCAACTTTTCTTGTGTAACAAGTAGCTGCTTTCGCTTTCACTCGGTACTCTTTGTCAACAAACTCAGCCACACTCTTATGAATTGCCATATCCTCTAATGTAAGATAATAATAATCCTTATAATTAGGATAAAAGTATTTTAACTCTCCATAAAATAAAGGGATTTGTAGCATTGCAAACGAACCAGATGCATGTAGCAATATACCATGTGTCTCACATCTTATATCATTCTGAATGGCATTTCTAAGTCTTAGCGTAATTTCTAATGTCTGCTCATTCACAACAAACCCATCAACTTCATGTTCTTCCTCAAATAAATCACAATACGCCAATATCTCCATAAGTTGTACCAAATTCGTCACATCTTCCTCATTATGCAACAACAGCTTCTGAAAATCCTCTTCCATCTCATTACTATGGGAAAACTTATGTTTCATATAATTCACATATACCTGAATCAACTCACCGCCGGAAAACGAATCATCTCTAGGCAATCCAAGAAACTGCTCAATTGTCTTCTGCTTCAAGTTGGGTAACTCAAACACTTTTTTATAAGGAAAGATCTTCTTATACAAATCAATATGCAAAAATCTCTCAAAATCAAACTCCATCTCATAATGAACCAGTTTCTTCTGAATATAAGGAATATCGAATCCCGATCCATTAAAATGCACTAACACCTTAAAATCCTTTGCAAATTCAATAAATGTCTCTAACATAACCTGTTCGCTGATATAATCATCTGCAAACCACTGAATCATTTGCCAACCAGATTCATTCTTGTAATAACAACACCCAATTAGGTAAATACTTGTAACATCAGGAGAAAAACCAGTTGTTTCAATATCAAATAGTAAAAGATCTTTGTTGTCAATTGACTTGCTTGGTAAAAACTGATAAGGTAAAGTTGTTGCCAATTGCTTTTTAATTGTCAGCATATAGTGCCTCCTGTATCAAAATGCTATTACAATTATAGCATTTCTTTTTTCAATGGAAAAGTAATAAGGAGAGCTATAGTAATTTTTCATCGGATTTATTTATAGAATAAACTAGGGATTATGACATAAGGAGTGTGTTATGAAAGACAGAGAGAATGGCGAAATGACATTTATGGAACAGCAAAGCCGCATAAAAGAAGAACTAACAGGTCGCATCAAGAATAATCTAAGTGGTTTTCTTAGCGTGTGTTTGGTTGGGTTACTAGTGTTGTTTCAAATTGGAATTATTATATTACTACCATTTGTACTTAGAAATCTTACGGTGTATTTTTATTTCATCCTAGAGATTTTTAGTATTGGTCTTATCTTAAGCTTAGTAAATGATAATAGAAGTCCGTCCTACAAAATTGCTTGGATTTGTATAGCGTTAGCGTTGCCGATATCAGGACATATTATGTATCTACTTTGGGGCGGTCAGGATTCGACAAAACGGCTAGATGACAATATTAGACAGATAATGAAACATGGGGCTTTATTTTTGAAGCATGATGGGATGCTACAAGAAAGGTTTTATGAAGAAAAACCAGAAGTGTCTCGTATTTCGAAATATATGACATCGCAGAACTTTCCTCTATTTGCAAATAACTCCATAGACTATTATTCAATGGGGGAAGATGCCTTTGAGGTAATATTTGAAGAGTTGGAGAAGGCAGAAAAATTTATTTTAATTGATTTTTTTATCGTAGCAGAAGGGGCTTTATGGGATAAGCTTCATGAAATATTAGTTCATAAAGTGCAAGAAGGCGTAGAAGTGAAGTTTTTGTATGACGACTTTGGAGCTATGATTCGAACAGGAAAACATTTTCGAAGAGAGTTAGAACATGAAGGGATACAGGTGCAGATATTTAATCCGATTCACAAGTACACCGACAAGTTGTATATGAATTATCGAAGTCATCAAAAAATCATTGTGATTGATGGAAATGTTGGGTTTACTGGTGGCTTTAATATTGCGGATGAGTATGCGAATTTAATTGAACGCTTTGGTGTGTGGAAAGATAATGGGATTCGCCTAGAAGGAGATGCTGTGTGGGGGTTAACGGTGACATTTCTTCAGATGTGGGAAGTGTGCGAGGGGACACCAGAGATTGAATATGATTTCTATCGTCCTACAAAGGTATTTGAACAAAATGATTCTTACTGTCATGTAATTTCGGATGGACCTGCATGTAATTCTGAGCATGCCATTGAGAGTATTTACCAGCAAATGATTTATAATGCAGAAAAATATTTATACATTACGACACCGTATTTGATTATAGAAGAAGATATGCAGCGGGCATTGGTGACGGCAGTGCAGAGTGGAGTGGATGTAAGGATTATTACGCCATTTATTCCAGATAAGAAACATGTGAAGTTGTTGACCAATTATAATTATGGGTATTTATTGAAACATGGAGTTCGTATTTTTGAGTATAAGCCGGGATTTATTCATGCAAAAACGGTTTTAAATGAGAAGTGTGGAATTGTTGGAACTATCAATATGGATTATAGAAGCTTTTATTTACACTATGAAAATGGTGTGTGGTTCTCGGATCAACATGCCATGTGGATGATTGAAGAAGATGTAAAAAACACATTAGAACAATGCGAAGAAATACAATATGCCGATTGGCTGAAACGACCATTTACTATGAAGGTAAAGCAGGCAGTGTTGAATACCTTTTCGACGCTGATGTAGCAGGAGGGAGCAGTACATGAGAGAGTATAATTTAAATGGACAATGGACTATGCATATCATAGGTGAAAATGTGTATGGAGTTCAAGAGGAAGTACCAGTGAAAATACCTGGTTCGGTTTATAGTGGGCTGATAGAAGCGGGAATGATGCCAGACCCATTTTATCGAGATAACGAATTAGACGCGTTAAAATTGATGGAAAATGATTTTACGTTTTATCGCACATTCACATTAAAGAAAGAGGATTTAGAGGCGGATAAACTTTTGTTGTGCTTTGACGGAATTGATACGTTAAGTGAAATATATGTAAATGACCATTTACTTGGAACTACAGATAATATGCATCGTCAGTGGGAGTTTAGTCTTGCTCCTTACGTGGTGCTAGGTGAAAATGTATTAAAAGTAGTTCTACATTCCCCAACAAAGTACATTAAAGAAGAAAATGAGAAAGTATTTGCAGGTGGCGCAGGAGATGCTATGGCAGGATTTCCGCATTTACGAAAGGCTCACTGTATGTTTGGATGGGATTGGGGACCAAGACTACCAGATGCGGGAATCTTTCGTGATGTGAAAATCCTTGCGATTGAGGAAGGTCGATTGAATAATGTTTATGTGGAGCAGAAGCAAACGGAGGACGGTGTACAGCTATCCTTTTCTGTGGCATATGAAAGTACAAGAGATGGAAGTCTTACATATGAGATAGAAGTGGCTACACCAGATGGAAAGGTGATGAAGCAGCAGGATGATGGAACGATTCTTGTGACGGAACCGAAGTTGTGGTGGCCAAATGGGTATGGAGAGCAACCTCTATATACAGTGAAAGTGGCTTTGTGTGGATCTAACAATCAAGTGTTGGATGTATGGGAAAGAAAAATAGGTTTACGAACCTTGACGGTAAATCAAGACAAAGACCAGTGGGGGACATCTTTTGCGCATGAAATAAATGGAGTGAAAATATTTGCAATGGGAGCCAATTATATTCCTGAGGATAATGTATTTTCCCGTATTACGAAAGAAAGAACGAGAGCCTTATTAGAAGACTGTGTGAAGGCGAATTATAACGTTGTGAGAGTTTGGGGTGGAGGTTATTATCCAGATGATTATTTTTATGATATTTGCGATGAATTAGGTTTGTTGGTGTGGCAAGATTTTATGTTTTCTTGTGCTAACTATGAATTGGACGACAAAATGGATGAAAATATTCGAATGGAGATTACCCAAAATGTCCGAAGAATTCGCCATCATGCATGTCTTGCTTTGTGGTGTGGTAATAATGAGATGGAGACTCAGACATTAGATAAGGTTTGGAAGCCAAGTAGAAAGCAGGCAATTGACTATATTAAAATCTTTGAGTATCTGATTCCATCAATTTTAAGAATAGAAGATCCGAATACCTTTTATTGGCCATCTTCGCCATCGTCAGGTGGAAATTATGAGAATCCATGGGATGAAAATCAAGGGGATACTCATTATTGGGGAGTATGGCATGGAAATGAAGCATTTTCGGAGTTTCGAAAGCACTATTTTCGATATATGTCGGAGTTTGGTTTTCAAGCATTTCCAAGTTATAAGACCATTGGGGCATTTACAGAAGAGAAAGATAGAACTTTAAGTTCTAGGATTATGGACATGCATCAGAGAAATTGTGCGGCAAATGGAAAGATTATGGGGTATTTAGTGCAAATGTATCCATTTCCTGAGACGTTCCGAGATTTTGTTTATATCTCTCAGGTGTTACAAGCGGAAGGAATGCGATATGGAATCGAACATAATCGAAGGAATCGTGGAAGATGTATGGGAACCCTTGTGTGGCAGTTAAATGATATATGGCCAGGTGCGTCTTGGTCTGGGATTGATTACTTTGGACGTTGGAAGGCGTTACACTATATGGAACGAAAATGTTTTGCACCGATTCTGTTGTCTTGTGAGGAGACAGGTGAGGTACAAGAAATGCAATATTGCATTATGGAACCACGTCCAATACGAAAAGCGATTCGATTGAATGTAGCCAATGAAACGAGAGAACAGATTGTGGGAATTGTAAAATGGCAGTTACGAGATGCTGTCAGCACAGTGATTATGTCAGGAGAGAAATCAGTTGAGGTCGAAGCGTTAAGTGCATATTGGTTAGAAGAAGAATCATTCCAGTTGTGTGATTTGAAAAAGCATCATATTACGTATCAATTTGTAGTAGATGGGGAATGTGTGTCAGAAGGTACGTCTTTATTTACTTATCCGAAATATTACGAGTACGAGAAGCCTAATCTTTCTTATGTATGCAACGGGGATGAAATTGTGATTCAGTCCGATTGTTTTGCGAAGAATATTGAGATTGAAGCAGTGGATGGGGATGTAGTATTGTCAGATAATTATTTTGACATGGAAAAAGGGACGAAGACAGTAAAGATTCAGTCAGGTAGAGGATATAAATTTGAACTTCGCTGTTTAAATGACTTATTTTAATGGTTATATTTTTTGAAATGAGTACATACTTGCCAACTGAATAGATTGTGTTAAAATGAAAAATAGACAAAATAACAAAAAGAATTAACAGGAGGTGTTCTTGCATGCATAACGAATTGACAGAAGCAGATATCAAAAAAATGCAAGAAGAGATAGAATATAGAAAACTTGTAGTTCGAAAACAAGCCTTGGAAGCTGTTAAGGAAGCAAGAGCTCACGGAGATTTAAGTGAAAACTTTGAGTATCATGCAGCTAAGAAGGATAAAAATCAAAATGAAAGCCGTATTCGCTATTTAGAACGAATGATAAAGACAGCAGTGGTCATTTCTGATGAGTCAAAAGAGGATGAAGTGGGGATGAATAATACGGTTACTGTTTATTTTGAGGAAGATGATGAGACGGAAACATTTAAACTAGTTACAACGGTAAGAGGAAATTCTTTAAAGGGGCTTGTAAGTATCGAATCACCAATCGGAAAGGCAATTCTTGGACATAAGGTGAATGATCGTGTATATGTTGCGATAAATGAAAAGAGCGGTTATTACATTGTCATAAAAGAGATAGATAAAACGACAGATGGTGACGATCAAATTCGAAGGTTCTAACTAAAAGGAACTTTCGAACTTGGTACCCTATACAGTACAAAAGTTGAATAAGTTATGACAGAAAGTTGTGAAAAGTGCTATAATTATTCTTTTAAAAGATTTAAAGTTAGATGAAATTTATGGTAGTCTTTCTATGTAAAAGTATGCTAATATAGTAATATTAAAGATAAAATGAAAAGTAAATAAATTTTAAGTAAAGTTGATAACAACTAATTGAATCTTAATTGAATATTAATAAAGATTAACAATTACATAATTGGAGTGGTGGAATAATGGACGATAAATCGTGTAAGAATGTTCAGGGTAGGGAAACATATATCTGTAGTAATTCATCTACATTAATGAAACCAGAGAGTTTTACAGAGCCAGAAGAATTATATAACTGTTTAATTACGCGTATGAAAGAATACCATCCATCTTCCGAGCTTACAATGATTGAGAAGGCTTATGCGGTAGCGAAGAAGGCACATAGTGGACAATTTAGAAAATCAGGAGAACCGTATATTATTCATCCGCTATGCGTTGGTATTATATTGACAGAACTAAAATTGGATAAAGAATCCATTAGTGCGGGGTTACTTCACGATGTAGTGGAAGATACGGATATGACATTGGAAGAATTAGAAGATTTATTTGGTTCAGAAGTTGCCTTTTTAGTTGATGGTGTGACAAAGTTAGGGCAGATCGGCGATATTTCCGATAAAACAGAAGAACAGGCTGAAAATTTAAAGAAGATGTTTATTGCTATGGCAAAGGATATTCGTGTACTCATAATAAAATTGGCAGACCGTTTACATAATATACGGACACTGAATTTTAGGAAGCCAGAGAAGCGCATCAAGGTTGCAAGGGAAACCATGGATATTTATGCTCCATTGGCACAAAGACTTGGGATATCTAAGATTAAGATTGAATTAGATGATTTGTCTCTGATGTATCTCCGTCCAGAGGAATATCAAAGTTTAAATGATAGATTATGCAGTACAAAAGAGGAACGAGATGTATTTATAGCAACAATGGTAAAAGAAGTGCAAGCTATGTTAGACCAGCGTGGAATACATGGAGAAGTAACAGGACATTTAAAGCATCTGTTTAGCATTTATCGTAAAATGATTAATCAGAAGGATGAACAGTTGTTAGATGCCTTTACGATACAGGTAATTGTTCCTACGGTGAGTGATTGTTATCAAGTGCTTGGCATTTTGCATGAGCAATTTACACCAGTATTGGGCAAGTTTAAAGATTTTATTGCGATGCCAAAACCGAATATGTATCAATCGTTACATACTACGTTATTTTCGAAGCAGGGAAAAGTGTTCAAGGTGCAGATTCGAACCCAGCAGATGCACAATGTTGCGCAGTATGGAATCACTGCATTTTGGAAGTACAAAGAGGGAAATGATTTAGAAGATGACGAAGAACGTAATGAAGAAAAACTTTCTTGGTTAAAGCAGATTTTAGAGTGGCAGAAAGATATGTCTGATAATAAAGAGTTTATGAGTCTTTTGAAAAGTGACTTTAATTTATTTTCAGAACGTATTTACTGTTTTACGCCAATGGGAGATGTGAAGAACCTTCCAAGTGGTTCAAATGTAATTGATTTTGCTTATAGTATTCATTCGGCAGTTGGAAATAAAATGGTTGCTGCGAGGGTAAATAATGAGATTGTTCCGATGGATTATGTTATTTCCAATGGAGATCGTGTTGAGATTATTACTTCCCAGAATTCTAGTGGACCAGATTATGAGTGGCTAAAGATTGTTAAGACAACGCAGGCGAAGAACCGTATTAATCAGTGGTTTAGTGGTGTGCAAAAAGAAAGCAATATCGAGCGTGGGAAAGAAATGCTTCGTAGTTATTGTGAAGCAAGGGGAATCATTAAGCAAGAGATTTGGAGAATGCGATACAAAAATAATGTGGTGCAAAAATATGGATTAAAAAGTTGGGATTCTATACTTGCTGCAGTTGGTCACGGGGCATTAAAAGAAGGTCAGATTATTAATAAGTTGGTAGAAGAGTATGACAAAGACAGTAACGAAGTACATCAAGAAACTTGCGCAGGTGGAGTAGTAGTAAGTGAGATTACAAATGCACAAGTACGATTTGCAAAATGTTGTTGTCCAGTTCCATACGATGAAATCATTGGATTTCAAACGAATGAACGTGGAGTTTCGATTCATAGGACGGATTGTATCAATATGTTAACTCTCCCAGAAGAAGAAAGGAAAAAGCTGATTCCGGTAGATTGGAAAGAGGGATACAAAGGAGAAAAGGGAAAATCCTATTCAGCGGAAATTATGGTAACGGCTCGCAATCGAACTGGAATATTAGCAGATTTAACAGAGATTCTTTATCAAAATGGAATCGATGTGGAAGTGCTTAACAGCAAAACTAGCCACGATGGAATTGCAACGATTCAAATGTCATTCAATGTAGAAAGTCGCGACCAACTTCATCATATTATGGAACAGATGTCGTTAATTTCAAATATTATAAAGATTGAACGAACGTTATCGTAAGTTTGAGAATATATCGGAAGTCTAGTACAGATGTTACTTGACTTCCATTTTTATGTAGTATTTGATTTACAATTAGATAAAAAGTGATATAATGATGTGTGGTGAATGAAAAAGTGTGGTAAAAGGAGTGTAAAAAGTGAATAAGAAGACAACAAAGTCGCAAAAAATCTGGGCAACTATATTTGTTGTATTGTTAGTAATGTGCCTAGGTTATTATGCAATAGCATTAGAAAAGAGTATAACAAATACAATAAATATTATCATTGCATGTTTATTTTTAGTAGTTGGGTTTTATTTATCAGGAATATCTTTTCATCAAGAGAAATGGAAAAGTGGTTGGACCCATGTACTTCCGTTTATTGTGTTTTTAGGAAGTCCATTGTTTATGGTTGCATTTATATGGGACTATTGGTTGAAGGGAAATAATGTATTAAATTTTTTTCAGAATGCTATATTAATATACATATTACAAGGAGTTCTATTCGCTCTTATTTACCGAATAAAGATTGTAATGTACATAAGTATATTTTTGAATTGGTTTTTCTTTTTCGCAGATGAGATTGTTTTGGTGCTCCGTAAAACACCGTTGGTACCAACGGATTTGCTTAGTATTAAGACTGCGGTTTCGGTTGCTGGAAATTATACATTTGAGTTTACATCTCGATTAATTGTAGCAACAGCATTTTCTGTTATGTTGGTTTATATCATTCATAAATTAGAACTGAAAAAGACAATGATAGAGACGTCGAAAATGTTGGAACAACTAGGTGTTCGTTTTGCGTTTTTAGTCTGTAGTGGAATTCTTATTTTATATGTAGGTTCATTTCAACGAGAAAAATTTCAAAAAGATAACTTTGACGTGGAAAATATGAATGAGAATGTAGGAACGCTGTTAGCATTTTATTTGAATAGTAAAGAAATGTTTTTAGAAGAACCTTCTGGATACACGGCAGCAAAAGCAGAACGTCTGTTGGATGAATATACTGACGAGACAGAAGAATACGTGGAAGCATCTACGGTATTTGATGATGACAATCCCAATGTGATTATTATAATGGATGAAGCATTTTCAGACCTTGAAGTATTAGGGGATTTAGAATTAGATCGGGATCCTTTATCATTCTGTCATGAACTTGTATCGAATGACAATGTAATCTCAGGTGAGTTGAATGTATCTGTATGGGGCGGAAATACATGTAATAGTGAGTTTGAAGTGCTTACAGGTAACACTTTGCAGTTGCTCCCATATGGTTCAATTCCGTATATGCAGTATGTGAATAAGAATACATACTCTATCTGTGATTATTTTCATAAGTTGGGTTATCGTAATGTTGCGATTCATCCCTATTGGGGACAATGTTGGAGACGAGATACGATTTATAATCAAATTGGATTTGATGAATTTATTGATGCAGAAGATTTTGATGTGGAAAGTAGTACCCGTAATTTGGATAATATCACAATTCATTCTGGCTTTGATTTTGGTGATTTGGAATATGTTCGTGAGTATATTAGCGATAGAGAATCGTTCCGAAAGATTATTGAGCAGTATGAAAATAAGGGAGCAGATGAGAAATTATTTATCTTTAATGTAACGATGCAGAATCATGGTGGATATTTGTACGATGGAGATAATTTTGAATACACTATAAAATCCAATCGCTATAATGCGCCTTCTGTGAATCAATATTTAAGTTTGATTCAAAAGACAGATGAGGCATTCGAAGAGTTGATTAGCTATTTTGAGCAGGCAGAGGAACCAACAGTCATTCTTTTCTTTGGAGATCATCAGCCAGGTCTTGCAAATGAATTTTATGAGGAAATGTTTGGTCATGCTTATGAAAATTTTACCATAGGCGATTATCAAAAGCGTTACACAGTACCATATTATATCTGGGCGAATTATGATTTGAATTCGTTGTACTATGCTCAGACAGATGTAACAAGTACCAATTATCTTTCGTTGATTCTGAAGGAGGCAGCAGGGTTACCATTAGATTCTTGGGATAACTTTAGAAAAGAGGTACAGGAGGAGTATCCTGTTTTGACAGCTAGAATGCTAGTAGATTGCAATGGAACACGTTACCTAAGAGGTGGGGTTCAGGATGAACTTTTGGATCAATATGAACTCATTCAGTATTATCAAATGAAAGAGGATAAGTGAAAAATATTTCATAAGATATTAGGAAAGACATCATTTTGAAAAAATGATGTCCTTTTCTGTTCTTTATTGAAACTTTTTGTCGGGTTAGTGTATCTAATTACATAGAAAATTAGATGGGAGCAAAGGAGAATGGTCTTTTCAAGCGTAGAGTTTTTATTTCGATTTTTACCGATATTTTTAATCCTTTATTTTGTAGCAAAACCAAAATATCGTAATGCTGTTTTGCTATTAGGAAGTTTGTTTTTTTATGCGTACGGAGAACCGATTTATGTCATTTTGATGATTGGTTCCATTGTGCTAAATTATGTGATTGCAAGGCAGATTTATTATGTTCAGACTTTGCAAGATGTTGATACGAAAAAGCAACAAAAGATATTATTGATAGTAGCTATGGGATTCAATTTTGGAGCACTATTTCTTTTTAAGTATTTGAATTTCTTTATTGGAAATATCAATGGATTATTAGGGGCAGACTGGATTCCAGAGGTATCCTTAACTTTGCCATTAGGAATAAGTTTTTATACATTTCAGATGGCGTCCTATTTATTCGATGTGTATCGAAAAGTGTACAGACCAAAGAAGAGCATCATAGGATTTGCAACTTATGTATGCATGTTCCCTCAATTAATAGCAGGGCCGATTGTTAATTACGGAGAGGTGGAAGAGCAACTAGACCGAAGAAAAGTTGACCTTGCACAGATTGAATGGGGGACTATTATCTTTGTGGTCGGTCTTGCTTACAAGGTTCTGTTAGCAAATAAAATTGCATCTCTTTGGAATGACGTTCAAACAGTTGGTGTTCATGGAATCAATACTGCAACGGCTTGGCTTGGTTCATGGGGATATTCTATGCAGATCTATTTTGATTTCTTTGGATATTCTTTGATGGCCATAGGTTTAGGAAAGATACTGGGATTCCATTTTCCAGACAACTTTAGGAATCCGTATTGTTCCAAATCTGCAACAGAGTTTTGGCGAAGATGGCACATCACATTAGGAAGATGGTTCCGTGATTATGTATACATTCCACTTGGTGGAAATAGAAAAGGTGCTCGTCGAATGGTGGTAAATACATTTATCGTGTGGGCATTAACAGGGCTTTGGCATGGAGCAAGCTGGAACTTTGTTATATGGGGGATATTCTTCTTTGTAGTGCTTATGATAGAGAAGTTTTGGATTCTCAAATATTTGAATAAGAGCCGTGTGGTTGGACATTTGTATATGTTAACGATTATTCCGATTTCATGGACGATTTTTAATATTTCGGACTTGCCATCGTTAGGTTTGTATCTGAAAAGAATGTTAGGTTTGCATATTGATGGAATGGTACTTGCAAATAGTTCATTTCAATTTATGAAACTTCTTCATACGTATTGGTGGCTTCTTGCAATCTGTGCAGTATGCTGTACACCGCTACCGATGAAATTAATTCGAAAATACAATAAAACTTGGGCTTGTAAGTTGTTGGTATTGCTATTGTTCTGGCTTTGTGTGTACCAACTAGTCCAAGGTGGAGAGAATCCATTTCTTTATTTTAGATTCTAGAACTTTAGATTCTAGAAAATCCGATTTTCAGACATTAGGAGTTTAGTTTTTAGGAGGAATACCAATGAAGAATTTTTGGAAGCAGTGCCCGTTAGTTGCCATGATTTTGGTTTCCACAGTGGGTTTGACTATATATGCAGTATTTGGCGTGGTAATTGGCAAATATAATTTTAAAGTAAGTATGACGGAGACGGTATTTAGTGCTGTGCTGAAACAGGATTTTAAAGAGGATACAGTACTTGTGGATAATGGAATGGGCGAAGATTTGGCAGAGGAAGATTCAATAGAACAAGATTCTATGGAACAAGATTCGAATAAAATGGATGTAGATTCTACAGATGAGACAGAAGTTTCAGAAAATACAGAAACTTTGGATGATACGGGGGCGTCAGAAGATGCAATGAACTTAGGTAGTCCAACTCAATATATACCGAGAAAAAAGAAAAAACCACGTTCTCCGTACTATGATGATCCAGAAAAAACTGCATTAACAACAGATTATGCCTATGAAAAGGTCGACAAAAGTTACTTTGATGATGCGCTATTTGTTGGAGATTCCAGAATCGAAGGTATGTGCCTTTACTCAGGACTTGATAATGCAGATTTTAATTATAGACAAGGGTTGACAGTTTATGATCTAATGACAGAAAAATTGTTAGATGCAGAAAATAAACAAGAAACACTGGAAGAAACATTGTCTAAGAAACAGTATGGAAAAATATTTATGATGATTGGCATCAATGAGTTAGGTAAGAAAACAACACAGGATTATGCATTGCAATATAAAGCAAATCTAGAGCAGATTCGAGCATTGCAACCCAATGCTGAGATTTTCGTTATGGGGATTATGAATGTTTCTAGTGAATATTCAGAATCCAATGATGTATTTAATAATGATAATATAAATTCCAAAAATGTTGCAATCGCAGGGCTAGCCAATGGAATTGATACGTTCTATTTTGATATAAATCCAGTTATTTCAGATGAAATGGGTGGAATTAAGAAAGAGTATACTTGGGACGGAATCCATTTGAAAGCCCAGTATTATAACTTGGTAACAGAATTTTTAATGGAGCATGGAGTAAAAGAGTTAGTGACTGCGTAGTTTTACTAATTGGCTTGTCTTAGTGGAAGTTCGCATGGACAATCACTAGGCATGTTAGATGGTGACGGTTCATTGATTTCTGGTACGTGAATAACGTCAGGTGCAGAAGCTGGTGAAGGATTGCTTAGTGGTTGTGGTGTTGGTGATGTCATAAAAATCCCCTTTCTGATCTTGTGTCATCATCGAAATGATGCAACACTATTGTTTACTTTTTTTATAAAAAATATGCCAAAAAGCAATAACGGAAAAGGTTATATTTTATACCTTTTCCGTTATTGTATATTTGAAATTATATATTTAATGCTAATTGAAAATGTCGTCGCTATATTTCACAGAATTTGTACCATTTAAACGAAAACTGCAATTTACTGATTTGCGGTTTCTTCCATAAACATTTTCGTCGATAAATTCAGTTTGTTCAATTTCTACAGTAATGCTTATGATATCGCTTCGGCTCGTAAACATATTATATAAACTCTCAAAGGAATCATCGCCATTCAGCCATGTGATACCGAAGGGGTGATAGAACATAAAAAGTAATTGTCTCATTGTGTTACATAGATTGTCAGAGTCTTTCTCGTATTCGGTTACAAATAGCTCATTGTGAATAGTTAATTCAAAACTTGAGATAATTTCATTTCCATTTTCAAAGTGATTAATTTTGTCAGGTAATACATTTAAGTCAAATATCATGTTGTCTCCTCCTGATTTATCATTTGTATGTGAGTGGTTATAATGTAGCATATTTTTGGAGGAAAGGCAATATTTTGTATTTTGAAAAGAAAAAAGCCTTATGAGTACCATATCACTCATAAGGCTTTCCTAAGCAAAAAATAATGCGGATGGCGGGACTTGAACCCGCACGATGTCACCACCGTCAGATTTTGAGTCTGATGCGTCTGCCATTCCGCCACATCCGCATGTGAAAATAAAAATTTCATCTTTTAGAAAATTTTTATTCCTCAACGCGAGACTTATTCTATCACATGTGTTAGAATAATGCAAGAGGTTTTTGAAAAAAATATTTTTCGAGGTGATAAATTTTGACTTGTTTCGAAGCACAATGCCTGATTACGCCATTTATAAATGAAGAATTAGATATCGAACAATTAAAAGGTTTTCTTGAGCATATCAACCATTGTGCAGATTGTAAAGACGACCTAGAGGTATATTTTACATTATTAAATGGTATGAAACAGCTTGACGAAAACAAAAATATAGCTAATAATTTTCATATTGACTTGGAAGGATTTTTACATAAACAAGAAGAAAAAATCCTTCATGAGAAAAAGAAGAAAATACAGAAGAGAATTCTTTTGTGTTTGTTTATGATAATATTAGGTTTATGGTTTGCATAAAAGATTGGAGATTATATGAGTAAAAAGATAATGTTAGTAGATGGCCATAGTATTTTGAATAGGGCTTTTTACGGAATTCCAGATTTAACGAATTCCAAAGGACAACACACCAATGCGGTGTATGGCTTTTTAAATATTTTATTTAAATTATTGGACGAAGAAAAAGCGGATTATTTAACTGTAGCATTTGACGTAAAGCATCCGACATTCCGTCATGAGATGTTTCCAGAGTACAAAGGAACTCGTAAGGGGATGCCAGATGAACTAAGAGAGCAAGTGCCTGTCATGAAAGAAGTATTACAAGCTATGAATATTCGTATCGTAGAGAAACCTGGTTTTGAAGCAGACGATATTCTTGGAACTATCGCGAAAAAGGGAGAAGCAGAAGGGTACGAAGTTTCTGTCGTATCTGGTGACCGTGATTTACTCCAACTTGCAAGTGAGCATATCAAGATTCGTATTCCAAAAACGAAGAAGACAGGAACAGAAGTCGAAGATTATAACGCAAAAGATGTAGTGGAAAAGTTAGGGTATACACCAGAGCAAGTGATTGATATGAAATCTCTTATGGGAGATACTGCAGATAACATTCCAGGAGTGCCGGGCATCGGCGAAAAAACAGCTTTGAAAATCATAACAGCATTCCAAACATTAGAAAATGCGTATGCACACATTGACGAAGTTACGCCAAATCGTGCGAGAGAAAATCTTCGTGAACACTATGATAAAGCACAGATGAGTAAAGTTCTTGCTACCATTAAGACAGATTGCGAATTAGATTATGAAATCGAAGAAGGTAAAATTGAAAATCTGTTTAATGAACAAGCATTTCAATTAATGAAAGAATTAGAACTAAAAACGATTCTAAAACGCTTTGATTGTGCAGATGTTTCTACGAACAATAATGTAGAAGAGTGTTTTCGTAAAATCACATTAAATAAGGAAGCAAAAAAAATCTGGAAAGAATTAAAAGAAAATCAAGGCAGAAAAGATTTTGTATTAGGATTTCAGTTATGGAAGAAAAATGATACAGGCAAATTTTCAGTAGAAGCCGATGGACAATTTTCTTTCCCAGGATTAGAAGAAAAGAAAGAAGAAATGATTTACGGTGTGTCTCTTTCTTATGAAGGAAAAGAAGGAGAAAAAGCATATTTCATTTCTACAGAAGGAGAAATCTCAGGGAATAGCATTTTAGAAGAATTATCAGCACTTTCTATAGAAGGTTTTGTGTCTGTGATTGATTTGAAAGAAATGTTATTTATTATGCCAGAAGGTTGTTTGTTAAGTGGAGAACATGATCCATATTTCGATTGTAAGGTTGCGGCGTATTTATTGAATCCGTTGAAGGATACTTATGCTTATGATGACTTGGCTCGTGACTATCTTTCTATGACAGTGCCATCTTATGCAGATTATTTTGGAAAAGCAACGATAGAAGCAGCAGTAGAAAAACAAGAAGAGTTTATGAAATATGCTTGTTATAGTGCATACGTTCCTATGAAAGCTTACAAGGAATTAACAAAGCAATTAGAAGATGGAAATATGACTTCACTTTATTTTGACATTGAGTTACCACTAGTTACGACTTTGTATGAAATGGAAGTGCGTGGTGTCCATGTAAATAAAGAAGAACTTGTACAATACGGCGAACGTTTGGGTTCTAGGATTACTTTATTAGAAGCAGAAATTTATGAAATGGTTGGTGAGAAATTCAACATCAACTCACCAAAGCAATTAGGCGTCATTTTATTTGAAAAAATGAATATGCCATTTGCTAAGAAAACAAAGACAGGTTATTCTACATCTGCGGATATTTTAGAGAAACTTCGTTGCGAATATCCAGTTGTTGATAAGATTTTAGAATATCGTCAATTGACAAAATTGAAATCCACTTATGCAGATGGTTTGGCGGTATACATCCAAGAAGACGGAAGAATTCATGGAAAATTCAATCAGACCATTACTGCAACAGGACGTATTAGTAGTACTGAACCAAACCTTCAAAATATCCCAATCCGTGTGGAATTAGGAAAAGAAATTCGTAAAGTATTTGTACCAAAAGAAGGTTATGTATTCTTAGATGCGGATTATTCCCAGATTGAATTACGTGTACTTGCTCATATGTCAGGTGACGAAACCTTAATTCGTGCGTACCAAGAAGGTCAAGATATTCATAGAATTACAGCTTCCGAAGTATTCCATATCCCTTACGATGAAGTAACATCAAGAGATAGAAGTAATGCAAAGGCTGTTAACTTTGGTATTATCTATGGAATGAGTGGATTTGGATTAAGTCAAGATTTAAATATTACTAAGAAAGAAGCGGATGAATATATAAAGAAGTATTTCGCTCGCTTCCCTAAGATTAAAGACTTTATGGATGAGTTAGTTGCATTTGGTAAGGAAAAAGGTTATGTAGAAACATTATTTCACAGAAATCGTCCGATTCCAGAATTAAAATCTTCTAATTTTATGCAACGCTCATTTGGAGAACGTATCGCTATGAACTCTCCAATCCAGGGAACGGCTGCCGACATCATTAAGATTGCCATGAATCGTGTCAATGAAACGTTAAAAGAAAAGAAATTAAAATCTCAATTAATTTTACAGATTCACGATGAATTACTAATTGAGACGCATAAAGATGAAGTGGAAACAGTTCGTAAAATCTTAGAAGAAGAAATGACAAATGCAGCGCAGTTATTAGTACCACTTGACGTTGATGTAGAAGAGGGAAATAACTGGTACGAAGCTCATTAATTTTAATGGAGGATAAGATGAAAGTTATAGGTTTAACTGGCGGTGTTGGTTGTGGTAAATCAACAGTTGCCAAGGTGATAGAAGAACATTTCAATGCAGTTGTGCTCATTGCAGATGATATTGGCTTTGACCTTATGAAACCAGAACAAGCTTGCTACAAGGATATTGTAGCAAGCTTTGGTGAAGAGGTTGTATTAGAAGATGGAACATTAGACCGAAGAGGACTTGCAGCAATTGTATTTTCAGACGAAGAAAAGTTGGCAAGGTTGAACGGAATTATTCATCCAAGAGTACGTGAATATATTGATGCAGAAATAGAAAAATTGGCAGAAAGCAAAAAGGTTAAGTATTTATTTGTGGAATCTGCAATTATTTTAGAATGTGGTTACGACAATATGTGTGATGAATTTTGGTATGTTAGTGCACCGTTAGAAGAAAGAAAGTGCCGATTAAAGGCTTCTAGAGGATATTCAGATGAAAAAATAGAATCCATTATGAGTAATCAAAAAGATGAGATGCAGTTTCGCAATCAATGTGATGTGGTAATTGAGAATGATGGGGATTTGGAAAAAATATTTTCACAATTAAAAATACTACTAGTTTAGAAAGAAATGTTATGTTATAATGAAAATGTTATCTACTGGATAACAAATGACGAGAAAAGTGGGGGAATCTAGATGCCAAGTAATATTAAATATCCTGAACATTTAGTTTTCGGATTGGATATAGGTACAAGAAGTATCGTTGGTACTGTCGGGTACAAGGATGGCGAAGTGTTTAAGGTTGTAGCACAGGTTTCTCGTTTTCATGAAACTAGAGCTATGTTAGATGGGCAGATACATGATATCATCAAAGTTTCAGAAACAATTACGGATATTAAGAATGAGTTAGAACATAAAATTGGAAGACCTTTAACAGATGTTTGTATTGCAGCAGCGGGACGTATGTTAAAGACTGTTACAGTAAAAGTAGATTACGAGTTTGGTGGAGACACTGTAATCGAAGACGAACATGTGCAGTCCTTGAATTTGTTAGGGGTTGAGAAAGCATATGATTCTCTAAGAAAAGAGACAAATGAGGAAGATTTGAAGTTCTATTGTGTTGGTTACACAGTAATTCGCTATTATTTGAATGACTACATGATATCAAGCTTGTTAGGACACAAAGCTTCAAAAGTTGGGACTGAGCTTATTGCAACATTCCTTCCAGAAGAGGTTATTGATGGGTTATATGCATCTGTTCAAAGAGCTGGATTATTTGTGGCAAATCTAACGCTAGAACCTATCGCGGCAATTAATGTTGCGATACCAGAAAATTTTAGGCTTCTTAATATTGCTTTGCTAGACGTTGGTGCGGGAACGTCCGATATTTCCATTACAAAAGATGGAAGTATTGTTGCTTATGGGATGATACCATATGCAGGCGACGAGATTACGGAAAATATTGCAAAAGCATATCTTGTTGATTTTGATACAGCAGAGAATATAAAGACGGCTTGTTGTACACAAGACGTTATCAGTTATCAAGACATTCTTGGTATTCCTCATGAAGTGAGTAAGGAAGAAGTGATCAATACAGTTGCAGATACTGTTAAGATGATTACCAAAAATGTTGCGGATAAGATGATTGAGTTGAATGGCGATAAAAGTGTAAGTGCTGTATTCGTGGTTGGTGGAGGTGGAAAGCTTCCGGGATTCGTTGAGTATCTAGCAGAATACTTAGAACTTCCAAAAGAAAGAGTTGCACTTCGTGGGCAAGAAGTTTTGCAAAAGGTAACCTATTTAGAAGACGATATTCAGAAGGATTCTACATTAGTTACTCCAATTGGTATCTGCTTGAATTTTTATGAGCAGAAGAATAATTTTATTTTTATTCAAGTAAATGGAGAACGAGTGAAATTATACGATAACAATCGTATGACCATTGCAGATGTTGCAGTGCAGATTGGTTATCCAAATGAACAGTTATTTCCACAACGAGGAAAAGCCCTTACTTATTATGTGGGTGAGGAAAAGAGAATGGTTCGTGGATTGGCTGGAGAGGCAGCAGTTATTAAGCTTAATGGTAAAAATGTTGGCATTTCTACACAAATTGAGCAAAACGATAAGATTGAAATTGTATCTTCAACAAGAGGTGCAGACGCAGTTTTAGAAGTTCGTAACCTGCCAGAATATAAAGAGACTATTACATTTACGTTTAATGGGAAGTTAGTTGAGTGTCCGAAATTTATTCAAGTAAATGGTTCTTTAGTTTCGGGGTATTATGAGATTCAAGATGAAGATCGAATTGAGATATTAAGTTATTATACATTAGAACAAGTACTTGCATTTATGGATTTAGAGGTTTCTGATGAGATATATGTGAATAATGAACTTGCAACATTATCTGACAAAGTGTATGAGAATTTTTCAATTCGATATGAATTAGAGACAAATCTATATACACAGCAATGGGCTGAGACATTAGAGGAGTCAGACCAAGAAATTGATACAGAAGATGATATGGAATCAGAAAGCAATCAAGAGGGCAGAGAAGAAAGTAAAGAAAAAATCAAAGAAGATATCAAAGAGAAAGTGATACAAGAAAGTGCACAAGAAAATACCATTATTGTTATGGTAAATGGTGAAAGTGTAACTTTGAAAGGAAAGTCATCCTATATCCTAGTAGATATATTGGATGTGTATCCATTTGATTTAAGCGCTGGCACCCATTCTCGTTTGGCAACAAAAGTGAATGGTGTAATAGCAGATTTTACTACAAGTTTATCATCAGGTGATATGATAGACATGTATTGGGAGGAATAATAATCTTGGATTACGATCAAGTTCTATTGCTTCAAAAAAAATTTATTAGTTTTCACAAAGTACTAACATTTATACTTGTCTGTTTTAATGTAGATTATTTTTTTACATCAGTTAGTTATAAATGTTTGTACCCATCTTTAGGCATGTTGGCAATCTTAATATGTGAGAGTATTGCAATTAAGTTAACGCCAGTGCGCCTAAGGGTGTTAACAGTATTTAAGTTTTCGTACATATGTGCTACTGTATTTTTGATTGTGTTAGCAGACAATGTTTATGTGTACGGAATGGGTTTATTATTTATGATTATGTATAATGTAGAGTATTATTTAACTCTAGATTTTACAGAAGGGTTTATGAGGAAAGTGTATTTGTTTTCCTTATGCATACCTGTAGCAGGTGGAATTATTGCAGTTTTGCTTATGAAGACAAATATATCATGGATTCATTCATTTGAATCAATTTGTATTTTAGTGCTGTATTTTGCGATTACTTGGGTATTTTCAGAGGCTATTGCATTAGTGGTGATTGAGAATGACCGAAAGGTATTTGCGCAAACTAGATTGATTGAGCGTATCAATGAAACCAATGAGGAACTGCGAATTCATCAAGAAAAAGTAAAAAGCACCAACGAATTGTTGGGAGTTCAAAAAATAGAATTACAGAGTGCTTACAAAAAAATTAATAATGTGAATGAAGAGATGCGGATTCAAAATGACATTTTGAAATATATTTCTTCTTCCTTAGAGATTAGTAAGCTTATGACGTTGATTACGGATTCATTTATTAATCGAATTGGTGTAGATGTCTGTGCAATTGTACTAAGACCAGGTACATGCAATAATAAGAAGGTTACATATAAGATAAAGAGTACTATGAGCGATAAATTTGTAGAGCATTTAAGTCAATGCATTGAGGCAAATTGCTTTGAATCGATTATGAATGATTCAGAGAGTTTGATTGATAACAATGCTAATGCAGAAAAATATCATTTTATAGAGTATGCAGCGATAGGCTCAGTATTACTTGTGCCATTAATCAAGCAAGAACAACAAATTGGAGTGTTGTTTGTAGGTACTAAGAAAAGGGATTATTTTGTTGAAAATATTGATTTCTTTGAAGGTATCGTGGCTCAGTTTTTAATTGCGCTTAATAATGCAAATCTTTATCAGGAAATGGAGTCGATGGCAATTTTAGACGGTTTAACTGGAATTTATAATCGTCGTCATCTTACAAAGTTATTTAATGAATACATGTATGAGTCAATTAACAATCGCACACCGTTATCGGTAGCGTTGTTTGATATTGATTTCTTCAAACGTATTAATGATACATATGGTCATTTATTTGGTGATGAAGTGATCAAAACGATAGCAAGTCTTGCAAAAGAGATTGCCAGTGAAAATGATGGTATAGTCTCTAGGTATGGTGGAGAAGAATTTGTTATTATCTTCCCAAATAAAGGGTTAGAGGAAGCTTATCCAGCGGTTGAAAAGTTACATAGTGAAGTGAAGAAGGTTGGATTAGAACATCATGGGCAACAAGTAGTTGTTAATTTGAGCGTAGGATTTACTTCTTTCCCAAAAACATGTAAAGATCCTAGAGAATTACTAAATCGAGCCGATTGGTCTATGTATTATTCAAAGCAACATGGAAGAGATCAGATTACAATTGATAGTGATGAAGTACGCAAGGAAGTAGAGTTGCAATAAGGGTAGCGAACAACGGGATGTGGCTATGCAGAAGAGGAAGAAAAGATAAGATAAGACTCACTGCATAACCACATAGTTGAAGCTACCTTTATTTGTTGTTGGGGTATAGATTAATTTCAAATGATGTGTTATAATGGGAAAGATTTTTGAAAAGGTTGCTAGAAAAGAGGAAAACAGATGGAATTATGCAGTATCGCCAGTGGAAGCAGTGGCAATTGTATCTATGTAGGAAATGAAAATACAAAGTTGTTAGTAGATGCAGGAATTAGTGCAAAAAGGATTGAGAATGGTTTGGCTCAGATTGATATTAATCCAAAAAAGATTAATGGAATTCTTGTTACACATGAACATTCTGACCACGTTCAGGGTGTTGGTGTTATGGCGCGACGATATAAGGTTCCGATTTACGCAACGGCAGAAACGTTTAGTGCGATGAATCGTATGAAAACTTTAGGGAAAATTGATCCTGCATTATTTCATATCATTGAACCAAATGTGAGATTTGCGATTCAAGATATTGAAGTAAATCCATTTTCCATTCCACATGATGCAGCCAATCCAGTTGCTTATACATTTGAATCCGCAGGACACAAAGTTGGCGTAGCAACAGATTTAGGGAATTATAATGATTATATTATTGAGAATCTACAGAATTCTGAGATTCTTTTATTAGAAGCAAATCATGATATTAATATGCTTCAAGTAGGGGCGTATCCTTACGTGTTGAAAAGACGTATACTTGGTGAATTAGGACATTTATCCAATGATAATTGTGGCAGACTAATTAACCGTTTATTACATGATAAAATGAAACACATTTTCTTAGGGCACTTAAGCAAAGAAAATAACTATCCAGATTTAGCATTTGAAACAGTTAAGTATGAACTAGAACAATATGATAGTCCATACAAGCAAGTGCATATTGAAGTAGCAAATAGGGAAGAACCATCTACATTTTGTAGATGTTAGAGATAAAATTTAGGAGGGTTATTTATGAAAAAGACAGTTATCACAGTAGTAGGGAAAGACAGTGTAGGTATTATTGCAAAGGTTTGTACGTATCTTGCTAATAACAATATCAATATTTTAGATATTTCACAAACAATTGTACAAGGTTTCTTTAACATGATGATGATTGCAGATACGAACGAATCGTTAAAAGACTTTTCTGTTATCGCAGATGAGCTTGAACAAATCGGGCAAGAGATGAATTGTATCATCAAGATGCAGCGTGAAGAAATCTTCGATAAGATGCATCGTATCTAATCAGACAGAAACATACTTAAGAAGACTCAGGTGGAGGAAGGATGTAAGTAGTATGATTAATATAAATGAAGTAATAGAAACCAATAGTATGATTGAGCAGATGAACCTAGATGTTCGAACCATTACACTTGGAATTAGTTTATTAGATTGTGTAGATGAAAATTTAGACAAATTGAATGAAAAGATATACACAAAGATTACAACAGTTGCCAAAGACCTAGTGAAGACAGGAAAAGAAATTGAAAGAGATTATGGGATTCCAATTGTAAATAAAAGAATCTCTGTAACTCCAATTGCTTTAATTGGTGGATCCGCTTGTAAGACACCAGAAGACTATGTGACCATTGCAAAGACATTGGATCGCGCAGCAAAAGAAGTTGGTGTCAATTTTATCGGAGGGTATTCCGCTTTAGTTAGTAAGGGAATGACAAAGAGTGATGAATTACTGATCCGTAGTATCCCAGAAGCATTAAAATCATCAGATAGAGTATGTAGTTCTGTAAATGTTGGTTCTACTAAGACAGGAATTAACATGGATGCAGTAAAATTACTTGGTGAGATTATCTTAGAGACATCTAATATTACTGATTCACAAGGCTGTGCAAAACTAGTTATTTTCTGCAACGCACCAGATGATAATCCATTTATGGCAGGGGCATTCCACGGTGTGACAGAAGCAGATGCAATAATTAATGTTGGTGTTAGTGGGCCAGGTGTTGTAAAGGTTGCTTTAGAAGAAGTAAGAGGAAAAGACTTTGGAACACTATGTGAAACTATCAAGAAAACAGCATTTAAGATTACGAGAGTAGGACAATTGGTAGCACAAGAAGCGTCAAAGCGTCTTGGTATACCATTTGGTATTATAGATTTATCTCTAGCGCCAACACCGGCGATTGGAGATAGTATTGCAGAAATCTTTGAAGTAATGGGATTAGAGCGAGCTGGTGCCCCAGGTACAACAGCAGCACTTGCATTATTAAATGATCAAGTGAAAAAAGGTGGTGTTATGGCATCTTCTTATGTTGGTGGACTTAGCGGTGCATTTATTCCAGTCAGCGAAGACCAAGGTATGATTGATGCAGTAAAAGAAGGTGCATTAAGCCTTGAAAAATTAGAGGCAATGACATGCGTATGTTCTGTAGGTTTGGATATGATTGCGATACCAGGCGATACAAAAGCAACAACTATCTCAGGTATTATTGCAGATGAGATGGCAATTGGTATGGTGAATCAAAAAACAACTGCAGTTCGTATTATTCCTGTTATGGGAAAAGATGTTGGGGAAATGGTTGAGTTTGGTGGTTTGTTAGGATATGCTCCTGTAATGAAAGTAAATCCATTTTCATGTGATGACTTCATTAATCGAGGTGGAAGAATTCCTGCGCCAATTCACAGCTTTAAAAATTAATTTGGATATAAAATATTTGGACATAATGAGGGAGGCTGTCTAATTGACAGGCTCCCTTTATCATATTAATAGAAAAAATACAAATGACAATACGTTATTCCTTGTGAAAAGAGTTAAAAAATTTAAGACATTTCTCTTGTCACAATTTGCATAATAAATATATGTATAGGAAAATAATAAGAGTAGTAGAATGGAGGAACAGTTATGGTATTAGACAAAATTGATTATAAAAAGGTATTTTCCTTTTTCGAGGAGATTTCTAGTATCCCAAGAGGTTCAAAAAATAACAAAGGAATAAGTGATTACTTATATGCATTCGGGAAAGAGCATGGATTCGAGTGTTACCAAGATGAAGCACTTAACGTAGTAATTATTAAAGAAGCGACAGCAGGATTAGAAAATGTTCCTGCCATTATCATTCAAGGACATATGGATATGGTTTGTGAAAAAGACACAGACACAGTTCATGATTTTACGACAGAAGGTTTAGATTTAGCAATTGATGGCGATTTTATTTATGCGAAAGGTACAACATTAGGTGCAGATGATGGTATTGCACTTGCTTTCGCGATGGCTATTTTAACAGACAAAGAATTAGCACTTCCACGTTTAGAGGTGATCTTTACAACAGATGAAGAAATCGGTATGGATGGTGCAGCAGCACTTGATACATCTAATTTAACAGGTAAATACATGTTGAACATTGACTCTGAAGTAGAAGGGGTTCTTACAGTAGGTTGTGCAGGTGGTATGACATCTACACTTACTTTACCAATGGAAAAAGAAACAGCAAGCGGTGTAAAAGCTAAGATTTCCATCAAAGGACTTCAAGGTGGTCACTCTGGTATCGAGATTACAAAGAACCGTACAAATGGTAACATTTTAATGGGTAGACTTCTTAACGATTTACAAAAAGCAGTTGCATACAAAGCAATTACTGTATGGGGTGGTTTAAAAGATAACGCTATCGTAAGAGAAGCATTTGCTGAATTATTAGTAGATGAAACAAATGTTACAAACTTAGAAAATGTAGTAAAAGAATTAGCTGATACTTATAAAAAGGAATTAGCTACAAGTGAACCAGAACTTACAATCGAAATTGAATTAGAAAAAGAAGTAAAAGAATATCCTGTATTAGTAGAAGATACATTTGAAAAAGTGATGACAATTTTACTATTTACTCCTAATGGTATTCAAGCAATGTCAAGCGACATCGAAGGTTTAGTAGAAAGTTCCTTAAACTTAGGTATCTTCAAAATGAACGATACAGAAGCAACTTTCTCTTACTCTGTAAGAAGTTCAAAATCCACTTACAAACAATTCTTAAGTGACAAATTAGAACGTCTTATCACAATGGTTGGTGGAACATACAGCATGCGTGGTGTTTACCCAGCTTGGGAATTAAGAAAAGAATCTAAACTTACAGAAATCTGTAAGAAGATTTACAAAGAACAATACGGTGAAGAAATGGTTGTAGAAGTAATTCACGCTGGTTTAGAGTGTGGTTTATTATCTGACAAAATGAAAGATTTAGATATTGTATCCATCGGTGCAAATCTTTACGACATCCACACACCAAGTGAAAGAATGTCTATTTCTTCAGCAAAACGTGTTTACGATTATGTATTAGAAGTAATTGCAGAAATCTGTAGAGCGTAATGTTTTGCTTGTGTTAATGAAGTCTTAAGATGAAAAATAAAGAAAGGTTTTTGTGAACACCTCACAAAAGGTTAACTAGCTATGGATGAAAATCATGCAGAACCTAAGTTAGAGGAGGAAAAGACAAAGCCTAAGAGGGAGAAAAGGGCTTGGAAAAAGGTAGTTTGGATTACCATTCTGATTCTGCTAATAATAATGGGGGTTATGATTTGGTATTCCAATTATCTTCTAGATAAAATCGATTACGAAGATGGAAATGAAGGAACTGGTCAGGAATACTTTGATCAGGATGAAAATGCAGATAATTTAAAAGAAATGAATCCAGATGACGTGGTATGGGAAGAACGTGTATTGGCACGACATGAAGATAATGTAATCAATGTGCTGTTAGTTGGCGAAGAGGCTATCAATGATGGTGGAAATCGTGGTAGAACTGATAGTATTATGATTGCGACCATTGATGTAAAAGCCAAGGCTTTGAAATTAACGTCCATTATGCGTGACTTGTATGTACAGATTCCTGGATACAGTGATAATAAGATAAATGCTGCGTATCATATTGGTGGAATGCAGTTGTTGGTGGATACCGTGAATCAAAACTTTGATTTAAAGTTAGATGGTTACGTGAAGGTGGATTTCGATTCTTTTGAAGGAATTATTGATGCCCTTGGAGGGGTTGAAATTACATTGTCACAGAAAGAAGCGAATTATTTGAATTCTACTAATTACATTTCTAATCCTAAGTATCGAAATGTTGTTGCTGGAACGCAGACGTTAAATGGCAATCAAGCGCTAGGGTATTCAAGAATACGTTATGTACCCACGGATACTGAGGCAAATGATTTTGGTAGAACGTCAAGGCAGAGAAATGTGTTGACTGCGTTATTTGAAAAGTATAAGTCAAAGAGTGTGGTTGAGATAGTGTCGTTGTTGCCAGATGTGTTAGGCTTAATTACGACAGATTTATCGAAGATGACAATAGTGGAATATTTATATCTTGCCATTACGTTACAGCCAGATGAGTTACAGACATTTCGTATTCCTGTTGAAGGAGCGTTCTATGGAGCAAGGATTCGTGGAATGGCAGTACTTGTACCAGATACATTGGGTGAAAATGTAGAGGCACTTCATGGATTTTTGTTTGGTAGTTCAGAGACGGATGTGGAAGTTGGAACGGTTGAGAGTAGTGGAGGAGAAGGATAGGAGAAAAGGCAGATTTGGTTTAATCTGCCTTTTCTATTTTTCTTGCACATTATGGTATAATTATGGTATAATTATACCGTTCTATGAGGAGGTGTATTCTATGCCACAGATTATTCCAATTAAAGATTTGAAAAACACATCAGAGATTTCAGAATTATGTCACAAGTCAAAAGAACCTATTTATATTACTAAGAATGGATATGGAGATATGGTTATTATGAGTATGGAAATTTATGAAAGTGTTATGAAGCAATTAAATGTATATCGTGAACTTGAGCTATCCGAACAACAGATATCCGAAGGTAAGGTAAGCGATGCAAGAGAATCGTTGAGTAATATGAGGAAACGTTATGGAGTATAAGTTGATTATTACTGAACGAGCAGAAGAATTATTGGATGGATTAGTTTATCATTTATTATATCACCTTAAAAATGAACAAGCAGCCAAGCATTTGCTTGATGAGATTGAAAAAATATATAATCGTCTGCAAACTAATCCATTTCAGTTTTTAGAATGTCGAGATGCATTTTTAAGTAGCAAAGGATACAGAGAAGCAATATTAACAGATATGGACTATCTAGTTGTATTCTGTACATATGATAATTCAGTTTATATTTTAGGTGTATTTCATACATTAGAAGAATATGAAAATAAAATATAATAAGATAAAGAAAGCGACATCAGAATCCTAACCTGATGTCGCTTTCTTAAACATATAACATTTTTTAAGAAATCTAATTGTATTATCGTGAAACATATAAATACTTTATTCTATCTTAATAATATGATATACTAAATAGGAATTATAAGGAAATAGATCTATTCTATATACAGATTCTGTAATTCTAAATTGAATGAAGAATAATTAGAGAGGTGTGTTACATATGAAAAGCAAGACACATATTTACATGGCAAATTTAGTAATGAAGGAACTAAAAGAAAATGGAACGGTTACCATTAAAGAAGTGGGAACATTTCAGGTGCCAGAGGATATAAAAAAGGCAATACTCAGTGCACCATGTGCATTTAGGGCAGGTTCAGTTGGCCCTGATTTTTATCCAGATATGCTCATAGGACAAACCATAATTCATCCAAGCGACTCTGGAAAATGGCTGGAAATCATGGAAGAGGAACTGAGAAAAGTGTCTCGTGATTCAGCAGAATGGAATGAAGCATATGCTTTTTATTTAGGTTATATGTTCCATTATGCAGGTGATATGTGGGGACACTATTATGTCAATGCTTGGTCAAAAGGAAGTTTTCCAGAAGTTAAAGATATGATTAAAGATTCAGAAAAAGCGAAGATTGCAATTCGTCATATTCTGGTTGAAACCTACATAGATAGTAAGATTCCTAAAAGTGAAAGTATGGAAGTGCGAGCACCAATTCCATTTTTGTATCGATGCTTTACATCGCCAAAGGCATTGAAAAATTATGGTGAAAATGATACGAATGTATTGAAATATCTGTTAACTTACAGAGATGAGGTACATCAGAAGGCAGCGGATACGACCATTCGTACAATGGATATCTTTAATTATTTTGCATCATGGGAAGAGCAGTTGGATACTGCAATTATGGAGTGGTTTAAACTATGGGATGAAATTGCAAGAGATATGCTGATGGAAGATGGAGGATTGGAAAAAGCTAAGAGTAATATAGAAAAGTGGATAAAAGACTATGCCATCAAGGCAACAGCCATACCAGAATGGGTAATAGAAATTGCGAAAGCAATGAAAATTGTTAAAGTAACCATAGAAATGATTTTGGAACCATTGAAGCAAATGATAATTAAAGTTCTGGAAAAAATCTTGTATGCAGTAACAGGAATCAAAGTGGAAGATATAGAACAGATGATTGCTGAACTGAAGAAAATGATGAAAAATCCAGAATTATATTTGAATAATGGAATTTTGTATGATGAAAAGGATATTACCACCAAATTGGATGAAGAATTTGGAAATTATGGACAGCCTGATGCTACATTACATAACCAAACATTTCTTGCTTTCGACAGGTGCCTGAATATGTGCAGGATGGTTGTAATGGGGGCTGACAATCTGACAGGATTGATGAAGAAGTATAGTTCGTCTGTTGTATTTCATAAAAAGAAACTTCTTGCTTCTGTAGCTGAGCTTTCTATTACTATCGAGACTTCAGATAGAGCTTGGTCAGGAACAGATGATAATTTGTATTTTGGACTGGTAATGAATGATGGAACTGTCTTAGAATATCTGATGGATAAGATGAACTACAATGATTTTGAACGTGGGGACCGTGATACATATAATTTTGTTCTTCCACGAACAGTTTTGTATTCGGATATCAAGGAGTGTAGAATTAGAAAAGATTATATAAGTGTAAGTGATGATTGGAGAATGGAGAGCATTCAAGTAAGGGATGCTGCGGATGGATTTATATTGGTAGATCAGAAAAAAGAGCAGGAGTTGACAGGAAGAAATAGTTTTACATTTCAAGTTCGCAAAAAAGAAATACAGGAGGAAATATTTGCAGATGCAGCCGTTATGGCACACTTGTACAGTTTGGATGTGGCAACACCTCCAGGACAACCAGATTATAAATCATGGGAAGATAAGAAGTGTTTCTTAAACAGTAGTGAGCAATTGTGGACTGAGTTTACTAAAAAAGTGTTTAAACTATAGATAAAATGGTTCTAGGATGATTAAATCCTAGAACCATTTTTGTTATATGTGCCTAGTGGCGTACATTTCCCACTCCTACTCAATTTGGGAAGGAAAGTTGCGAAAAATGATTTTTATTTAAATTTGCAATTGAGCAAATGAATAGAGGTAATGTATAATGATTAAGAAAAATAGATATTATACCAGTTTAATGTAAAAAAACACCACAAAAAGGAGGGATGTGAAAAGTTAAAAGTAAGAGATTAAGTCAAAGTAAAACGATGATTAGAATATAAATGCTAAAATAAAATGGTTGACATTTATAATTAGGAATATTATCATTGGCTATGTGTCAGTAATGCCTATCATTATTACAGCACTGCTGAATGCAATATTCTGTAAAACTTCATTTCTTATGCTACACTATTGTAGGTGGAATAACCCATGTAATGTTGAACTGTCTGCTTTATGCATTTAAGCTAAGAGACTGTATTCTTTAGGAGGAACTATTTTGAAAAAATTTAAATTACCTAATTTAATTACATATATTGGTGCGATTAGTGCGGTATGTGCAATGATTTTTGCTTTTAACAACAAGATTACATATGCAATAATTTGTTTAATTGTCTCAGGGGTAAGTGATTTATTTGACGGACAATTTGCTAGAAAGTTCAAAAGAACAAACTCAGAAAAATTAGTTGGGATTGAATTGGATTCCTTATCAGATGTAATAAGTTTTCTGATAACTCCTGTTATTATATTTATGGGAATAGGAGGACGTTTATGGTATTTTTATGTGATATGTGTTCTATATGTCATTAGTGGAATTACCCGTTTGGCTGTATTTAATGTGAATGCTGCAGAAAATCCTTCAGATAAACCAGCAAAATATTACAACGGCTTGCCAGTTACTTATGCAGCAGTATTTTTTCCTTTACTCTGGTTTACTTCAAGATATCTGACAGTAAGTCAGCTTGAAGTCGTATATGCGGCTGTAATGCTGATACTAGCATACTTGTTTGTAGCGAATATTAAGATACCAAAGCCACGGGGAAAGGCATTATGTGGGTTTGCAGTTGCAGCATTAATTGCAGTTATTGCATTATGCTTATTCTAAAGGAAAAGATATCTATAAAGACAAGGATAGCGGATGCCGACTAAATGTTAGTGGAGTGCTGAAGCGATTAGGCGTTTCGAAAAATGGATATTACTCATTAGTGAAAAGACAGTTGGAAACTATATGTTATTGAAAAGAGAGTGGATAAGTCGTTTTAAGATAAGAGATTATGAGCATGCATATAGGCTTGTATTTGAATATATAGAAGCATTTTACAATACTGTGAGAATCCATGGTCAGATGAATTGCCAGATAGGTGCAGGAAGTGATTAAGGGGAAATACCGCTCGGGAAAGCGGTATTTTTTTTAATGTGACACAGGCTATGAAGCGAGTTGCAATGAATTGAGGTTTGAACGACAAAAAAATTTTCCAAGCCAATTTTTGGTATTAGCAAATAAACAACCATGCATATTCCATCCGCCACTTGCATATATATTATAGTTAACACTTTCAGGAGCGTGCATTGGAAACGATAAAATATATCTTAAACCGATGGAAAAGAAACATCATTTTATTTTGCCTATTTGTGAGTCTTGTCATGTTCTGCATAATGGAACAACAAGTCATCACAGTTTACCAAGACATAAAAGATATCCAGACTTTTCGAATGTTCCACATTGACCAACAATTATGGGATTCCCTAGAGGAAGATTATGAACCGAAAAGTGATGAATTTTACCAAGAGTTAACCATTCGTATGATGCAAACAAAATTTGAACCTGCTACAAGTACAGAATGTCTACCTAAGATTCTATTAAAAATGGGCATATTTCGACCGAAATATAAAGAGTACTTACATATGTATCGAACTATTTTGAATGATGTCGTCTGCTTTCCAGTATGCGAAGACGTCCGTGGTGGCGAGACCGTGAATTTTGATGATTCATGGGGTGGTGCCAGAACCTACGGAGGCAATCGAAGACATGAAGGTTGCGACATTATGACAAGCAATAACCAGCGAGGTTATTTTCCTATTATTAGTATGACAGATGGTGTGGTAGAAAAGAAAGGATGGCTTCCACAAGGTGGTTACCGTCTAGGAATTCGAAGTCCAGAAGGAGCCTATTTTTACTATGCGCATTTGCATTCTTATCAAGAGGGAATTGAAGAGGGGACGGAAGTAAAAGCAGGAGATTTGATTGGATTTATGGGTGACACTGGATATAGCGAAATAGAAGGAACGGTGGGAAATTTTGATGTACATTTGCACCTAGGAATCTATGTGGACTATAAAGGAGAGGAAATGAGTGTAAATCCCTATGAAGTGTTAAAGCACTATGAAATGACGAAGCGCGATTTTATTGAGTAGGAAATTCTTATTGGATTTCGCGCTTAGTCAAAATTAAGTAAAAGCATATAGAAATGTGTTAACGCAAAACAACTATTTCATAAGAAGATGTTTTGTGTTATAATAAATTTGTATGCTTAAATTCAAGGAGAGGTAACGATGGAAATACTATTATGGAGGGAGATTTTAGATCCCTATGTTTTAGCTGTAGACGAATTAGTGGTGAAGTTTAATCACATCATTAGCGAATACAGAAATGCTGGAGAGTACTCTCCCATTGAGCAAGTAAACGGGAGAGTAAAAACTATTTCAAGTATATTGGAAAAAGCTCAAAAGAAAGAGATTCCAGTTGAAGAAATAGAAGAGAAAATTGAAGATATTGCGGGAATTCGTATTATCTGTCAGTTTGTAGAAGATATTGATAAGGTTGTTGAGATTATCAGAAATCGCAATGATATGACTGTAAAAAGTGAGAAAGACTATATAAAACATAGAAAAGAAAGCGGTTATCGCAGTTTCCATTTAATTGTATATTATACAGTTCAGACATTGCTTGGTCCAAAAGAGTTGAAGGTTGAAATTCAGATTCGTACCCTTGCGATGAACTTCTGGGCAACGATAGAACATTCATTACAGTATAAATATAAACAAAATATGCCAGCGCATATTCGTGAACGTCTGTCCAATGCAGCAGAGGCTATTATCGTGTTAGATCAAGAGATGTCAAGTGTCCGTGGGGAAATCATGGATGCACAAAATTCATTCCGTATTAAGGCAAATATTGTTGCGGACATTTTAACTAATATCCAAAATCTATATCGTGTTGCCAATAAGCGTGAAGTAGTCAAGATTCAAAATGAATTCTTTAAGATTTATGAAGAAGGGGATTTGGAACAACTAGAGCGATTTAATAAAGAATTAGATATTATTGCAGAGGGGTATCGAGCACAAAGCTTGAAATAAGGCTTGAAATAAAGAAGTTCCTGTTTTGAAGTGGAAACTTTTCTATTTTATGTTTATGCAAAGAAGTAGTAAAAAAGCACTTCACAGCAAGATTCAGATATAAGAGAGGACGACAAACGTTGAATTTACCACAGATTTATTTAGATAGAATGAAAGAATTATTAGGCGATGAGTTCCCGCAATATGAGGCAAGTTTTGATGAAGTGCCTTTTGCGGGACTTCGCGTGAATACATTAAAATTACAACCAGAGGATTTTGAAAAAATAAGTCCATTTGAGTTATCCAACGTTCCTTGGACGAAAAATGGATTCTATTATAATAAAAAAGAACAGCCGGGAAAGCACCCGTATTATTTTGCAGGCTTATATTACATTCAGGAACCGAGTGCTATGACACCGGCTGCCCTTTTGCCTGTGAAACCTGGAGATAAAGTGTTGGATATGTGTGCGGCACCAGGTGGAAAAAGTACTGAGTTAGCAGCAAAATTACAAGGAAAAGGCGTGCTTGTAACAAATGATATCAGTAGTTCTAGAGCAAAAGCCCTTCTGAAAAATGTAGAAGTATTCGGTGTATCCAATGGAACTGTACTAAGTGAAGTACCAGACCATTTAACGGAGTATTTTCCAGAATACTTTGATAAGATTTTAATTGACGCTCCATGTTCTGGAGAAGGAATGTTCCGTAAAGACCCTTCTATCATAAAGAGTTGGGAAAAGCAAGGGCCAGAATTCTTCCATAAGATTCAAGTGTCTATCTTGGATGCAGCAGTGAAATTATTAAAGCCAGACGGTTATATGTTATATTCCACATGTACCTTTTCACCACTTGAAAATGAAGGAAGTATTCAGTATTTACTAGACAACTATCCAGAATTTGAAGTAGTGAAAATCGAGGCTTATAAGGACTTTGGACCAGGTCATCCAGAATGGATTGAAAATGGTGCAGAAGAATTAAAAGATACGTTCCGTTTATGGCCACAAAAAATCAAAGGGGAAGGTCACTATGTAGCCCTTCTTCATAAGAGAGGCGAAGCACCAGAACTAAAAGATACAGGAAAAGTAAAACTTCCAAAGTATCCAAAAGGAACAGAAGAGTTTTTAAGTCAATTAAACCTTGATTTAGAAGGAAAACATTTTGAAGAGTTTGGTGAAAAAGTATACTTAGTATCTGATTTACTACCAAATTTAAGAGGTCTTCGTATTCTTAGAAATGGTTTATACCTTGGGGAAAAGAAGAAAAATCGTTTTGAGCCGAGCCAATCTTTAGCGATGGCATTAAAAGCAAGCGATTATCCACACACCATCAATTATCCAAGTGATTCTTTAGATTTAAAGAAATATCTAAAGGGTGAAACGATTGACTTAGAAGATGAAAAGCTAAGTGGATGGCAACTTGTATTAGTTGACGGTTACCCATTAGGATGGGGAAAAGCAGCAAATGGAAGATTGAAAAATAAATATCTTCCTGGTTGGAGGTTATTTTAATGGCATTGCTTCGATTAGATAAATATCTAGCGGATATGGGCATAGGCACTCGCACTGAGGTCAAGCAATATATCCGTAAGGGACAAGTTTTGGTAAATGATGAAGTAATCAAAAAGCCAGAATTTAAAGTTTCATCTGAAGAAGACGAAGTAGTATGTGGGGGACAAGTTGTGGGTTACTCTGAGTATGAATACATCATGCTTAATAAACCACAAGGAGTAGTTTCTGCCACAGAAGACAATCGAGATAAAACCGTAATAGATTTGATTACGGATTGTGATAGAAAAGATTTATTTCCAGTTGGAAGATTGGATAAAGATACGGAGGGGCTTCTTTTGTTGACTAACGATGGAAAGTTAGCCCATGAACTACTTGCACCAAAGAAACATGTACCAAAGACCTATTTTGTACGTGTAGATGGTTTGGTAACAGAAGAGGATGTGAAATTATTCTCAGAGGGATTTCAAGTAGACGCGGAACTTTTAGCAAAACCTGCCGTATTAGAAATATTAAAAGCAGATGCACAATCGGAAGTGAATTTGACCATTACAGAAGGTAAGTTCCATCAAGTAAAAAGAATGTTTCAGGCGGTGGACAAACCAGTGTTATATCTAAAGCGAATTCAAATGGGTGAATTAAAATTAGATCCAACACTAGCATTAGGGGAATACCGCCCACTTACAGAAGATGAGTTAAAACTTTTAGGCAAATAGATAGTATATAACATCAACAGAGATTTGGGTTTTAGGGAAGCGGAGGATTAAAATGTTAAGTAAGATACAGGCAGTTATTTTCGATATGGATGGGACACTCATTGATTCTATGTGGATGTGGAAAGATATTGATATTGAATATCTAGGGAAATTTGGAATTCCGTTGCCACCCACGTTACAACATGAGATTGAAGGGAAAAGTTTTTCTGAGACAGCAGCGTATTTCAAAGAAACCTTTCAGATTCCTCGTACCATTGATGAAATTAAAAATGATTGGAATCAGATGGCATGGGAAAAATATGAAAAAGAAGTACCAATTAAAGAAGGTGTTTTGGAGTTTTTACAGTATTTAAAAGCACGCGGTGTAAAAACAGGAATTGCCACAAGTAATTCGAGAGAATTAGCGGAAATGGTACTTGAAAAACGTGGTCTAGCTCCATATTTTGATGCAGTGCATACTTCTTGTGAAGTGGAAAGAGGAAAACCATTTCCAGACGTGTATGAGTTAGTAGCAGAACGATTGGGAGTACAGCCAGAACACTGTCTTGTATTTGAAGATGTAATTCATGGGATATTAGCAGGGAAATCTGCGCATATGAAAGTTTGTGCAGTATATGATGAATATTCCGCAGAACAAGATGAAGAAAAGAAACGATTAGCAGATTATTATATCAATAGTTTTACTGAATTAAAACCATTGATGTAGTTTAGAAATAGAGGACATTATGATACATGATTTTTTACCAATATCCAAAGCGGATATGAAAAAAAGAAACTGGGATCAGTTAGACTTTGTCTATGTGATTGGTGATGCATATGTAGACCATACTTCATTTGGACCAGCAATTATCAGCCGAGTATTAGAATCACACGGATACAAAGTTGGGATTATTGCACAGCCAGATTGGAAAGACGAGCAATCCATTCAAATTTTGGGAACACCGAGATTAGGATTTTTAGTTTCAGGCGGAAACATGGATACTATGGTAAATCACTATACGGTAAATAAAAAACGCCGTAGTCAAGATGCTTATACACCAGGTGGAGTTATTGGAAAACGACCAGACCGCGCTACGATTGTATACTGTAACTTAATTCGTAAAGTATATAAGAAAACACCAATCATTATAGGTGGAATTGAGGCTAGTTTACGAAGACTTGCCCATTACGATTATTGGAGTGATAAAGTAAAACGTTCCATTTTATTAGATTCTGGTGCTGATTTAATTTCTTACGGAATGGGAGAGCGTTCTGTAGTTGAGATTGCAGATGCATTGAATTCAGGAATTGATGTAAAGGATATTACCTTTATTAAGGGAACTGTTTATAAAGCAAAAGAATACGAACATGTATTTGAACCAGTAGTACTTCCTAGTTTTGATGATGTAACAAGAAGCAAAGAAGAATACGCAAAAAGCTTTTATACCCAGTATCTAAATACAGATGCATTTACAGCGAAAGTATTAGTAGAACCATACAAAGAAAAAGAATATGTGATTCAGAATCCACCAGCACTTCCGTTATCACAACAAGAGATGGATGATGTATACGCACTTCCTTATATGAGAGCTTATCATCCAGTGTATGAAAAAGACGGTGGAATTCCAGCTATTAACGAGTTGAAATTTAGTATTACATCCAATCGTGGTTGTTTCGGTGGTTGCAACTTCTGTGCTCTTACTTTCCACCAAGGAAGAATTGTACAGGTAAGAAGTCATGAGTCCATTATTGACGAAGCGAAGCTTATGACGGAAGATAAGGATTTCAAAGGATATATCAATGATGTTGGCGGTCCAACAGCAAACTTCCGTCATTCTTCTTGTACGAAACAGCTTACAAAAGGTGTTTGTGCTAAGAAGCAATGTTTATTCCCAACTCCATGTAAGAATCTAAAAGTGGATCACAAAGATTATCTTTCCTTACTGCGTAAACTTCGCAAGATTCCAAAAGTAAAGAAAGTATTTATTCGTTCAGGAATTCGCTTTGATTATTTAATGGAAGATAAAGATAATAGCTTTATCAAAGAATTATGTGAACACCATATCAGTGGGCAGCTTAGAGTTGCACCAGAGCATATTAGTGATCCTGTATTAAATTTAATGGGAAAACCAGAAAACTCAGTATATGAAGGGTTCCGTAAACGTTACAAGAAAGTAAATGATACCGTAGATAAAAAACAATTTATTGTACCTTATCTAATGTCATCCCATCCAGGTTCTACGATGAAAGAAGCAGTAGAACTTGCGGAATATATTCGTGACCTTGGATATATGCCAGAGCAGGTACAAGATTTTTATCCAACACCATCGACACTTTCTACTTGCATGTACTACACAGGCTACGATCCAAGAACTATGCAAAAAGTGTACGTGCCAAAGAATCTACGAGAAAAAGCAATGCAACGTGCATTAATTCAATATCGTAACCCAGAAAATTATGATTTAGTAGTAGAAGCGTTACGAATTGCACATCGTGGAGATTTAATTGGATTTGATGAGAAATGCTTAGTAAGACCTCGTAAGTTTAAAGCAGAGAAAGAATCACAAAAACAAGTGAAAAAACAAGGTTCTTACAAAGGAAATGACAAGCATAAGGGAAAAGCAGGACAAAGCGAAGCACGACACGGAAAACAAACAGGCAAGAAGAAAACGCTCCGCAACGTTCATAAGCCATCCAAAGGCAAAAATAAACGATAGGAGAGAGTAAGGTTGAAGTTACAAAAGGGAGAATATGGATTTTTAGCAAAGCAAAAGAAGCAGTATGTAATCCGAATGGTGATTTACGTAGTAACAGGACTTATGATGTTTGGGGTAGGTCTCCTTGTAAATAAAGGAGATTCCAAAAATATTTGTACGGTCTTAGCACTTCTTATGTCACTACCATTTGCAAAAGCAGTTACAGAATTGGTTGTCGTATTTCCGTTCAAAGATGTGGAAAAAAGCCGTTATGATAAGGTAAAAGAGATTTGTCCGAAAGAATCTAATCTTATGACTGGTTTAGTTATCACATCTGAGAAGAAGATTATGAACTTAGATTTTCTAGTAGAATATAAGGGGAATGTAATTGGTCTTGCAGGGAAAAAGGAAGAAGACATCAACTACTTAAGTGACTATGTGACAAAAGGTGTTCGCAACTGGGGATTCGATTATCGAGTGAAAATCATCAAAGAAGAAAAAGCATTTTTAAATGCCATTCAAAGTATGAAAGAAATCGAAGTCACAGAAATAGAACAAAAGAATGTGCTAAGTTATCTGAAATCATTAATTGTACAGTAGGCAGGGATTGCAGTGAGAGAAATAGAAATCAATAAAAATGAAGCTGGACAGCGTTTAGACAAGCTGTTAGCAAAATATATGAATAAAGCTCCGAAAAGTTTTATTTACAAAATGCTTCGTAAAAAGAACATTACATTGAATAAGAAAAAGGCAGATGGTTCTGAAAAATTAGAAATTAACGATAAAGTACAGTTATTCTTATCGGATGAAACCATCGAAAAGTTTTCCGAAGTAGATGTGGTGGCCAATGAAGTAGCATTAGATATCATTTACGAAGACAAAGATATTCTTGTGATAAATAAGGCGGCAGGTATGCTGTCTCAGAAAGCAAGACCAGAAGATGAAACCTTAACGGAGTATGTAATTGCATATCTTCTTAGAACGAAACAGTTGACAAAAGAAGATTTGATGAGTTTTCATCCTGGATTATGCAACCGTCTTGACCGTAACACAAGTGGTATTATTATTGCAGGGAAATCTTTGGTTGGGTTACAACAGATGGGTGCTATTATCAAAGAACGTAATATTGATAAATATTATTACACCATTGTAAAAGGTGTGGTAAAAGAAACATCCTTAATCGAAGGCTACTTAACAAAGGATAGAAGTCATAATAAGGTTACGATTCGTCAAGAACTGAGCGAAGGCGCGGACTACATTAAGACACAGTACGAACCAGTTAAGACAAATGGTGAGTATACGTTGTTAAAGGTAAAATTATTGACTGGTAGAAGTCATCAGATTCGTGCACATTTACAAAGTATTGGACATCCTGTTATTGGAGATGGAAAATATGGCGATGTGCAAGTAAATAAATATTTTAAACGAAACTTTAATTTACGTTTTCACTTACTACATTCCTGTGAGTTGGACTTCCCAGAAATTACAGGGGAATTAAGTCAGTTGTCTAATAAGCAGTTTGTAGCACCATTACCAAGTTATTTTGATGCCATAGTAAAACGTATTTTCTAGGAGGTGCCAGAATGCCGTCATGGAATTCAAGAGGATTGCGTGGTCAGACTTTAGAGGAGTTAATTAACTTAACCAATCAAAAGTATCGAGATAACAAGCTGGCATTGATACAAAAGATACCAACACCAATTAAGCCCATTCGTATTGACCCTGCCAATCGACATATCACATTAGCGTTCTTTGAACAGCGAAGTACCGTCGATTATATCGGGGCAGTACAGGGAATACCTGTATGTTTTGATGCAAAAGAATGTGCAAGTGATACCTTTCCATTGCAAAATGTACATTCCCATCAGATTGAGTTTATGGAAGAGTATGAGAAGCAAGGTGGAGTATCCTTCTTGTTAATTTACTTTTCCCATAAAGATATTTTCTATTATTTAAAATTTTCTCAATTGAAGAAATTTTGGGAACGTGCAGAACAAGGCGGACGAAAGAGTTTTCGATTTGAAGAATTGGAGGATAAATATCGTTTGTCAACCTACAATGGAGTGTGTGTGCATTACTTAGAAGGCATTAACATGGATTTGCAGGAAAGAGAATAGAAAAATCCCTCAGACGATTGTTTGAGGGATTTTTCTATAAATACATTTTAAAACAGTTATAGTTTAAGCTGGTTATTTTAAATTAATAGATACTGTCTCGACACCAGCATTTGTGTAGTTTACACTTACTTTTGTGCTGTTTGGATATGTAATATATCCAGCAGTATCATTAGCTAACCATTTATGTTTACTACTTACAGTTCCGATATAGCTATTGTTCCATGCAACATTTTTCATGTAAGAACCACTAGATAAATTTTGAGGTTTTTGTCCGATGGATGTCACACGTTTCATAGTATTCCCAACACCATTTGCTTTCCATCCAGTTGCCTTGCTACAATATGTAGTAATTGTTTTATAAGTGCCACTAACAGTTGTTCCTGTTACTTTTAATACAACGTTGTTGTCTGAACTAACATAGAATACTAATTTAACAGTTTGTCCACCTTTGAAACGTTCTGTATCAGCAGGATGATAAGTAACACCACCACACAAAATGATTGGTGCCCAGTTATCATATGTTGGACTGTGTTGAAGACCTGCATCAATTTCAGTACCATTTCCAGAACCACCTAAATATACATATGCGGTATCATTTGTTCCAGTTGCTTCATAAATATTAGATTTAGTTGGTAATGTTACAGATGATTCCACATATGAGTATGGTTGGCTTGAAGTTCCTGTCTTAGATGTTACTCTTCGATAAGGTCCAGTTTGGCTTGCAGCAAATGCGGTAGCACCTAATTCAAATATTAGAAGTAGGCATAAAGAAGTGACAAAAATGATACTTTTCCCTAATTTTTTCATAAAATCCTCCTCATTTATAAGATAATAAAGTTTGCGAAGTATTACTACCTCGTTGATACGGTGTGATTATAGGATAATGTACGTCATATTACAATAGGATTGGAATAGATGGAAGAAAAAATGGAATAATTGGAAAGGTGGTAAAAGGATTACTCATATATTTTCCAAAAGTATGTACAAGACAGACTTGGGGATACTAAAAGACATAATATTAGGTAGAGTTGAAATCAAGGATAAGTGAGGACGACATCATGCGTATACTTTTAGTAGAAGATGAAAAACAATTAAATGAAGTTGTAACAAAACGATTGAAAGCAGAACATTACAGCGTAGATAGCTGTTTTGATGGTGAAGATGCAAAACACTACTTTGAATTTGCTGAGTACGATGTAGTGATTTTAGATATTATGATTCCAGGTATTGATGGAATCCAATTACTAAAATGGATTCGTGGAAAGAGCATTACCACGCCAGTATTATTACTTACCGCATTAGGTACTGTAGAAAATCGAGTAGATGGCTTAGATGCAGGAGCCGATGATTACTTAGTAAAACCATTTGCATTTGATGAATTACTAGCAAGAATTCGCGTTTTATTACGAAGAAATCAAGCACACAACCATACAAGTAATGTATTTCAATTAGCCAATTTAACTGTCAATTGTGATACCAAAGAAGTATCACGTTCTAATGAAAAAATAAAATTATCTAGCAAAGAATTTGCAATCCTAGAATACATGATTCGCAATCAAGGAATTGTCCTATCAAGAGAAAAAATCGAACAACACATCTGGAACTATGATTATCAGGGAGGTTCCAACGTTGTGGATGTCTATATACGCTATCTGCGTAAAAAAATTGATTCAAATTATTCACCAAAGCTTATTCACACCTTACGAGGGTTAGGATATGTATTGAAAGAGGATGTATGAGAAAAATATCATTTAAATTAAAAATAACCTTGTGGTATACCATGGTTATGACGATTCTAGTAGTCATCTTTGTTCTTTATTTACTTTCTACCACTAAGAGTTTTACAGTATCCAATATGCAGACAAGATTACAAGCTGCAGTTTCAGAAGTAGTAGGAGAAATAGAGATCGAAGATGGAGCATTGGAGTTTGAAGACAATTTCCATGCATATGAAAGGGGTATTTACTTATCTGTGTATGGGGAAGATCAAACAAAGTATTTCGGAGCATTACCAGCAGAGCTTCCTGATGTGCCAGAGTTATCCGACGATGATATGCGTAATATCAAAGAAAATAAGATTAATTGGTACATTTATGATTTATATTTACCCCTAAATGAGATAGAAGGAATCTGGGTTCGTGGGATTGCTTCTCAGGAAGAATTATCAGAGGCTTATCATAATGCAATCATACTATTAATCGGTATCTTGCCACTTTTTATTTTATCGGTTGGAATATTAGGGTATTTCTTTACGAAACGAGCATTACGACCAGTTCGAACGATCTCTGAAGCAGCAAAAAAGATTAGTGAAGGTAACGATTTGTCAATCCGCATTCCAAAGGTAGGGAATGTCGAAAAGGCAAATATGGATGAACTTCAGCAAATGGCAAGCATTTTCAATCATATGCTTGAACGAATCGAAATTGCCTTTCAAAATGAAAAACAATTCACTCAAGATGCCTCTCATGAACTGCGTACCCCTACGACTGTAATCATTTCTCAAGCGGAGTGTGCATTATCCCAAGCAGAAACATTAGAAGAAGCAAAAGAAAGTTTAGAAGTGATTCTGAGTCAAGGAAAGAAGATGGCATGTTTAGTAACCCAGCTTCTAAACTTATCTCGTCTAGAAACAGGTCAGACTACATTAGAATTAGAAAAAATTAATCTAAGTGAAATGGTAGAAATGGTAATTGAGGAATTAAGAGAAGAGGCTGAGAAGAAGAATATTTTAATTACGGTAAATGCTGCGCCAGATATTATAATCCACGCAGATGAAACCTTAATCATGCGTCTTTGGATTAACTTAATCAGTAATGCGATTTCTTATGGAAAAGAAAATGGTCATATTGACGTAAGCCTAAAACAAGAAAATGATAGAGTTTATGGAAGTGTAAGAGATGACGGTATCGGTATCGGAGAAGAACATCTGAATCGTATTTGGGAGCGTTTTTACCGTGTAGATTCCTCGCGAAATGCAGAGTCAGGAAGTATGGGCTTAGGGCTGTCTATGGTAAAATGGATTGTAGAGATGCACAAAGGCAAAATTGTTGTAAAAAGCAAATTAGGTGTCGGGACTGAATTCCAATTTATTCTACCAAAATGAAAATATTTAAGGAAAGTTTTAATGTTTCCTTAATCTTTTTCCTATATTCTATACTCATCAAACAACAAACATATTTGAGGAGATAAGATTATGAAGAGACAAATTAAAGGAGCAATCCTATCATTGGCACTTGCAGCATCTGTATTATCAACAAGTGCAGTAACAGCATTTGCAGGAACAACATTAAAATTTTTATCTAGTACATCTGGAAGTGGAAATGCAATCAAAGTAAGAAACGTTGAGATGGATTCTGATAATGATAGCTATAAAAATGAAATTGAGTTAAATTTCAGTACAAAAGTACAATATAGAAGCAATTTTAAAGTAGCTTCTGTAAAAGATAACAAAGGGGCATCCTATTCTGCTAAAATTACAGACAGAGATTCCGACGAATGTGATATCTATATCAAAAACCTTAAAAAAGGTCGCACTTATACAATCAAACTTACAGGTATCAAAAAAGCAAGAACAAGCTCATACCGTACATTTACAGTAAAAGTAACAGTGCCATCCTCTAAAACATCTACTGCATCTAACAAAGGTTTAAGAGTTAGAGAAGTATCCGTAGATATGCCAGATTGGGATGACTACGATAAAGGTTCTGTATCTTTCGATTTTAACAAAAACGTTTCTTTCAAAAGCAACGCATATGTAATTATCAAAGACTCTAACGGAAGACAAATGAGCACCAAGAATTCTTGGTTAGAAACAGAACATGATGAGTGTGAAGTACAATTAAATAGAAAGTTAACACAGGGTAGAAAATACACATATAGCATCGTTGGTGTAAAAGTAAGAGGTGCATCTTCTTATACAACAATCAACGGAAGCTTTTATGCATATGATGATTGATTTCTAAGTGATAGAATAGGGTAGTCTGGTGAAAATCAATCAGTCTACCCTGTTTTGTGAACAAATTCTATTCAGTTCTCAACCGTTCTGTAATCGTCGATTTTTCGATGGTTCTACAAATCAAATAGCTTATAATCATCTGCAAACCAATTAGTATAACGACAAATGCCAGTAGCGGCCAAATATTTATCGTAAAAAGTATGAATTTAAATGACATAACTTCGTTAGCGAGATAACAGAATAGTCGTCCTAATAGTATGCCAGCTACTGTGGCAATACAAGCAGATCTTAAACTAATATGAATCCCTTCGCTATATAACATCTGTCTTAATTGTGAATTTGTCATACCAACAGCTTGTAAAAGTGCAAATTCCTTTTTTCTGCTTATGGCACTATTGATAAGCATATTTATCATGTTAAGAAGTCCAAATATAATGACAAATGCACAGATTCCATAAAGGCTGTTCATAGTTACACGTACAAAACGTTTAATTGTAGTATATTCATCCACATAGATTTTTAAATTCAAATCTGGGTTACCACTAACTAAATTTTCTAAGGACTCCTTTACGGTGCTCCTAGACTCTTTATCGCAAAAGATAGATAAATGCGAAATGTTGTCATATGGCGATATCGATTGAATCACAGCGGGAGTAGTATAAAATAGACCAGTGGAAGGGAAGTAAGCGATTCCAACAATTTTTAAAGAACGCTCAAAGGTATTTCCATCTACATCAAATTCAAAAGATAGTGAATCTCCAACTTTCAGGTCGTTATAATTTATGTTGCTACGGTCAGAACGATATTTGTTTAGCACAATACCATTAGAACCAATATCATTATAATCTAGGCTTCCGCTTACCAATTCACTTACATTAGAAAGTAGTTCATCTGATAGGCTGTTCAATATTTCGACATTATCTTCAGGGGTATCAAACATAATCTTAGGATCTACTAATCTTGTAATTACACATTCGTCTTTCACAATCTTTGTTACACCAGGAAGCGATTGAATTTCAGTTTCTATTTCACCAGCAAGTGGGTTATTCTGTATAACAAGTGGAAAGCGCTCGTAGAAATTGTCCATTTGTATACCCAACTGAAAATCTTCATTGAGAGGAAAACTTTGAAGCAACATAGCAGGTAAGTTAATTGAAAAGATTAATATGGTTAAGGATATCATTAAGGAACCACTTATGCTTAAAGAAACAATGGACATTCGATTTTTTCGTTTATGCACAGTCAAATTATTCTTCGCTAAAGTAATTGGTGTAATATGTTTCAGAATCTTGTGTTTCTTGGCTGTTACGCTTCCCGTATACTTCATGCCTTCTATAGGTGAAATAGAAGATAAAATCTTGGCTGGTTTTCTTAATGCAAATTTAATCACAATAAAAATAAGTAATCCAGAGAATAAAATGATTGGGATATCATACATCAACCACTTCGTTCCAGATATAAGTATACAAATAAGTAAAGATAAAAGCATTCCAATCGGAATAAAGCGATAGGATAGAATGTTACCCTGTATTCTTAAAAATTGCTGTAATTGTTTCTTAGTAGTGCCAAGAGATATTAGTTGTGCATACATTTGTATGGAACTTACCACAGATATATAGAAAATACTATATATAACAAAACTACTTGCAAACATAAGGAATAAAGAGAATAGGATGATTCCTATCAGTACACTTCCTTCTAGTGTAAACCCTTCAATATACCTTGTGTTTAAAATAATATTAAAACTTTCTAATCCCAATGAAAGTCCTTTTTCTTTTAGAAAGTCTTCTTTGTCAAGAGCAGACATCTTATTTTTATCAGAATTTAGTAGGACAAGTACATCTATGCTATCGGGTGATTGTGTATTAAATTGTGAAAGTTCACTTGCATCAATTGATTGTGCATTGGCAATACGAAATTCGTCCGAACATAGGATACAAAATTGTTTTCCTGATTCTTGCGATTTATTTTCAATCGTTCCACATATCGTAAAATTGTATGTCCTTTCCTTATGAGTGAATACATCTATGTATGAAAAATCAAAAGTGTCTCCAACCGAAAGTTGTTTCAATTCTAAATAACTTTTGGACACAAGCACTTCCTGTTCCTTTTGTGGAAGAGTACCATTCAAAATATGAAATCCCATAAATGTTAGAGTAGAAGCATCCATATAGCTTATATCAGTACGTCCATCTGTAGTGATTTCACAACCTAAATTTTTATAGTAGCCAACCGTTTCAAAGTCATTATCAGTACTAAGCATAGATTGGACTTTTGTATTTACTGAACGATACATAGCATGATAAGGTGCACTGTTGCTTTGTGATAGAGCATCATTAATAAGTACGGTAAAAATAACAGCCATAAGTGATGTGGACAGTACAATAATACATGCAGATAGTATGGTTGTTAGTTTGTGAAATTTCAAATCGTTTTGAGCCAGTCGCTTTAAAGCATGACGATTATTATTGCTAAATATTAAATCATTCATATTGCACCTCCTAATGCGTAATTCTTCCGTCTTCTATGCGGATGATACGGTCGGCAAGTTGTGCGATTTCGTTGTTGTGTGTTATCATTACAATGGTTTGATTAAAACTATTGCTTGTGTGCTTTAGTAGACCAAGAACATCGGAACTACTTTTACTGTCTAGATTTCCAGTGGGCTCATCGGCAAGTACAATTGCAGGTTTAGACATAAGTGCTCGGGCAATAGCAACACGTTGCTGTTGTCCGCCAGAAAGATTGCTTGGCATTTGTTTTAATTTTGTTTCAATTCCTAGCATATGAACAACATCATCCATAAACTTTTGGTCGACCTTGTTTCCATCCAATTCAATTGGAAGGGTTATGTTTTCGTAAACATTTAAAATCGGAATTAAATTATAGTTTTGAAATATAAAGCCGATATGACGGCGACGGAAAATGGTAAGTTGTTCCGAATTCATTTGGGACAACTCTTTATTTTGTACTCGAATACTACCAGAGGTAGGCGTATCTAATCCTCCCATCATATTCAGTAAAGTAGATTTACCACTTCCAGATGTACCTACAATTGCAACAAATTCTCCTTGCTCAATGGAGAGTGTTACACCATCTAATGCTTTGGTGATATTTGGTTCGTTACCATAATATTTTTTTAAATCATTTGCTTCTAAAATATTCAATGTAAACACCAGCCTTTCTATTTTGTGGATCTATAGAATTTATTAGAAATATTATACATGAAAAAAATGATTATCACAACCAAAGTAGCATAGAAGTGAGTTGCTAAAAAAGATATAGTGAAAAGTATCAGATCTGTGTTAAAATACTGATGGTAGAAAACAATATATTGACACAGTTTTTCTGTTTTTAGTATTATATTTTAGTATTAAAATGGTATACGCAGTTGAATTACTTATTTTGCTTAGTTGACATTAATTCTTTATTTTTATATAATGAGGTAAGATTTTTTATTAGTAGTGAATTATCACATTAAAACTTTAATGTGATAAAGTGTGATGATTATACGTTATCAGATACACAATATAAAAGTACATATTAAATTATGCATAGATGGAGGTAGTTATGAGCTATAAATTTTCAGAACATAAACTAGAACAAAGTGTATTACATATTCCAGAAGGTGTTCGTGATATCTACAATGGAGAATGCCAATTAAAATTATCAATTGAAAACAGTATGCATCAAGTGCTTCATTCATATGGTTTCCATGATATTCAGACACCTATGTTTGAGTTTTTTGATGTGTTTAGTAAAGAGCGTGGAACGATTCCTTCTAGAGAAATGTATAAGTTCTTTGACAGTTATAATAACACACTTGTCCTTCGCCCAGACGTTACCCCAGCCATTGCAAGATGTGTCGGAAAGTATTTTAAAGAAGAAGAATTACCAATTCGTTTATGTTACAAAGGAAGCACTTTTATCAATACATCTAACTATCAAGGAAAATTAAAAGAAACAACACAATTAGGTGCGGAGTTAATTAATGATGCCTCTGTGGATGCAGATGCAGAAATGATCGCTATGACCATTGACTGTTTAAAAAGTGCAGGTTTAGAAGATTTTCAAGTAGAAATTGGTCATGCTGATTTTCTAATTGGTTTAATCGAAGAAGCAGCATTTACAGAAGAAGAAACCGAACAATTAAAAGCTTTAATTGAAAAGAAAAACGTATTCGGTGTAGAGGAATTAGTAGAAGGAAAACAATTTTCAGATAATTTAAAAGAATTGTTGTTAAAAATTACAGATATGTATGGTAACATAGAAAATATTTCACATGCTAAAACATTAACAACAAACACATGTGCAATCAAAGCAATTGAGCGTTTAGAAGAGTTGTATGAGATTCTTGATAGTTACGGTATGAGTGATTATGTAACATTTGATTTAGGATTGATTAGCAAGTATAATTATTACACAGGCATTATTTTTAAAGCCTATACATATGGAACAGGTGAGGCTATCGTAAAAGGCGGTCGTTACGATAACTTAATGGAACAGTTTGGAAAAGAATCACCAGCCATTGGGTTTGCTGTTGTTGTGGATCAGCTTATGGTTGCAATCGGAAAACAAGAAAACAACACAGAGGATAAAAGTGAAAGTTGCCTAGTGCTATATGAAACCATTTGTCGCAAGAAAGCAATCGATTACGCAAAAAATGCTCGTGAAAATGGAGTAAGAGTGCAACTAATGTGTAAAGATATAAACTTTACAATTGAAGATTATAAAAAATATGCATGTCAATTAAATGTGAATCAAATTATATACATGAAAGATGAAGAATCTATGGAACAAATGTAACAGAATCCATTTGCAATAAAAGTTCGTATTACTAAGTATATTGTATATAGACGTAACATAAAGTAAATACAATCAGAAAGGATTACTACTATGGATAGATATTTAACATTTGCCCTAGCAAAAGGTCGTATTGCAAAACAAACAATGGGCTTCTTAGAACAAATCGGAATTACCTGTGAAGAAATGAAAGACCCATCTTCCAGAAAATTAATCTTCTGCAACGAAGAACTAAAATTAAAATTCTTTTTAGCAAAAGCAACAGACGTACCAACATATGTAGAATATGGTGCAGCGGATATCGGTGTGGTCGGAAAAGACACTATGCTAGAAGAAGGTAGAAAAATGTATGAAGTCCTTGATTTAGGACTTGGAAAATGTAGAATGTGTGTAGCAGGTCCAAAAGATGCAGAAAAGTTATTGCATAGTGGCGAATTAATTCGTGTGGCGACCAAATATCCAAACATCGCAAAAGATTATTTTTACAATAAAAAACATCAAACGGTTGAGATTATCAAATTAAATGGTTCCATCGAATTAGCTCCAATCGTTGGATTATCTGATGTAATCGTAGATATCGTAGAAACTGGCTCAACATTAAGAGAAAATGGCTTAGTTGTCTTAGAAGAAGTTTGTCCAATTTCTTGCCGTATGGTTGTTAATGAAGTAAGTATGAAGATGGAACACGACCGTATCAAAGATTTGGTAAATGGATTAAAACGTGTTATTGATGAACAGTAAAGTGATAGGATATCAACTAAAAAAAGCAGTACATAATGCTACTGACGCCAGATAGACAACAATTTGACAATAGAAAGGGATGTAAAACATGCGAATTGTAGAACTTACTAAGGAAACAAAAGACAATATTTTAGAGAACCTACTACAAAGAAGTCCAAATAGCTATGGACAATACGAAGACGTTGTAAATGATATTTTACAGAACGTAAAAGAAAATAAAAATAAAGCCATCTTTGAATACACAAAAAAATTTGACAAAGCAGATATCAATGAATCTAATATTCTAGTAACGGAAGCAGAAATCGAAGAAGCTTATACATTAGTAGAAGATGGCTTAGTAGATGTAATCCGTAAAGCAATTGTAAATATCCGTGACTACCACGTAAAACAAAAACAGTATAGTTGGTTCGACACCACACCTCAAGGCACTATGTTGGGTCAAAAAGTAACCCCACTTGAAAAAGTAGGCGTATATGTACCAGGTGGAAAAGCAGTTTATCCATCATCCGTATTAATGAATATCATTCCAGCTGTAGTTGCAGGTGTTGATAAAATTGTAATGACAACTCCTCCAAATGCAGAAGGAAAAGTAAGTCCTAACACTTTAGTAGCGGCAAAAGAAGCAGGTGTAACAGAAATCTATAAAGTTGGTGGAGCACAAGCCATCGCAGCTCTAGCATACGGAACTGAATCCATTCCAAAAGTAGATAAAATTGTAGGACCTGGTAATATCTTCGTAGCTTTAGCAAAAAAAGCTGTGTACGGACATGTAAGTATTGATTCCATCGCAGGACCAAGTGAGATTCTTGTTATCGCAGATGAGACAGCCAATCCAAGATACGTTGCAGCAGATTTATTATCTCAAGCAGAACACGACGAGATGGCATCTTCAATTTTAATTACAACAAGCGAAGAACTTGCAAAGAAAGTATCTGATGAAGTAGACGGTTTCTTAAATGTTCTTCCAAGAAGAGAGATTATGGAGAAATCCTTAGATAACTATGGATACATTTTATTAGCAAAAGACATGGACGAAGCAGTAGCAGTTGCCAATGAAATCGCTTCTGAACATTTAGAAATCGTAACACAAGATCCATATGCAGTTATGATGAAGATTCGTAATGCAGGAGCCATTTTCCTAGGTACTTATAGCTGTGAACCTTTAGGAGATTATTTTGCAGGACCAAATCACATTCTTCCTACCAATGGAACAGCGAAATTCTTCTCTCCATTAGGAGTAGATGATTTTGTGAAAAAATCCAGTATTATCTCCTATTCAAGAGAAGCATTAGAACCAATTCACAAAGATATTATTCAATTTGCTACATCAGAAAAATTGACAGCTCATGCAAATTCTATTGCCGTTCGCTTTGAATAATGGTATTCTATAGGTATGTTATGACCGATAGAACTGAACTTTCAGTGGAAAGGAATAGGTATGAGCAAGAGGTTTTCAAAAGTAGTTAGAAAGACAAAAGAAACAGATATTCAACTTGAGCTCAATATAGACGGTTCCGGTATCGCTAACATAGATACCGGAATTGGTTTTTTTGATCATATGTTGAATAGTTTTGTAAGACATGGATTTTTTGACATGAATCTTACAGTAAAAGGGGATTTAGAAGTAGATGCCCATCACACAGTGGAAGACACAGGAATTGTGTTGGGACAAGCAATTAAAGAGGCAATTGGTGATAAAGCAGGAATCAAGCGATTCGGTTCCTTTTATATGCCAATGGATGAAAGTCTTGTTCTGTGTGCACTTGATTTATCGGGAAGACCATTTTTAGTATATGATTTGGAACTTACGGTAGAGCGATTAGGAGCCATGGACACTGAATTAGTGAAAGAATTTTTTTATGCCGTTTCTTATGGATGTGGAATGAATCTTCATATAAAAGAAATGCATGGAGCAAATAATCATCACATCGTAGAAGCAGCCTTTAAAGCATTTGCAAAGGCGCTAGATGAAGCAACTCAATATGATGAGAGAATAAATGGGGTTTTGTCAACGAAAGGTGCTTTATAGGAGGTATAATATGCGAGTAATTCCAGAAATAAATATTTTGAATGGGCATTGCGTGAAACAAGTATCGGGTAATTATCAATATTCCGAGATTGTATCTCATTCCCCAAGGAAAATAGCGAAAATGTGGGAAGAACAGGGAGCTTCTTATTTACATATACGTGATTTAGATGGACTTATGTCAGGTCATATCGTCAATCATGAAGCAATCAAGAAGCTGATTCATTTTGTATCCATTCCAGTTGAGGTTTATGGTGGAATTGACTCTTTGAAAGAAGTTGAAAATATATTGGGATTAGGTGCTGCAAAAGTAGTAATCGGTTTAAATACAACTAATTATAGCTTTCTAAAAGATGCGGTAGCAAATTTTGGTGCGGACAAAATCGCAATCAACTTAGACGGAACTCATGGAATATCGAATACGAGAGTAAATCATAAATTCAGTATCACTGGCATGATAGAACTACTGAAGAAAGTGATGGCGTTAGGAATCCGAACTATCGAGTGTGAAGGAATCATTCAAGATAAATTTACCTTTGCACCAAATTTGGATTATTTGAATCGTCTTAAGAATGAATCAGGGTTAGATGTAATCGTTTCGGGTGGGGTTACAACCTTGAAAGAGTTAGAATTACTACACAATACAGGGGCATATGGTGTAATACTAGATTCTGCATTGTATGAACGACGTATTGAATTAAAAAATGCAATTGAATTGTTTGACAAAGGAGCAAATTCGTATGAGTAATAAGAAACTGATACCATTTATCAATGCAGAAAATGAAGTCGATAGCAATGTAGTAAGCTTAGCATCAGAATACGCATTAAATGGCGCGGATGAGTTATTTATATATAATTATGCAAAAGATGAAGCATCAAGAGAGGAATTTTTAGCCATTTTAAAACGCGTTGAAAAAGAAGTGGATATTCCTTTTATCGTTGGATGTTATGTTGCACGTTTTGAAGATGTAAAAAAAGCATTATACACAGGCGCACATTGCGTGGTTGTGAAAAAGAGTATTTTAGAATCCGAAGAAGCAGTAATGGAAGCTTCTAAACGTTTTGGAAAAGATAAATTACTAATCGAAATCTCTGAAGAAGAATTATATGAAGAAGATATAAAACAACTCACAGAAAAATTAGGTTGTGCAGGAATTCTTTTAAAACATGTAAATACTGGAGAAAAATTAGAAAGTACATTAATGAAACTTGACATACAGGTTATAATAAGAGATAGCTTGATTCGTAATGATTTGATTACACTATGTTCTTACGATACCGTAATTGGTGTTTCTACAAATCATTTTGAAAATAAAAGTATTCTAAAAGTAAAACGTTCTTTAAAAGAAGAAGGAATCCAAGTAAATGCTTTTGAAAGTGCAATTCCTTTCTCTGAATTTAAATTGAATAAAGACGGTTTAATTCCAGTAGTGGCGCAGGATTATAAAACCAATGAAGTTTTAATGGTTGCATATATGAATGAGGAAGCTTATAATAAAACTGTTGAGACAGGTAAAATGACATACTGGAGCCGAAGTCGTAATGAACTTTGGTGTAAGGGTGACACATCTGGTCATTATCAATATGTAATGGAACTAAAACTAGATTGTGACAATGACACAATTTTAGCCAAAGTCCATCAAATCGGTGCAGCCTGTCATACAGGCAATCGTACCTGCTTCTTTACAGATTTAGTGAAGAAGGAATTTGGTAATGTCAATCCATTAATGGTTTTGAACGAAGAGTACGAAATCATAGCAGATCGTAAGAAAAATCCAAAAGAAGGTTCCTACACGAATTATTTATTTGACAAAGGTATTGATAAAATTTTGAAAAAATGTGGCGAGGAAGCAACAGAGATTGTAATCGCAGCAAAGAATCCTGAGGCAGAAGAATTAAAGTATGAAATTTCTGATTTTCTATATCACATGATGGTACTCATGGTGGAATGCGGTGTTGACTGGAATGATATTATGAAAGAGTTAGCAAACCGAAGATAGGAGGTATGTACATGCAATTTATGTATCTATTGACTGCATTTTTATGGTTTTTAGCAAAATACGTTGTTCTTGGAGCAATTGCTCTAGGTGGAGTAATGTTAGGTATTGCTTATCGTAAAAACAAAAACATGAAAGCAAATGCGTAGAATGAGATAATTCCCATGATGCGGAATGCTTAGTAGGTAGCGGGCCGTTTGTGATTCTATTTTTGATTTTGAATGAGAATTACAAATGCCTGCTTTTGCCTGTGTAAATTTATGTAAAATTATTTGTAAGGAAACATATATCACAGTATATGAAAACTATATTAGAGAAATTATCCGGGAGGATTCACATGAAGAAATACGGTGTAAACGAATTACGTAAAATGTATTTAGACTTTTTTGAAAGCAAAGGTCACTTAGTATTAAAGAGTTTTTCTTTAGTTCCACAAAACGATAACAGCTTATTATTAATCAACGCTGGTATGGCTCCATTAAAACCTTATTTTACAGGTCAAGAGATTCCGCCAAGAAATAGAGTGGCAACTTGTCAAAAATGTATCCGTACAGGTGATATTGAAAATGTAGGTAAGACAGCTCGTCACGGTACATTCTTTGAAATGTTAGGTAACTTCTCTTTTGGTGATTACTTCAAAACAGAAGCAATTCACTGGTCTTGGGAGTTCTTAACAGAAGTAGTTGGATTAGATGCGAACAGATTATACCCATCTGTATTTGAAACAGATGATGAAGCGTTCCGTATCTGGAATGAAGAAGTGGGTATTGCCAAAGAAAGAATCTTCCGTTTTGGAAAAGAAGATAACTTCTGGGAACATGGCGCAGGTCCTTGTGGCCCTTGTTCTGAGATTTACTATGATCGTGGTGAACAATACGGCTGTGGTGAACCAGGCTGTACAGTAGGTTGTGAATGTGACCGTTACATGGAAGTTTGGAACAACGTATTTACTCAATTCGAAAGCGATGGAAAAGGTAACTACGAAGAATTAACCAATAAAAATATCGATACTGGTATGGGTCTTGAAAGACTTGCAGTAGTTGTGCAAGATGTAGATTCTATCTTCGCTGTTGATACAATCAAAGCGTTATTAGACAAAGTTTGTGAATTAGCTGGATGCACATATAAAGCAGACGAAACAAAGGATATTTCCTTACGTTTAATTACAGACCACATTCGTTCTGTAACATTTATGATTTCCGATGGTATCATGCCATCTAATGAAGGAAGAGGATATGTACTAAGAAGACTTTTACGTCGTGCTGCACGTCATGGAAGACTTTTAGGTATCCAAGGTAAATTCCTTGCAAAATTAAGTGAAACAGTAATTGCACTGTCTAAAGATGGTTATCCAGAATTAGAAGAAAAGAAAGCAATGATCTTTACTGTATTAACAGAAGAAGAAGATAAATTCAATAAGACAATTGACCAAGGTCTTTCTATCTTAGAAGATTTAGAAGCTTCTTTAACAAAATCCGGTAGCAAAGTATTAGCTGGTCAAGATGCATTTAAACTATATGATACTTACGGATTCCCTCTAGATCTTACAAAAGAAATCTTATCTGAAAAAGGTTTTGATGTAGACGAAGAAGGTTTCCAAGCAGCTATGAAAGAGCAAAAAGAAATGGCTCGTAGTGCACGTAAGACAACAAACTACATGGGTGCAGACGTAACGGTATATCAATCCATTGATGCAGCCATTACATCTACATTTGTAGGTTATGATAGAGTATCTCACGATTCTAAAGTAACTGTATTAACAACAGAAGATGCAATCGTAGATACATTAAGCGAAGGTACTACAGGTACTATTATCGTGGATGAAACACCATTCTATGCTACAATGGGTGGTCAAAAAGCAGATATCGGTGTCATCACATGTGGCGACAGTGAATTTGTTGTAGAGGATACAATCAAATTACAAGGTGGAAAAATCGGACATGTTGGTTTTGTAAAATCTGGTTCTATCAATGTAGGGGATACCGTTACTCTTACAATCGATGAAACAAACAGACAAGACACATGTAAAAACCACAGTGCTACTCACTTATTACAAAAAGCATTACGTATCGTTCTTGGTGACCACGTAGAACAAGCAGGTTCCTTAGTAACAAAAGATAGATTACGTTTTGACTTTACACATTTCCAAGCACTTACAAAAGAACAAATTCAACAAGTTGAATCTATTGTAAATGCAGAAATCGCGAAAAACATCGAAGTAGTAACAAAAGAAATGTCTATCGAAGAAGCTAAGAAGACAGGTGCTATGGCGTTATTCGGTGAAAAATACGGCGATACAGTACGTGTCGTTCAAATGGGTGACTTTAGTATTGAATTATGTGGTGGTACTCACGTTGCAAACACAGGTGTAATCTCTAGCTTCAAGATTATTTCCGAAGCAGGTATTGCAGCAGGTGTTCGTAGAATTGAAGCTTTAACAGGTAATGGTGTAATCGCTCACTTTGAAGAAATCGAACAAGAACTTCATGAAGCTGCAAAAGCTGCAAAAGCAGAACCAGCAAACTTAAAGAAAAAAATCGAAGCAATGTTAGAAGAAATCAAAGAACTTCAAGCTGAAAATGCAAAATTGAAAAACAAACTTGCAAAAGAAGCTTTAGGTGATGTATTAGATCAAGTTGTTGAAGTAAAAGGTGTAAAAGTATTAGCTACAAGTGTTCCTGATGTAGATATGAATGAACTTCGCAACTTAGGAGATCAATTAAAAGATAAATTAGGCGATGGTGTAGTAGTGCTTGCATCTGCAAAAGATGGTAAAGTAAGCTTATTAGCTATGGCAACAGACGCAGCAATGCAAAAAGGTGCACACGCTGGTAACTTAATCAAAGCAATTGCTTCTTGCGTAGGCGGTGGCGGCGGTGGTCGTCCAAATATGGCACAAGCTGGTGGTAAGAACCCAGATGGTATTGCAGAAGCGATCCAAAAAGTTGCAGAAGTGCTTGGAAGTCAAATTAACTAGAAAAATGGCAAATAGATTTTCGGAAAAGTTATTAAAAAGTAGTTGACGAATTTGAAATTTATGCTATAATCTTAATAGTGCTATTTAAATTTACCCAAACAGTTGTAAAAGCACAATACACAACTGGAGGGAGGTTAGGTGTGAGACTATGTCAAATGTTATCGTAAAAGAAAACGAAACGTTAGATAGTGCTCTACGCAGATTCAAAAGAAACTGTGCTAAAGCAGGTATCCAACAAGAAATCCGTAAAAGAGAGCATTATGAAAAGCCAAGCGTAAAACGCAAGAAGAAATCAGAGGCTGCTCGTAAACGTAAATTTCAATAATTGAAATATAGAAGAAATAGAGAACCCTTTTGATAATAAGCTTTGCTTGTTGTTAGGAGGGTTTTTTTCGTGTGGTTTTACAAGGAATGGAATATTAGTAATATTGCAGAGGTTTAAGAAAAAGGTTATAATTTGTTGAGAATAAGAAAGTAGAGGGGATTCATATGGATAATGTGAGTGCATCTAATAGTCAATATTTAGAGCGCAAGTTAAGATTTCATAGCAATTTCTAAGGTGGAAATAATTCTAAAATAGGGTATAATAGAAAAAGGATGATAGTGGATTAAAAGGTGGTGTAACATGTTACTGAAATATGTCGTAAGTAATTACAAATCAATCGGTGGTAAATTGAAATTTAGTATGTTTCCAACAGAAGACCACGTAGAAGGAAGATATCTTACCACAATTTCAACAAAGATGGGTGATTGGAAGATTCTAAGAAGAGGAGGATTGTTTGGACCAAATGCTTCGGGAAAATCTAACTTTATTCAATCACTTGAATTTGCAAGGGATTATGTAGTGGAAGGTAGAAAGAGTGGAACAAGTACAAATGTGAATCCGTTTAAAGGGGAAGTGAACAGATTAACAACATTTCAGTTTATGATTTACACAGAGGGAGAGGTATATGACTATGGTTTTGCATTAGATAGAAAAATGATTCATAGTGAATGGCTCTCTATCTTGGATGAAAATGGATTTCAAGATATGTATAATCGTACAACTTCCGAGACAGGAGAAACAAATATTGTAATTACGTCAGCATTTGGTGAAGAAGATTCGAAGCAAAGAATGTTGGTAGAAGTTCTAAAAGAAAGCATACAAAAGAATCAAAAGAATCAGCTCTTTTTAAATAAACTATTCGATAATGGTGTAAGAAGTATAGAAGGAATTGCACATTGGTTTGAGAATGTAACGGTGGTTTATCCAAATATGAAAGTAAATGCTTTACCAATTGCCATCAAGCGTAATGAAGATTTTAGAGAGTACTTATCAAAAGAGTTAAATAAATTGGATACAGGTGTATTGGATATATCAACGGATAGTAAAAAAATTAATTTGAGAGAATTAGCTGAAAAAATTAAAATACCTGAAGAAATGATTCAGAAAATTGAATCAGATCAGAGAGGAGTGATTGAATTATATGGTAAATATTATATTTTTACAGATGAAGATAATGATATTGCAATGATACAATTAAAATTTGTACATCAACTTGGAGAACAAAGAATAGATTTTGATATTGAAGATGAATCTGACGGAACAAAAAGACTACTGGATTTGTTACCTATATTATTTCAAGTTGTACATGGTTCAGAAAATGTCTATTTTGTAGACGAATTAGATCGAAGTTTGCATACAAAATTGTCAAGATATATATTAGATGAATTTATTAAGCAGTCTGAGGATTGTTTGAGCCAGATTATTTACACAGCACATGATGTTAATTTGATAAATCTTGAAGATTTTCGAGAAGAAGAAATTTCTTTTATTGATAAAAATGGTATTGGAGAGTCAAAGATTAAACCGTTGTCAGATTTTGATATAAAGGAAGGGCAAAATTTATTAAAAGACTATTTGAATGGCAGATTTGGAGCAGTACCTTTTATTAGGAGGAACTATGATGAATGAGCGGAATATACGAGAGGATTTTAGTCCGGTAAATCCTTATAGGAAAGTAGAGCGTACAGCAGCAAAGATGATTTTTCTTTCTTGTGAGGGACCTGCAACAGAAGAAGGGTATTTTCTTAAGATTGCAGATATATTTTCTGAGATAAAGTCTAAAATTAATTTGATTTCTGTAATGGCTGATATTGTAAAAAAGCCAGATAAACATCGCACACAAGAGGAAAAAAAGAAAGTTGGAAAGAATAGACCATTACAGCTAGTGGAACGAATGGAACAATTCTGTGAGGAGAACAAAGAAAAATATGATTTTGCACATCATCCTGAAGATGAATTTTGGATTATAGCAGATGTTGACGATCATACAGAGGGAAAAGAAAGTGAAGATTGGAAAAAGTTTTTGGCGCAATGTAAAAGTAAAAATTATAGATATGCAATTAGTAATCCGCTTTTTGAAGTTTGGTTATTGTTACATCATACAGATGTGATAGAAAAAGATTATGCTTATGCGGTGACAAAAAAGCATAAGTATGAAAAAACACCACATTATAGAGAAAGATTAAGGGATGTTAAAGCTCCACTAAAGAAAGAAAAGTATGTAAAAAGAGAACATTATACTGCGGATAAGGTGAGGGATGCCGTTTTAAGAGCGAAGAAGTTGCATATGGATGAGTTAGCAGCATGTGAGAATGAAATGCAAAAGGAAGAGGTAAATAAATGGCCCCATGATTTAGGTTCCACTGTATATCGATTGCTAGAAGAAATAGTTGAACTATATGATGAGATGAGACGGAGTGGAACAGCATAATGATGTACATATAGATGATAAAAAGATGTTAAGTTCATGATGCTTGAATTTAACAAGTGTGTGAAGAAAGCGCTGTAAAGTATTTTGAAGGAAAAACTTGATTCATAATTTTACTTATGTTAGAATAAAGTAAAAGAGAAACCAGTCGACAGAGTGGTTACCAAAGTATTAGTTGTTAAAAATTAACCGGACCTTGGGCGGGGCGGTTAATTTTTTTGTCGTCATGGAACTTTAAAATAATGAATATTAATTCTACGATAGAAAGAATAAGCAACAATTCTTATGACCGATTTAATCCATAAAAGCATGAAAACAACCCCTCCCCTCATACAATACTAATAGCATACAAAACGTATTTCTAACAGTATCGTAAAGCGAGGTAATCCCATGGACAACAAAATCAAATCCAATCATAAAAAATATAAAAAAAGGCAAGAAAAAACCCTCTACTCCAAATTCGAGAATAAATCCAAAAGCCGAATCGAACTAGAAAAGCAAACCTACCTAGAAGGCTTATCTGAAAAACTAAATCTACCACAGGACATCTTATGCAGTGTCCCAATTCTAACCGTCACAGGCACGAACCAACTCTGCCTAGAAAACTACAAAGGTATCATCGAATACACAGGTGAAATTATCCGAATCCAAACCAAGAATTGCAGAATACATATCGAAGGTAAACATCTTAATATAGACTATTTCACAGACGACGAAATGAGAATCTCAGGAAATATAACTCGAATCGAATATTGCTAAGGAGGAGATGCTATGCTCATCCGCTTTTTCAAGTGGTTTCAAGGATATCTAATGATTGCCATTGACGGTCATTCCCCAGAACGCTTTATTAACCTATGTAGAAACCGAAACATCCTAATATGGAACTTATCCAAAACCGAAGATGGCTGTCAATGTTTTATGACATTAAAAGGCTTCAGACAAATTCGTCCCATTGCCAAGAAAACTAGAACGCGTCCTAGAATTCTAAAACGCTATGGAATGCCATTTGTCGTACAAAAGCTATGTAAACATAAAGGGTTCTTGTTTGGAATCGCCTTATTCAGTGCAATCATTTACATATTGTCCTTATTTATCTGGGACATCACACTAGAAGGGAACTATTCTTACACAGAAGACATCATTTTTCAATACCTAGATGAAATCAGTATAGAACCAGGTGTTATGAAGAAAAAAATCAATTGTCAAGAACTCGAAGCCTCCATTCGTAAGAAATACCCCGATATAGGATGGGTTTCTGCTGAGATAAAGGGAACAAAATTAAACTTGAAGATTGTTGAAACCAACATGCCTGTTCCATACGAATCTTCCACAACCCCTTGTCACATAGTTGCAAGTCACGATGGGGTAGTGTATAGTATTATTACAAGACAAGGTACTCCATTGGTAAAAAAGGGAGATGTAGTAAAAAAAGGTGATATCCTAGTATCAGGAGTTATTGATGTCATTCTAGACAATGCGGAGGTAATCAATAAAGAAGCAGTTGTTGCAGATGCGGATATTTTGTTAGAAACTACATACCAGTACAAAAAGTCATTGCCAATTCAGTACCAAGAACACGTTTACACTGGGAAAGAAAAACATGTGTATTCCATTTCGTTTCTAGATTATACACTTAATTTAGAGAATCCGTTGAAAAAATTACATTCTTCTAAAAAGTATGATATAATAGCAATGGAAAAAAATCTTAAGTTGACGCATTCCTTTGTATTACCATTTTCTTGGGTAACGACGATTTACAAAGAATATGAGGAAGAAGAAACATCCTATTCCCAAGAAGAATTGGTAGAAAAGCAGAATGCATACTTCCAACTTTATGTGGAAGGATTGCAGGATTCTGGTGTATCAATTCAGAAAAATAATGTAAAACTAAAGATGGATAAGAAAAACTGTGTTTCTTCTGGTACTTTAACCGTACTAGAACCAGTAAATGAAACGAAAAAAATAAATGAATCTGAGTGGAGGATGTCTGAAACCGATGAGCATAGTGGAGACAATACTTGATATTCCAGTAGAACATGAAAAAAATGTATTTGGTCAATTTGACGCATACATTAAAATCATTGAAAAAGGATTGAATGTAACTGTAGTATCAAGAAATGGAGAAATTAAATTGGTTGGTGCGGCAGCAAATGTTGTCAAAGCCAAAAGTGTATTTTTAAAATTAGTAGAATTGTCTAAGAGAGGAAATACGATTACAGAGCAAAATGTAACTTACGCATTATCCTTATGTGCTGAAAATAAAGAAGGGGCAATAGTAGAGATTGATGCAGATTTAATTTGCAATACGATTCAAGGAAAGCCAATTAAACCAAAGACCATTGGTCAGAAAAAATATGTGGATCAAATTCGGAATAAAATGATTGTATTTGGAGTTGGTCCAGCAGGTACTGGTAAAACTTATCTTGCTATGGCAATGGGGATTACAGCGTTTAAAAATGATGAAGTGAGTCGTATCATTTTAACCCGTCCAGCTATTGAAGCAGGAGAAAAGCTAGGTTTCTTACCTGGAGATTTACAAAGTAAGGTTGATCCATATTTAAGACCATTGTATGATGCCTTATATCAGATTATGGGGCCAGATAGTTATGCAAAAAATATGGAGAAGGGCTTAATTGAAGTGGCGCCTTTAGCATATATGAGAGGTCGTACTTTAGATAATGCATTTGTTATTTTAGATGAAGCGCAGAATACTACACCTGCTCAAATGAAAATGTTCTTAACACGTATTGGTTTTGGTTCAAAAGTAGTTATCACAGGTGATTTGTCACAGAAGGATTTACCAGAAGGGCAAAAATCAGGTCTTGATCATGCACTAAAAGTATTAGAAAAAGTGGATGAAATCGGAGTATCCGAACTTACCAGTCAAGACGTTGTAAGGCATCCTTTGGTACAGAAGATTGTCAAAGCTTATGATGCATATGAGGCAAGGGCAAATCAGAGAAAGAACCAAAAAGCAAAAAGAGGAAGATATGAAGAAAAAAAATAATTTATTAAGCACGATGATACCATCGTGCTTACAATTTGTATTACTAATCAGTATAGCAGTAATTGCGATTTCTTTTATTGCATCAAAGATTTTAGGGGTAACGAATTTAGAGATAGGAAAAATCATTTTTTGGAATGTAGAATATTTCTTTGTGTTAGCATTATTTATGGAACTCTATGATTGGACTAGAATCATTAGCGGAAAAAAACTTTTCTTAATCACAGGACTCTATAGCCTTTCATTTGTTGGAATATGGCTATCTGGACATTTTCTAATTCTAAACTTTTGGATGTTAGGAAGCATGTTACTTGCATATGTGATGCCATCTTACTTGGCGGTTGCATTTCACATTATCTTAACAATATCCTATTGTTTTATTCAGAATGGCTCAGTGGAAGAATTTATTTGTTATTTCACATTTGGAACAATGATTTTGTTGCTGGCTCAATTTTTGGGAAAAATCAAAAATATGGTGATTATTGCAGTTGTGGCAGTAACGACAAATTTTGCATTTGTCATATTGCTCAATGATTTTGAGGTAGTGAATGACACCAATGTGTGGTACACTTTGCTAAGTACAGTGGTGATGATTGTATTTTTATGGGTAGTACAAGTGACACTAGACCCACTAAATACAAAAGAGGTAGCGTTAGATAAAGAACTTATGGGAGAATTAAAATCATATTCACCACATGTGTATGAACATTGTATTGCGATCGGCGAACTTTCTAAGAAGGCGGCAAAAGTCATTCATGTAGACGAGGAGTTAGCTTACGTCGCAGGGTGCTATCATGAGATTGGAAGAATGGGTGGAAAAGAATATATCCCAGAAGGGGTTAAGATTTTATCTGAACATGGAGTTGCAAAACAAGTGATACAAGCAGTGGAAGAACATAATATTCTTCAATCTGCACCGAGTTCCCCAGAAGCAACTCTTGTTATGTTAAGTGATAGTATCATATCCACCATGCAGTTTTTGAAAGAAAAACAGCCAGAACGTAAGATGGAAGTAAAGGATATTGTGAATACAGTATTCCTGAGACGTTTTGAAAAAGGAATTTTTGATAAATCGACTTTGACTATGGAAGAGATTTCAGAATTGAAAGAGTTTTACACCAAAGAATTAGAGGCGGAATCAGAAAGGTTTGAAAAAGAATGACAGTAAATATTGAATATGAAGTAGAAAAAATGTTAAATATTCCATATGAGGAAATAATCAGAAAAGTAATCAATGAAGCAGTTGATTATGTAGATTGCCCATATGAAACGGAAGTAAATGTTATTTTAACCGATAACGAAGGAATTCATCAGGTTAATCTAGAAGCTCGTGAGATTGATAGACCAACTGATGTATTATCCTTTCCGACGTTAGAGTATAGCAATCCAGGAGATTTTTCTGATTTTTCAGAAGAGGAATGTTATGATTTCAATCCAGACACAGGAGAATTAGTACTTGGAGACATTATGATTTCTATCGATAAGGTCACAGAACAAGCGGAAGCATATGGACATAGTGAAGAAAGAGAACTAGGTTTTTTAGTGGCTCATAGTATGCTTCATTTATTTGGTTATGACCATATGGAAGATGAGGAACGAATTGTTATGGAAAAGAAACAAGAAGAAATATTGGAAAGATGTAATATACTTCGTAGATAATAGCTCCAAAAACCATATTCTTCTAAAATAAAAGAAGATCTGAGGTAAGGTGTATGATGAAGAAAATCATGTTAAGTTTTGTTTTACTAGTTTCATGTGCAATGTTAGGGGCATGTGGTGCAAATAAGGAAAATGAGGCCGATGCCATTATTCCTATTGAAATAACAGAAGAACCTATTGAGGTTACCCCATCTGTAGAACCAGTGGTAACAACCAAAGAGGAATCAAGAGAAGGTAAGGCGAGAAGTAATTTAACAGGAGAATGGATTGATGAAGAATTGGTAAGTCTTAGACCGTATGCATTGATGATCAACAATATTCAAGCGGCCAATCCGCAAAGTGGTACGTCACAGGCATCCATTCTTTACGAGGCATTAGCAGAAGGTGGAATTACACGTCTAATGGGAATCTTTGAAGATTTTGATGCAAAACGAATTGGTTCTGTGCGAAGTGCTAGACATTATTTTGTTAGTTTCGCAGATGAATACGATGCTATCTTTGTACATTATGGACAGACAAAGTATGCAACGGCAAAGATAAAAGAATTGGGTGTAGATAATCTTAGTGGATTGGAAAGTATCGGCGAAACTGTATTTTTCCGTGATTCGAAGATAAAAGCACCACATAACGCATTTGCAAGTTATGAAGGTATCCTATCTGGAACTTCGAAGCTGGGTTACAGAACTACATTGCGAGATAATGTGAATACATTTGATTTTTACGAAGAAGAAACAAAGCCAAAGGGAGATAATGCATCCAAAGTAACATTAGGATTTTCTAGTTATACATCTCCTTATTTTAAATATAACAAATCAAAAGCCTTGTATTACCGCTATCAATTTGGTGGAAAACACATAGATAAAGCGACAGGAAAACAGCTTGCATTTAAAAATCTCATTATTCAATTAGTGGATGAATCTAATATTGATAAAAATGGTTATCAGACTATGGATATTGAAAATGCAACTGGCGATGGTTATTACGTTACTGATGGTAAGGCAACGAAGATTACTTGGAAGAAAAATGAGAGTACAAAAGAACGAATGTATTATGATAAAAATGGTGATACACTTAAATTAAATGTTGGAAAGACTTATATTGCGGTGTATCCAAAAAATCGAGTAAATGAATTGAAGTTTGAATAATCAATTTTCTAAAAAAATAAGAAAGAATGTATAATTGTGGCATATATGGTTATCCTTTAAATGAAACGTACAGGAATGGGGGTCGTAACATGAAGAGAATAGCCGTATATGCTATTTCTTTTTTGAGTTTAGCAATACTTTTAATAACATGTTATTTTTTTAGCTATAAATTTGCATTAAGGCAGTTTAATGATAAGGCGACAGAGCAGAGTGAAGAAGTGAAAAAAATCTCACTTGCAAATATTCAGAATGAAAGTCAAGATGTGGCAGTTGAAACGAAGAAAACAGTATCCGTAGATGCAGTGTACTTAGAAAAGATATATGATGTTAACACAGAGGAATTAAAGGAAGAATCCAAGAACATACCAAATGATTTTGTTGGAAAGACAAGACAGGAGATTATCGAAAAGTTAAATGACTATGTGCAAAACAAAACGTTAGATGAATACAATGCAGGACTAATCTCTTATGAATTGGAGAGTTTTTCACCAGAAAAGATTGTTGTAAAGAAAACGTATAATAGTAAAGCAATTATATATAAGTATTATATGTGCATAGAAAATAATCAGGTTGTAGTGTATTACAGTAATAGAGAAGATTTATATGATGCGGATACAGGGGTATTGGTCGAAGACTTGTCGGAAGAAGATAAGATAAAGCTCATGTATGGCATATATCTAGAAGATGAAGCGGAGATTTACAGTAAACTTGAAAACTATACAAGCTAATGATATAAGATAACCATAAAAAACTATTGTGAGATTCCGATCTTACAATAGTTTTTTTCTTGTACTAAATGTGTTATTTTGATAAGATGTATAATGGTGATGGTGATTTATTGCAAAAGGAGGCGTTATTAGTAGGTTAAGAAATGAAATTTTCTGTAACAGCGAGCAGAGGAAAGAGGAGGATATAGTATGCAGAAGAGAAGTTGTGTGCAGTGTGGAGATGAATTTATATTACAAGATTCTGAGATTGAATTTTATGAAAGTAGAAATTTGAACTTACCAAAGAGATGTAAAGAATGTCGAACAAAAAATAAAAATAGTGGAGACAACTATAATAGAAAGTATCACCATACCAATTCTAATTATCATAATAATCACTATGAAATGAAAAATTACAATAAGTCTTATAAAAATAGTTACAATAGAAGTAATACCTACAAAGATCAAGAGGTTGCCAGTGAACGACCAAGTACATCAAGTAAAGTAGAACCAACAAAAGTAGAATCCGTTACATCTCAATCCAATCAAAATAATACAGTTACTCTTAAAAACAAGAAAAATAACTTATGGCAAAAAATAGTAGTAGTTATTGTGGTTATAGTAATTTTATTACATATTTTAAGCAAAGTGATGATATAGACTATTTTGAAAGACAATAAAAACGACCACTTATTTCGTGAGAACGACCGTTTATCTGGAAAGTATTTTATTTTTTGAAAGGAACTGCTAGTATAGTGGCAGATGATAAAACCTATGAAAATTAAATTATTACTCCACAAGAAATTGGAAGAACCAGAGATTCATATTTGTTTCGCAGAGTATTCAGATGAAATCGGCAAATTAAAAGAAACGATTGAGCAGGCAGTTAATGTTACGATTATGGGTTACGTAGAGGAGAAGCTGGAAGTCATATTGGTAGACTCCATTGTACGAATTTATACCCAAGGTAAAAATGTGTATGCAGCAACGGAAGAAAAAGAGTATCGCTTACAGCAACGACTTTATGAGATGGAAGCGCTGCTAGAAAGTCGACATTTTATCCGAATCTCAAATTCAGAAATTGTAAATGTGAAGAAGATTATCAAACTAGATACAAGTCTAACGGGTACGATTCAGATTTTTCTAAAGGGAAATATGGAATCCTATGTGTCTCGGAGAAATGTATCGAAGATTAAAAAAGCATTAGGGATTTGAGGTGGAATATGATGTGGATGAAGAAAGTGATTGTGAGAGGGGCTAGTGCCTTTGCCAATGCGGTAGCGATTAATATATTGTTGACATTGGTGCTGATAAAGGTAGTAGATAAGCCAGGATTTTTACCAATGTTACCAGAATATGCGGAGAAGTTTTCTTCGGATATGGAAGCATTTATCGTACAATGTCTGTTGATTGGATTAACTAGCATGGCATTTGGAGCAGGAAGTGTAATCTTTGAGGTTGCAAGGTGGAGTTTGGTAAAACAAAGCATAGTTTATTTTATAATTACCACGTTAGTGTGGGGACCAGTAGCAGTATTTTGCTGGGGATTAGGGAAGTATAAAAGTGCATTTTATAGCATAATGGCAAGTTATCTTATAGGTTATATCATCAGTTGGAGTGTTCAGTATAAGATTTGCAAGAAGGAGATATCCAATATTAATCAACGCTTGCAGGAACTGAATACAAAATATGAAAAATAATCTATTGGAGGCGGGAGTATGGCAAATGCAATTGAAGTAAAAAGACTACGGAAAGAATTTGGTGGGAAAATTGCTGTCCACGATATATCATTTAATGTAAGAGAAGGCATTGTATTTTCGTTGTTAGGTGTAAATGGTGCAGGAAAGACGACTACGATTCGTATGTTGTCTGGACTATCGAAACCAACAAGTGGAGAAGCATTTGTATGTGGAAAAGGGATTTTAAATGAAATGGATGCGATTAAACAATTTAGTGCCATTTCACCACAAGATACAGCCATTGCACCAAATTTAACAGTAAGAGAAAATTTGGAATTTATTGCCCAAGTCTATGGAATGAAGAAAGAAAAGGCGAAAGAACAGATAGCAAAGATTGAACAACAATTTGAACTAACAGAAGTGATGTCACAAAAGGCAAAGACGTTATCAGGGGGATGGCAGAGGAAAGTGAGTATCGCCATGGCATTGATTACTGAGCCGAAAGTGTTGTACTTAGATGAACCGACGTTAGGATTAGATGTTCTTTCTAGAAGAGAATTGTGGAGAAATATTGAGAAGCTGAAAGGAACGATGACGGTTATCTTGACGACTCACTATATGGAAGAGGCAGAACAATTGTCTGACTATGTAGGAGTTATGGTAGCAGGAGAGATTCGAGCTTGCGGAACGGTAGAAGAGTTGAAACAGCGTACCAATACCAGTTCGTTAGAAGAAGCCTTTATATTCATTGCAGAGGAGGGAAAATAGATGAGAACAATTGCATTTACAAAGAGGACGATAAAAGAGTTGTTACGTGATCCGTTAAGTTATGTTTTTGGATTGGGATTTCCTATGATTATGTTGATTATTATGACTGTGGTGGATCAAAGCATTCCTGCTGAGGGAAATGTAGAGGTGTTTCATATCTGGAATCTTGCACCAGGGATTGCCATATTCGGATTGACATTTGTAATGTTATTTACGGCAATTCAAGTATCGAAAGACAGGGCAACGGCATTGTTGATGCGATTATATGCATCTCCTATGAAGGCGATTGATTTTATTGTGGGATATACCCTTCCAGTTATGGTGCTTGCAGTGTTGCAAGCGATAATTACATTTATTGCATCAACGATTATTGGTGTAATTACGGATTATCAATTTGTATTTGGTCAGGTAATCGTTGCAATATTAGCTTTGATTCCATCGGCATTTATGTTTATTGGGTTTGGGTTATTTTTTGGAACGTTATTAAATGATAAAGCAGCACCAGGGATTTGTTCCATTATCATTACACTAGCTTGCATGCTTGGTGGAGTGTGGATGGACGTAGATAGCTTAGGTGGTGTGATTCAAGATGTCGCACATGTATTGCCATTTTATCAAGGAACAATGGCGGTTCGCTATGGAATTGCAGGAAATTATGAAGGAGTGTTAAAGCCATTTTTAATTATAATGGGTTATGGAGTAGTAATCTATGCCCTCTCTATATGGCTTTTCTATAAAAAGATGCAACAAGATATAAAATAAAATGTTTTGGAAAAGAGGTCTTGTCGGTACGTTTCGGTACGGCAAGCTCTTTTTTTGTTCCAGACTTGCATTCTTTTCTATATGTGGGTACAATAAGGAAGATAGAAAAAATTAGAACGGATGAGTGTATGAAGATAGATGTAGTAATCGTCGGAGGCGGTGCCTCAGGACTTATGGCTGCGATTACTTGCCAGAAGCAAGGAAAACGTGTATTAGTAATAGAGCAGAAAGACAAGATAGGTAAGAAAATCCTTGCAACTGGGAATGGAAAATGTAATTTTACAAATTTACATCAAGATGATGATTGCTATCGAAGTGAACAGGCAGGATTTTATCGACCTGCATTAAATAAATTTACAGTAGAAGATACGGTTGGCTTTTTTGAAGAACTAGGTGTGCTAGTGAAAGACAAAAATGGATATTTGTATCCGTACTCTGGACAAGCTTCTACGATTTTAGATGCACTACGTTTTGAAGTAGAGCGATTAGGCATACAAGTAATTTGTGGTGCAAAAGTTAAGAGTGTGAAAAAAGATGTAAAAAATGGTGAACAATTTGAAATAGCCTATATTGGGAATGACGCCTCTAGTAAAAATGTAGTTTATGCAAAACAAGTTATTCTGTCAGCAGGTGGAAAAGCGTCACCGGCACAAGGTTCAGACGGAAGCGGATATGAATTAGCAAAAATACTCGGACACCACGTTACCAAGTTGTGTCCATCTTTAACAGGATTAAAAGCGAAAGAGGCTTACTGTAAAAGTATGGCTGGTGTTCGCACAGATGCAGCAGTATCCTTGTTTGTAGATGATGTTTATGTGATGAAAGATACAGGTGAACTACAGTTGACCAATTATGGAGTATCAGGAATTCCAGTGTTTCAGATATGTCGTTTTGCAGGAATGGCATTATTGCAGAAGAAGTCAGTGGTTGTAAAGGTTGATTTCTTTCCAACTTGGAAAGAAAAACAACTTCGCGAAATGGTGCTTCAATGCAAGCAACGTTTTAGAACTAATACTGCGGAAGAAGCATTAGCTGGAATGTTAAATAAAAAAGTTTTACTAGTGTTGTTAAAACAAGCCGATATTCCGTGTAATAGCTTAATAGAAAGAGTCTCAGAAGATAAATTGTTGAAATTATGTAAGGTTATGAAAGGGTTAGAATTTCACATTACAGAGACAAATGGTTTTGAAAATGCACAAGTATGTGCAGGTGGAATTGATACAAGAGAAGTGAATCCCAATACCATGGAGTCAAAACTTGTAAAGAATCTCTATTTTGCAGGAGAGTTGTTAGACGTAGATGGAATCTGTGGTGGATATAATCTTCAATGGGCATGGTCTAGTGGATATGTAGCTGGATTATATGCGGGAAAATAATTAAGGAAACTAGAAAGACTAGAAGACTAGAAATAGAAAGGAATCATTTGAGCATGGACGAGTACCAAACAAGGAATAACTCCCAACACTCAAATGATTTTTGGTAATAGACATGATAAAAATATCCCAATTAAAACTGGATGTCAAAAAGCTTCCAGTCTTAAAGGAAACAAAAAAAGTAGATTATGAAATAGAACGTGCGTTACTTCGAAAGGAAATTTTGAAAGTACTTCGTATTCCAGAAGCAGATTTATTGGATTTCCACATTGTGAAAAAATCCATTGATGCGAGAAAGAAAGAAGACGTAAAGTACATTTATGTTCTTGCGGCAAAAGTAAAGAAAGAAAATGCTATTTTAAGAAAATTAAAAAATCCTAATATAACTGTAATGGAACGCAAATATTATTCCTTTACACCAACAGGAACAAAGCAATTAGCCCATCCGCCAGTTATTGTCGGCATGGGGCCAGCAGGTCTGTTTTGTGCATTAGAACTAGCAAAAGCAGGAATGAATCCGATCGTATTTGAACGTGGAAAAGCAGTGGAAGATAGATTACAAGATGTAGAACATTTCTGGAATACAGGAGAACTGAATCCAGAAAGCAATGTACAATTTGGAGAAGGTGGAGCAGGAACATTTTCCGATGGTAAATTAAATACTGCGGTAAAAGACCCAACAGGTCGAATTCAAAAGGTACTAAATACTTTTGTAGAATACGGTGGACCAGAAGAGGTAAAATATTTAAACAAACCTCACATTGGTACCAATCGTCTACAAGGGATTGTGAAAAATATACGTGAAGAAATCATTGCATTAGGCGGTCAGGTTCATTTTTTATCAAAAATGACAGATATTCTTATGGATGGTGACAAAGTAACAGGTGTTGTGATCAATGGTGAAAAAACGGTACCATGTGAAGTTCTTGTATTAGCCTTAGGACATAGTGCGAGAGATACTTTTTATGTCATCCATGAAAAAGGTCTTGAGATGAGCCAGAAAGCATTTGCAATCGGTGTCCGAATTGAACATCCACAAGAATTAATCAATCATTCTCAATATGGAGAAGAATATGATTTACTTCCAACCGCAGATTACAAAGTAACGTATCAAGCATCCAATGGAAGAGGTGTATATTCCTTCTGTATGTGTCCAGGTGGTTTTGTTGTTAATTCTTCCTCCGAAGAAGGTGGAACAGTAGTAAATGGAATGAGTAACTATGAACGTGATGAGAAAAATTCCAATACAGCATTAATCGTAACTGTGACACCAGATGATTTTGAAGGTGACTCTGTATTTGCAGGTGTGGAGTTTCAAAGAAAATGGGAACGTGCTGCATATGAGGCAGGACAAGGAAAAGTTCCTGTACAGCGTTACGAAGATTTTAAAGAAAATAGAGTAAGTCAAGGGTTTGGTAAAGTGAAGCCGTGTATTAAGGGAGCTTATACATTTGCCAATGTAAGAACATGTCTTCCAGAACAAGTAAGTGAGACGATCGTGGAAGGAATGGAAGCATTTGATAAAAAGATTAAAGGGTATAACGAACCAGATGCGATTATCGCAGGTGTAGAGACAAGAACATCTTCACCAGTAAGAATTATTCGAAATGAAGCATTAGAAAGCAATATAAAAGGTATCTTCCCGTGCGGTGAAGGTGCTGGATATGCAGGGGGAATTACATCTGCAGCCATAGATGGCATTAAAGTTTATGAGGCGATTATGAATCAATACTCAAAATAGGGAATCAATGTGAGACGTAACAAACGAAGAAAGGGTTGAATAAGATGAATCGCGAATTACTAAAAGAAAAGAAGCGAATAGTAGTAAAAATCGGTAGTTCAACAATTACACATGAAGAAACCAACAATCTTGATTTTATTAAGATGGAGAAGCTTGTAAGAATTCTCGCCGACCTTCAAAATCAAGGAAAAGAAGTTGTTGTCGTATCTTCAGGTGCTATTGCAGTTGGAAGACAAGCAGTTGGAATGAAAAAACGTCCTACAGAAGTGGCAGAAAAGCAAGCTTGTGCAGCAGTAGGACAAGCAAAATTGATGATGGTTTACCAAAAATTATTTGGAGAGTACAATCAACTCACTGCCCAAGTTCTTATGACAAAATACACAATGATAAATGATGTAAGTCGTAAGAATGCCCAAAATACTTTTAGGGAATTACTAAATATGGGAGTTATTCCAATTGTAAATGAAAATGATACGGTATCCACAGACGAAGTAAAATTCGGTGATAACGATACATTATCTGCCATCGTTGCCGCATTAATTGGCGCAGACTTATTAATCTTAATGTCTGATATTGATGGCTTGTATACCGATGACCCTAATAAAAATCCAGACGCAAAATTCATTGAATTTGTAGAATGGATTACCCCAGAATTAGAAGGCATGGCAAAAGGTTCTGCCAGTGATGTTGGTACAGGTGGTATGGCAACTAAGATTTCCGCCGCTAAGATTGCCAATGATTCTGGTGCAGACATGGTCATTGCCAATGGAGATGATATTTCAACCATTAATTCCATTATGGAAGGTGAAAATATAGGTACGCTTTTCAAGGCGCATAAAGATCCAGCATTTAAATTGATGGATTATTTAAAAACAGAGCAATATAATTAAAGGAGCAATGTATGAACGACGAGGCAATTAAAAGAATTAACGAATTATATAGAAAGTCACAAAAAGAAGGTTTAACACCAGCAGAAAAAGAAGAGCAAGCGAAATTACGAAATGAATACATTCAAGCAGTACGTAACAACTTACGCAGTACATTAAATAATGTATCTATCCTAAATGAAGATGGTTCTGTAACGGAATTAAAGAAAGTTGCAGAAAAGAATCGAGAAAAGAAGCAAGAAAAGAAGCAAGAAAAGATGAACTAGTTCTCTATAATTAGAAGCGTTAAACTAGTTTTCTTCAATTTGTATGAAATAATCCTTGTAAACAGTATAAAAGGGGCAATCACAATGGATGAGGTTAAAATCAAAAGTATAAATAAACGGCTTACAAAAAAAGAAGCAAGAGAATGGGTGCGAAGTCAGAAAAGACAGATGCACCCAAAGGAAATAGAACAAAAAAGCCAGATGATTATGGATAGATTAGGAAAGGATTCTTGCTTTTTACAAGCGAAGTCTTTATACTGTTATGTATCATATAATCAAGAGGTTATGACAAAGCCACTGATTACAAAAGCCTTAGAAGCTGGTAAAAAAGTGGCAGTTCCAAAAGTAATCGGAGAGGATATAGAGTTTTTCTATATCCAATCCCTTGAAGAATTGGGAAAAGGATATCAAGGGATTGAAGAACCGATGGGAGATGTTGGTGAGTTAACAAAAGCTGAGGATGAGGAGGCACTTATGATACTTCCAGGCCTAGCATTTGATGAATCATGCAATCGTGTAGGATATGGCGGAGGCTATTACGACCGATATTTATCAAAGCATGAAGCACATCATTTTAAGAAACTTGCCCTAGCATTTGATTTTCAAGTAGTACATAGTCTTGAAATGGAAGAATGCGATTGGAAAGTGGATGGAATCTTAACGGAGCAAAGAAAGATAGGAGGATGAGTATGGGATATTTAGAAGAATTAGGAGCTCAGGCAAAGGCTGCCTCTGTTCTCTTAAATAAAATGGGTCAAACAAAGAAAAATGAAGGATTAGAAGCAGTTGCAAAGGCATTAATTGATAATGCACAGTATTTATTGCAAGAAAATGCAATTGATGTGCAGAAATCCGAAGAACGTGGTGTAAAAGCTTCTCTAGTAGATAGACTTCGTTTGACAGAAGAGAGAATCGCTGGAATGGCAGAAGGTTTACGCCAAATTGTAACATTAAAAGATCCAATTGGAGAAGTCATTTCCATGGAGACACGTCCAAATGGATTACAAATTGGTAAGAAAAGAGTTCCTTTAGGGGTTATCGGAATTATCTATGAATCTCGTCCAAATGTAACAGCCGATGCATTTGGTCTATGTTTTAAAACAGGAAATGCTGTAATCTTACGTGGAGGCTCAGACGCCATTACTTCCAATAAAGCGGTAGTAAAAGTAATCCAAGATGCTCTTGAAAGTGTTGGTATTCCTAAAAATGCAATTCAATTAGTAGAAGACACTTCTCGTGAAACTGCAACTAAGATGATGAAATTAAATCAATACATCGATGTGTTAATCCCTCGTGGTGGTGCAGGCTTAATTAAGACTGTTGTTGAAAATAGTACCGTTCCAGTTATCGAAACAGGAACAGGAAACTGTCACGTATATGTAGATGAATTCGCAGACTTAGAAATGGCAGTGAATATTATTGAAAATGCAAAGACACAAAGAATGGGTGTTTGCAATGCTTGTGAATCTTTAGTAATCCATGAAAAAGTAGCAGAAAAAGTAGTTCCAATGATCGCAGACCGTCTTTTCGGTAAAAATGTTGAAATCCGTGGTGATAAAACAGCCGTAAACATCTGTGGAAAAATTAAAGAAGCAACAGATGAAGACTGGGGAACAGAATATCTAGATGCAATTATTTCTATGAAGATTGTAAATAATATTGATGAGGCAATCGATCATATTAATAAATACAACACAAAACACTCCGAAGCAATTATCACAAAGGACTATGATAATGCACTAAGATTTTTAAATGAAATAGACGCAGCAGCTGTATATGTAAATGCCTCCACAAGATTTTCCGATGGTTTTGAATTTGGACTAGGTGCAGAGATTGGTATTAGTACACAAAAACTTCATGCGAGAGGTCCTATGGGACTTATGGCATTAACTACAACTAAGTTTATTATTTTTGGAAACGGTCAAATCAGGTAATAAATGAACTAAAAACATCATAAAATATACAAAAAGCATATGGTGTTTGTATGGAAAATGTGAATTGGGATCAGTTGTTTTATTATGATGATTTGGTAGCATATGCAAAATATCTGGCGTATCATTATTCCGAATTGATAAAATATGAGTCCATCGGTCGTAGTGTAGATGGAAGAGATATTTTTATGTTGAAGATCGGCAAAGGAGAACGTAACATTGTGTTGACTGGTGGAGTTCATGGGCGAGAATCAGTCAATCCAATGGTGCTTCTTTGTATGGCAGAATACTATTGCGAAGAATTTTGCGATTTTCTAGAACGGGTAGCTATCTATATGGTTCCAGTGTTGAATCCAGATGGATATAGCATTGCAATTCAAGGATATGACTGCATTAAGTCCGATAAATATCGGAATGCTGTGAAATTAAAAGGTCTTCCGTATTACATGTGGAAATACAACGCAAGAGGCGTAGATATCAACCGTAATTTTCCGTGTTTAAGTTGGAAGAAAAAGCATTTGCATGATCAAGCGGGTAGCGAACCAGAAACTTGTGCTTTGATGGAGTTATTCCGATCTATATCATCTATTGGATACATAGATTACCATTCAAGAGGTAAGCAGATTTATTATCACAGGAAAAATATGACGGAAGAGTATAACAAAGAACAACATCGTTTGGCGTGTCTTCTTAGTACACTGACGGGGTATGTATTAATGCCAGAGCAGAAAGAGATTGAATTAAATGATTCTGGAGGAAATACGGTACATTATTATTCCGAGGAATTCTGTATGCCAGCAATAACCATTGAAACAGTAGATGAATTGGCTTATTTTCCATTAAGTCCACATTATCAAAAAGGGACGTTTGAGGAGATTAAGTTGACGCCGTTTGTATTTTGTAAAGATAATTAACAATCTAATTATTTAGAATGATTGTAAGAAAAGTCGAAGACACGGGTTCTCCAAACTCTTCGACTTTTCTTATTGACTAAATCCCCCATATCCTTTAAAATATACAACATTGAATTAAGTTAGAGAGGATAATGTTTTCATGAATAACAACATTGCTAATATAGAAAACAATCAGACAGCAAGACAGCTGTATTTTATAGAAACTTGCAAAGAATGGGCGATGAAACAACAACAAGAATTAGGACGTCCATTAACAGCATGCGTTAATACTTTCGGTTGCCAGATGAACGCTCATGACTCCGAGAAAATCATCGGCATTCTGGAAAAAATCGGCTATACCATTATCGAAGATGAAAAAGCAGATTTCGTAATCTACAACACATGTACCGTACGTGAAAATGCAAACTTAAAAGTATATGGTAGATTAGGTTATCTAAAGAAAATCAAAGAAAAGAATCCACATATGATGATCGCATTATGCGGTTGTATGATGCAAGAAGAAGCAGTAGTAGAAAAAATCAAAGAAAGCTATCGTTTTGTAGATATCATTTTCGGAACACATAATATTTTTAAACTTGCAGAACTTATACAGGCACGCATCGATTCCAAGGGTATGATTATTGATATCTGGAAAGATACGCAAGAAATCGTAGAAGACCTACCAAGTGAACGAAAATTCTCCTTCAAAGCAGGTGTAAATATCATGTACGGATGTAACAACTTCTGTAGTTATTGTATCGTACCTTATGTAAGAGGAAGAGAAAGAAGTCGAAATCCAAAAGATATCATTCGTGAAATTGAAACACTTGTTGCAGACGGTGTTGTTGAAATTATGCTATTAGGACAAAATGTAAACTCCTATGGTAAAAACCTAGAAAATCCAATGACATTTGCACAGTTATTACAAGAGATTGAAAAGATCGAAGGCTTAGAAAGAATTCGTTTCATGACATCTCATCCAAAAGATCTATCCGATGAGTTAATCGAAGTAATGCGTCATTCTAAGAAAATCTGTAATCACTTGCACCTTCCAGTGCAATCTGGAAGTAGCAGACTTCTTAAAATTATGAATCGTCATTACACAAAAGAACAGTATCTTGAATTAGTAGATAAGATCAAAGAAGCGGTTCCAAATATCTCTTTAACAACTGATATTATCGTAGGTTTCCCAGGTGAAACAGAAGAAGATTTCGAAGAAACAATGGATGTAGTGCGTAAAGTTCGCTATGAAAGTGCATTTACATTTATCTACTCCAAACGTACTGGTACACCAGCAGCCAACATGGATAACCAAGTGCCTGAAGACGTAATCAAAGTTCGTTTCGATCGTTTGTTAAAGGAAATACAAGAAATCTCTGCAGAATTATCTGGTCGTGATACAGGAAAAATTGAAAAAGTTCTTGTAGAAGATATAAATAGTCAAAATCCAGAACTCGTTACAGGTCGTTTAACAAATAATGTATTGGTTCATTTCAAAGGAACTAGTGACTTAATTGGTAAAATTGTTGATGTGAAGTTATTAGAGTCCAAAGGTTTCTACTACATGGGAGAAATGGTTTAGTGAGTGGAAAGGAAGTGTTACAAAAGCACTTCCTTTTTATATTTATGATTTGAAAATAAGCAAATATTTTTTCTTACCCATTTCTTATGTAGGTAATAATTGAAATATTTAAAATCTATTGCTATAATGAAAAAAGAGTATAATTAAGGGGAAGATTTTATGATCCGTATCGCTATGTGTGATGATGAGCCAGCTATTATTCATATGCTGGAAGGATATTTGAAAAATTTTAGTGAGAAATTCCAAATTGAACTTCAAATTGAAAGCTATACTGATGGAGAAAGTTTACTTTCAAGTAAAGAAAAGTACGATATTATGATTTTGGATGTAGGAATAGCGGAAGATAGCGGTATACGAATTGGGAGAGAAGTTAGAAAAACAGACAAACGAGTCACAATTATTTATTTGACAGGATTTTTGGAATATATGAAAGATGCATTTCAAGTACATGCATTTGAATATTTGACGAAACCTGTGGAAGAAGAAAAAGTGCACCAAGTTTTGTTTGAAGCCATTACATATGGACAATTAAATGTAAGTAATTCACTTACATTTCGTACCAAGACAGGGATTGTGACTTTACAAGTTGAGGATATTATGTTTTTTGAATATTCGAATCGAAGTGTGATAGTATATGATTCTTCCAGTCAGCAGTATGAGTTGCCAGGAGAAAAAATATCTGCAATAGCAAAAAAAATGCGACCATATCATTTTGAGGTTTCGCATAAAAGTTTTGTAGTTAATTTGCACCAAGTGCAGTCCATAAAGGGGTATTCTGTTTATATGAACCATGGTTTACAGGTGCCGCTTTCTCAGCTCTATTCAAAAACATTCCGAAAAAATATGCACGATTATATTAATAGTAGGATATAGGGGGTGGGAAATGCAAGATTTATTGGGTTTATTTACAGATGGAATTTGGTGGTTAGTGGCATTTATTTTACACTATCATTTTCAAAATGAAACTAGTAATAAAAAGTATTGCGGTAGAAATTATTTATATTGGTTAAGTATCCTAGTGTGTACGGTGTTAATGATGCCAACCTATTTTATGAAGTTAGGCATTTTTCGATATGGTGTGTATATGGCATTATGTGTAATAACGGCAACACGCTTATATGAAAGTTCAAAGAGGATTCAGATAATTCGAAGTGTCCTCTTTGCGATACTTTCTTCTTTCCTAATTGTTCATATTTATCAATGGGTAGAAGCGGAACATCGTACGATAAATAGTGACTTATATCATACAACAAGTATTTATCCTGTGTTGACAACGTGCTCAATTATTATTTTTTTGTGTATTTATCGAGTTCTGATGATGATATATGCTTCCTATGTAGGAAATCGACCAACCATGGCAGAGTTGGTTAGTTTTCTGTTCATTATGGCGTTTAGTTGTGAGTTTTTGCTTATTACAATAGAAATTCACAAAAATGTACAATTATATACGAAGTTTGAGACGAATATTTTTATGTTGCTGTTAGGAGTCGTTATTATTAATATCTACCTTTTGTCTTACGTGGGGTATGTGACAAGAAATAATATGTTACAGAAGAGACTTTTGCTGGAAGAAAAAAAGAATGACATGACATATCAATATTATCAATCGTTGGAACAGAATTACAGTGATTGCCAGAAAGTTTTTCATGATGTGAATAATCATTTACAAGTGTTGAAGGCTTTGTATGAAAATGTGGAAAATTCTTCTGCCAGTCAATATGAGCATACACTGGAAGCTGAGATTAATCGAATTAGGCCAAAAGTTTATAGTGAAAATAAAATGTTGAATATTATTCTATTTGATAAAGAGAAAAAAGCAAAAGAGAGTAATATTGTTATGCACTATAAAATTGAAGACGACCAGATAGGGTTTATGTCGGATTATGATCTGGCTACAATTTTATGTAACTTATTTGATAATGCCATTACAGAATGTGATAGGCTATTTTCCTCCCATCGAGAAATTATTTTTAAGATGAGAAGGGTAAATAATTTCTTGATTTTATATATGGAAAATCCGATGTTTGAGTCTTATGTAAAAGAAAATGAGAAGCGTAAATTTATGCAACACGTTCATGGGGGAACAGGTTTAAACAATGTAAAACGAATTGTACATAAATATAAAGGAACATATAGTGTGAAGGTTGAGGACCAGAAATTTGCAGTGTCGATCCAATTTTGCTTATAAACTTTGTTTTATGCAAAAAAACCTTTTGTTATGTAAAAGCTATTGAAAACAATGCGAAATACCAATATAATATACCTATCAAGAGAACACAACGTTAGCACACAAAGATATCTTAAGATTGAGGGGTCTTATGTGTTTTGCATTTGTCAATGCTCCGACGAAACAAAACTTGTATCAGTTGCTAAGTTGTATAGCAGTAACTTATGGATTCATAGGTTACTGCTTTTTTTGTGGGAATTTCTTGTTTGATTCTAAAGGAATGTATGGTAATATATATTATAATGGCTAAAAAGGAATAATTGATAAACATTCTGGTAAATATTCCTAATATTACGTTTGCGTTAGAAAAGGTGAATGTTATGGAAAGGAAGGATATTATGAAAAAAGAACTAAGGATATCAGCGCCAGTAATTGATGCTTTTGCAGGCTATGCAAGCATGAATAATATGATTTTACATGATGAGAAAGGGAAAGACTGGTTTATACAGAACTATATGAAAATATTGACGTTTTACAGTGAAAAGATGGATACCATATATTTTGATTATACAAATATTGACTCATTATATGTTACGTCAAATGCATGTTTTCAACCAGACCAACTTGTAAATTGGCCAGTTACTACATATGCAATTCCAGTGGAACAAGTGGAACCAGAGGAATTGATTGACTATATTAAGAATCAGATTGATTTGGGCTACTATGTATACATATTTTTGAATTGGAAGTACTTAAAAGAGTATGGATATACAACAGATGCTTATCACGAAATCTTTATTTATGGATACGATGATACAGAAGAAGTTGTGAAGGCAACTGGATATGTAAAAGGTGAAGCATATGGTGAAGTAACACATTCTTATTGGGATGTGACAGAAGCATATCGTCATATGGATATGTTTTATCATAACAAAGAGCAAAATATCATAAATCGTGATCTGGCTCGAATTAGTTTGTTGCGTTTTAAAGAAGATTTCAACTTTACATTTTCCATTGTACAATTTGTTACAGATTTAAAGATGTATTTGAATATTGAGAAAATGAATAGCGGTATTAAAATCGTGAATCACCATTATCAAGGAGCGCCATTTTTCTATGCTTACGGAAATCAAATGTATGATGTGTTAGCTTGTTTTTTAAAGAATAAATGCAATGAAGGTAAGGAATTTGACATTCGTGAACCATATTTTCTTTATAATTATCTAGAAGGATTCTTGTACAAGCTCAAACTATTAAGAGAAAAAGGAGTTTTAGCAGATGATAGTTATGAACAAGAATATAAGGCAGTTGTAAAAAAGGGAAAAGCATTTTTCTTTACCGCTATGGAGTACGTAGGAAAAATACAATCAGGTTCTGATATTCATGATGACCCAGGAGAGAAGATGGAACAACAATTGATGGAAATTAAGGCAGAAGAAAAGACGATTCTTATGAAATTTATAAAAGAATTTAATTTGAAACGCTAATAAAATAAGGGTTTTTTGATATTGGAACAAAAAATTATAATCTGTGTATGTATAAACAATTAAAATATGGTATAATAAAAAGATGAAAATTATTAAGCAGAGAGAGATAATATATGTTTAAGATATCAAAAGACTCAATTAAACGTTTGGCAGCAGACGAAGCAACCTATTTTCGTGGACTAAGATATTATAAAAGTAATGCTGTGTCTAATGTGACGTGGTCCAAAGCACATCAGCAGTATCGTGCTACAGTAAAAGGCAGCAATCAATATATTGTTACCATAGAAGAGGGAAAAGGCGAAAGTGATAAGATAAAATTTAATTGTAACTGTCCAGGTCATATTAAGTATAATGGTGCTTGTAAACATGTCATTGCAACATTACTATTTATTGCAAATTATATGGAGCGTAGTGAGACGAAAAAGCCTGAGAGTGAAGAAGAGAAAAATCTATATAACATAATTGATTACTTTAATAATCAATATAAAACTCCTTTAATCGGAGAAACATTTCATTTGGAATTATCGTTACACTTTCCAGCGATTTTGAAAGGGAAAGATTCTAAACTGTTTCTATCTTTGCGAGCAGGAAGCAGCAGATTGTATAAAGTGCAGAATATCAAGAAGTTTTTGCACTCCTATTCCAATGACGAGAATATTGTACTAGGAAAAGAATTTAAATATATTGCTGGAGAAAGCCGTTTTTCCAAAGGTGCAAAACCAGTAATTCAGTATTTAGAAGAAATCTATGAGATACAAGAAGCATTAGGAAAAGTATATTATAATAACCTCTTTAATAAAGCTGAGATGGCTATTACAAAAAATATGCTTTTCCACTTGCTTGGATATATGGGAAATGAAGAATTTCAGATTGGAATCGGAGAAGAAACGTATGAAGGGGTTACCTTTGTAAAAGGAAATCCTCCAATTGGCTTCCGCTTAGAATCGGATGAAGAATCCATTCAGATTGAATTAATAGATAATAAACCAGTAAAACCACTTTGTGAAGATGGAAGTTTGCTTCTTTATGAAAATGTATTGTACATGCCTAGTAAAGAATTTATTGCAAACTACCTACCTTTTTTCAATAGTTTAAAGAGAAAGAAAGATGGTCTGAATTTCCAAGGTGATTTAAAGGACAAGTTCATTGATTCGGTGTTACCTCGAATCCATGAAACGATGGAAATTGATATTCCAGAAAGTCTAAAGGATAAATATATTAATGAAAATTTACAGATAAAGATTTATCTGGATAAATATAAAAAGTACGTACAAGCAACAGTGAAATTTCAATATGGTGCATATGAGATTAATCCATTGCTTAACGATTTGCCGCCAGGCATTATTTTGGTGCGACAAAAAGAAGCAGAGGAAGAGTGTTTTGAAATGTTAGATAGTCTGCATTTTGAACCATACAAAGACTTCTTCTTGTTAAAGAAAGATTCGGATATTTTCGAATTTTTATCGTATGATATTTATCATTTGAATAAGAAATACCAAGTGTTCCACTCTGATGAGTTAAAGAACTTTAAGATTACTGGAAATAGTGCGATTCATACAGCAATTAGTTTTAATGATAATATCAAACTTCTAGAAGTGAATGTGTCTTATGATGCAGTCCCAAAGGATGAATTAAAAGCATTTTTTGAAGCATTAAAACAGAAAAAGAAATATCATCGTTTAAAGGATGGAAGTTTTGTTGATTTAGCAGATGAAGACACGGAGCAAATTGGAAAGTTACTGGAACAGCTGGATGTTGAGGAAGAGAATATTGACGAAGAAGGAAAAATCAATCTTCCAGCATATTCAGCTTTGTATTTAGATAAAATCATTGATGATTATGATGCCATAGCATATGAAAAAAGCCAATCTTATGAGAACTTATTAGAAGAGATTTGTCAGCCGAAAACGACGACTATTGAAGTGCCTTCTGAGATTACCGCTACATTAAGACCGTATCAGGTAGTCGGTTATAAATGGATGTATACATTAGCTCAGAATCAATTAGGTGGTATTCTTGCGGATGATATGGGGCTTGGTAAGACATTGCAGACGATCACTTATATTACTGCAAATTTAAAGCAAGAACCAGATGCTATGTTTTTGGTAGTTTCTCCAACCTCACTTGTATTTAACTGGCAAGAAGAGTTTGAAAAGTTCGCACCTCATGTGAAAACTATGATTGTGGAAGGTGCGCCAGAAGAAAGAGCAGAGCAGATTAATCGTGTAAAAGAATATCAAGTAGTGTTGACATCTTATCCGTTGATTCGAAGAGATATTGAGCATTATACCAAGTATGAGTTTCATACAATGTTTATAGATGAAGGGCAATTTATTAAAAATCCTCAATCTCAAAATGCGAAATCGGTAAAACAAGTGCATGCAAGACATAAATTTGCTTTAACAGGTACACCGATTGAAAACTCTTTGTCTGAATTGTGGTCTTTATTCGACTTTATCATGCCGAATTATCTTTACTCACATACAAAATTTGTGGAGAAATTTGAAAGACCGATTGTAAAAGATGGTCAAAAAGAAGTGTTAGAGGATTTAGGAAAGCATATTGAACCATTTATTCTAAGGCGTATGAAGAATGAGGTATTAACGGAACTTCCAGAAAAGATTGAGACGAAGATGATGGCAGAGATGACTCCTGAACAGGAAAAAGTGTATCAAGCTTATTTACAGAACATTCGTCAAGAATTATCTGCGGAGATCTCCAAAAATGGCGTAGAAAAGAGCCGTATGCAAATTCTTGCTGCATTAACTAGATTGCGTCAAATTTGTTGCCACCCAGCAACTTTTATTGAAAATTATGATGCCGATAGTGGAAAACTAAAATTATTAATACAGACTGTAACTGAGATATTAGAAAATGGACACCGTATTTTAATATTTTCACAGTTTACAAGTATGCTTGAGATTATAGCAGAAGAGATAAAGAAACAAGGAATTGAATATTTTTATTTGTCAGGAAATACGAAGATAAATGAAAGGAAAGATTATGTAACAAGATTTAATGAAGGAGAAGGAAGTATTTTCTTAATCTCCTTAAAAGCAGGTGGAACTGGACTAAATCTTGTAGGTGCCGATGTAGTAATACACTACGATCCTTGGTGGAATCCAGCGGTTGAAGAACAGGCAACGGATCGTGTATATCGTATCGGACAAAAGAAATCTGTTCAAGTGATTCGATTGTTAACAAAGAACACCATTGAAGAAAAGATTGATAAACTTCAGAAGCGTAAAAAACAACTCTCAGATTCTGTTATAAAATCAAAAGAAGTTTTTATAAATCAATTAAGTCGAGAAGAATTGGAGGAATTGTTTTTATGATGCGAGTTCTGTTTGTGGTAAATCCTAAGTCGGGAAAAGGTAATATTAAAAATAGCTTACTTGCAGTGCTTGATACATTAACACAAGCAGATTGTGTGACTACAGTTCATGTGACACAGGCACCAAAAGATGCAACAGAAGTAGTAAAGGAAATTGGTGGAAACTTTGATATTATTCTTTGTTCTGGCGGTGATGGAACATTAGACGAAGTAGTAGCAGGTGTTATGACGCTTAATAAAAAGATACCAATTGGATATATTCCAGCTGGAAGTACAAATGATTTTGCGAAAAGTTTAGGAATATCAAGTGACAATATAGAAGCGGTGAAAATGATTTTAGAAGGTCATCCGTTTTTATGTGATGCGGGATTGTTTAATGATTCCTATTTTACCTATGTAGCGGCTTTCGGTGCACTTACAGAGGTTTCTTATTCTACGCCACAGCAAACTAAAAATATGTTAGGTCATCTGGCGTATATCTTGGAAGGTGCTAAGAGTCTTGCGTCCATTCAATCTTATCAAGTGAAAGTGGAATATATCGACAATGAGACAGGTCAGTTAGCTGTTATTGACGATGACATAATCTTTGGAATGATTACCAATGCAATTTCCGTTGGTGGAATGAAGCGTTATAAAGAAGAAGAGGTTTCTTTTGATGATGGATTATTTGAAGTTGTCTTAATTAAGAGACCAAAAAATATGTTAGAGTTAAATGCAATTTTAGGTTCCTTATTGCTGAATGACTTTAATCGAGAGTACATGTATTTCTTAAAAACAGAATTCATTAAAGTGAGCTGTGAGAAAGAAGTAAGTTGGACGTTAGATGGTGAATTTGGTGGTTCAGTAAAAGAAGCAGAAATTCATAATATTAATAAAGGTTTTGCAATCTATCGCAAGTTTGAATTGCAGACCAATTCATAATGAAATAAAAAAACCTGTTTTATCCTTTTAGAAGAATTCAGATTTTAGAATTCGTGTTCTTAAGGATAGAGCAGGTTTTCTTTTCTTATTTTTATCTAACAGTTATTCTTCTGCATTCATTTTTTCATCTACAATACTTTCAATAAATGCTTCATTTAATGTTGGATATTCCGTAACAAGAAGATGCTTCATTGCTTGGAATTGACGTAAACAATTCGCTTCTTGTGGAAGAGAAGGATCATTTACTTGTTCTAAATATTCCTTTGTTGCATGTGCGTTTAACCATTCTAACAATTGTGCATGAAGTGTCTCTTCTTCTTCAATTTGCCCTTTGATTTTCTTGGCTTCTACTAAGGAATAGATTCCGTAGATAGTGGAAGCTGTGAAAAGAACTATGTTTAGTGTGTAAGGAACGGCGCCATTTAAAAATGAAAGAATATCTAGGTAATTAAGTACAACATAGCCGACACCAAGAATACCGATAATGAGTAGCATAAGTCCTGTAGAAGATGTATCCGCATATTGATCGCGTTTTTTTACATAAGGCTTAGAAGAACGAGCGGATTCCTCGTACATTTCTTTGGAAGTTTCTTGAGAAAACTCATTGGAATTTTCATCCAGTGTGTCCTCCGTGAAATCTACCATAGATTGTACTTCGTCTTGTAACTCTGCTTCTCCAAGTTTATATGCTTTGAATAATTTCTTGATCTCCATCACGTCGTTTTCTTTACAACGTACAGAGAATAATTCAGAGACAGGATTTTTTTCAAATGTAACATCTTGAATATTGGAGTATTCTAAAAATGCAATAAATTTATGAATTTCTTCTTCCGAGAAAAATTCCATCTCAGTAACAAGAACAGAATCATCCAATACATCAACAAGTGGTATATTACACACTGGACATTCGGTAATCTGGTCTTGGAATTCTTCCTTACATTTTGGACAGTAAGACATACATAATTCCTCCCTACTATAAGTATCATTTTATATGTGTTCTTTGCTAATTTCCCTTAGCTATTGCACGTACTATGTTCAATCGTTACATGCAATACTTGTATGGTAACATACTGGAAGTTAGTTTGCAAGAGAGAGCTTGGTGTTAGAAAAAGATTCGAAAAGGAGCAGAAAAGGATTACAAAAAGATTACAAAAGGAAAGGTTACGAAATTATCATATTCAATCCATTACTACGATATACTAATATAGAAAGAGGGTGAATGAACGGAGGGTTTATGAGTGATTTAAGTAGTAATTCTATGTCGCGAGAGGAATTAATACGCAGTGCGAGGGCAAATTGTATGCGTAGTATTGACCATCCACAAGGGGGAGCAAGTAGTGAGATAAACCGAGTACAAAGTGAACAGAGTCCGTTTCAGAAAAGTACATACGTAAGGTTGTTTCTTTCTTGTTTGATTTTATTAGGCGTACTAGCAGTAAAGAAACTGGACTTATCCTATCAAGGTATTGATTATGAAACGATCCAACATTGTGTGGAAGACAATCAACACTTTGAGAAACTAGAACAATATGCAACGAAGACACTAGAAGAAGATGTGCTTCCTGTATTTAGTCGAGGGGCGAAAACAGAGTAGAGGAGAGAGAAATTTATATAGAGGAGACAACTGAAAAATCTTTCTCCTAGACTGCAATAGAAAAGTCTGTTATAATGTCATATGGCAAAGAAGAAAAAGGATTCTATGTATCAGATAGATTCCTTTTTTATTGAGTAGGATTCTTAACGATATTTTATAACTACTTTAGAACAAGCAAGGAGAAGAGCATGAGAAAGTTAGCACTGAGTGATGAAATATTACTAACAGTAGAAAAACCTGCCAGATATATCGGAAATGAATATAATATGGTAGTTAAAGATAAAAACAGCGTAGATGTTCGTTTTTGTATGTGTTTCCCAGATGTGTATGAAATTGGTATGTCACATCAAGGAATTCAAATCTTATATGATATGTTTAATAGAAGAGAAGATACGTATTGTGAACGTGTATACTCACCTTGGACAGATTTAGACAAGATTATGAGAGAAAAGAACATTCCTCTTTTCGCATTAGAATCCCAAGATCCAGTAAAAGATTTTGATTTTCTAGGAATCACATTACAGTATGAAATGTGTTATACAAACATTCTTCAGATTCTAGATTTATCCCAGATTCCATTAATCGCAACAGAAAGAACAGAAGAACATCCAATCGTTATTGGTGGTGGTCCATGTTCTTACAACCCAGAACCAATTAGTGACTATTTTGATATGTTCTATATTGGAGAAGGGGAAACTGCTTACAATGAACTTCTTGATGTATATAAAGAATGCAAGAAGCAAGGAAAATCACGTAAAGAATTTTTAGAAGCAGCAGCACACGTAGAAGGTATTTATGTTCCTCAATTTTATGAAGCAACTTACAATGAAGATGGAACGATCAAATCTTTTGATGTAATGAATGAAAATGCAAGCCAAAAGATTAAGAAACAAGTAGAAATGAACCTAAGCGACACATTTTATATGGAAAATCCACTTGTTCCTTATATCAAAGTAACACAAGACCGCGTAGTATTAGAGATTCAACGTGGATGTATCCGTGGGTGTCGTTTCTGTCAAGCAGGTATGATTTACAGACCAATCCGTGAAAGAAGTATCGAGTTCTTAAAAGAACGTGCGTATACCATGTTAAAATCAACAGGACAAGAGGAGATCTCCTTAAGTTCTTTAAGTTCTAGTGATTACTCCTGTTTACAAGAACTTGTTTACTACTTAATCGACGAGTTCGGTTCTAAAGGAGTAAATATTTCTTTACCATCTTTACGTATTGATGCATTTGCACTTGACGTTATGAGTAAGGTACAAGATATTAAGAAGAGTAGTTTAACATTCGCGCCAGAAGCTGGTTCTCAGAGAATGCGTGACGTTATCAATAAAGGTTTAACAGAAGAAAACATTTTAACAGGAGCTATGGACGCATTCCGTGGTGGTTGGAATCGTGTAAAATTATACTTTATGTTAGGTCTTCCAACAGAAACAGAAGAAGATATTGAAGGAATTGCGATTTTATCCGATAAGATTGCAAGAGAATACTACACCATTCCAAAAGATCAAAGAAATGGTAAGGTACAAATTGTATCTAGTACTTCTTTCTTCGTTCCAAAGCCATTTACACCATTCCAATGGGCTAGAATGTCTACAACAGAAGAATTCTTAGAAAAACAACGTTTCTTAGCAGGTAAAATGAGAGAACAGTTAAACTTTAAGAGTATCAAATATAACTGGCATGAAGCAGAAACAACGATGCTAGAAGGTGTTCTTGCTCGTGGGGATAGAAGATTAAACAAATTAATCTTAGAAGTGTACAAAAATGGTGCGATCTTTGATTCTTGGTCCGAACATTTCAAATACGATGTATGGATGCAAGCATTCGAAGACCTAGGGATTGACCCAATGTTCTATACAAGCCGTGAAAGAAGCGAAGATGAAATCTTCCCTTGGGACTTTATTGACATTGGTGTAACAAAGAAATTCTTATGGAGAGAATATCAACAAGCTATTAATGAAACAGTTACTCCAAACTGTAGACAGAAATGTTCAGGATGTGGAGCTATGAGTTTTGGAGGAGGCGTTTGTTATGAAGGCAAGAATTAAATTTACGAAGACAGGGTCCATGAAATTTATTGGACATTTAGATATCATGCGCTATTTCCAAAAAGCATTCCGCCGTGCAGAGATTGATATCGCATATTCACAAGGATTTAACCGTCATCAACTTATGTCATTTGCACAACCTCTAGGAGTAGGTTTAACAAGTGATGGTGAGTACCTTGATGTACAATTAAATTCAGCGGATTCCAATGAGAGAATGTTAGAACGTTTAAACGAACAGATGACAGATGAAATTCGTGCTGTGAAATTTAATGTGTTAAAAGAAGATGCACGCAATGCGATGTCCATCGTAAGTGTTGCCGATTATCAAATCACATTAAAAGATGGATATGAAGTAGTAGAAAACTTTGAAGAAAAGTTCCGTGCTTTTATGGAACAAGATAAAATCGAAATCGAAAAGAAGACAAAGAAAAGTTCTTCTATGATAGATATCAAACCATTTATTTATCATTATGCATTTGAAAAAAGTGCATTTGAAGCACAAGTAGGTCGTGATTACGGGGAAACTGTAGCAGAAGAATATGCATCTACACAAAGAGTGTATTTACAATTATGTTCTGGCAGTGTGACCAATATTAAACCAGACTTAGTAATCGAGGCATTTTATCAATACCTTGGGTTAGAATATCAGAAGTTTGCATATCAGTATCACAGATACGATCTATATGCAGATGGAAGCAAAGAAGGGACTTATGTATCCTTAGGTGACTTAGAACAGTAAAGAAGGGTGAAAGAGAATGGACAAGTGTAATCCAAAAATCAATCAATTAGTAATTATGAAAGAGAATCATTTCGTGTATTCTCTATTGATGAAAAATAAGGAACTGATTCAGATAAATGCCGAAGCAGTTTCTACTCATAGTGCCCTTCTCGGAAACATCTATATTGGAAAAGTCAAAAATATTGTAAAAAATATCAATGCAGCTTTTGTAGAAATTGATGGGGGAAGAATGTGCTATCTTCCCCTTGCAAAGCCGCAATATCCAATTTACTGTAACGGCATGAAACGAGATAAGATTTGTATCGGTGATGAAATTATGGTGCAGATTGAAAAGGAAAATGTAAAGACAAAAGCACCAACCGTTACTTGTAATTTGAATATTACTGGAAAATATGTTGTATTAACTCACGGCATTACGAAGATTGGAGTTTCTGCAAAGATTAAAGAAAAGGAAGAACGAGAACGTCTTCGTTCTCTTGCTACATCTTTTCAATTGGGCTTGCAATCAGGTTCTCAATCTGATTCTAAATTCGAAGCTTGCCAATCTTGTGAACCACAACCACAAGATTACGGTTTCGTAATTCGTACTAACAGTGAAGGAGTCCCATCCGAACGTATTGCACAAGAGATTCAGACATTACAAGAAATCTATGAAAGACTTACGAAACAGGCAGTTCATTTTACAAGATTTTCTCTAATTGAGAAAGGATTGCCAAATTATCTAAGTGATATTCGAGACTATAATCAATTCCAACTAGATGAAATTATTACAGATGATAAAGAAATCTATGATGAAATTCACAATTATCTAACACAGTTTCAACCAGAAGATTTATCTAAATTAACTTTCTATCAAGATGATATGATTTCCATGAAAAACTTATATAGCATCGAAACCAAGATGCAAAAAGCATTACAAAAACGTGTATGGCTCAAATCTGGTGGTTATCTGGTGATTGAACCAACTGAGGCATTAACTGTAATTGACGTTAATACAGGAAAAGCCATCAAAGGTCGTAAAAATGAGCAAGAAACGTTTTATAAGATTAATATGGAAGCAGCAGAAGAAATTGCAAAACAAATTCGTCTTCGCAATATGTCAGGAATTATTATTATTGACTTTATTGACTTGGAAGAGGAAGAAAAGCGAGCTAGTCTTATGACACAACTTCGTATTTTATTTGCAAAAGATCCTGTGAAAACATCTTTGATTGATATGACCAAGTTAAATCTTGTGGAGGTAACGAGAAAGAAAGTGCGTAAACCTTTATGGGAACAGATAAAATTGAGGAGTGATGAGGATGACGAAGACGAAGACTAATGCTTTACGAATGCTTGATAAAGCAAAGATACCATATCGAACGATTGAATATGAAGTAGATGAAGCTCATATTTGTGGAGAAGATGTGGCGTTAAAGACAGGTCTTCCTTTGGAACAAGTATTTAAGACCATTGTTCTAAAAGGAGAAAAGAAAGGTTATGTAGTATTTTGTCTGCCAGTGAATAAAGAGTTAAATCTAAAAAAGGCAGCAGCAGCGATTCAGGACAAAAGGGTTGAACTTTTACCAGTAAAAGACTTACTGAAAACCACAGGGTATATTCGTGGAGGTTGTTCACCAGTGGGGATGAAAAAGAAGTTTCCGACTTACTTTGATTATACGGCAGAACACCTTGACGAAATCAGTGTCAGTGCTGGAGTACGAGGATGCCAGATGATTTTAAATGCAAAAGAACTTGTAAAGTACACAGATGCAGTATTAGTAGATGTGACGGAATAGAATGACAGAAAAGGGATGGATAAAATATGAAAGAGAAGCTTACATATAAGCGTATGCTTATAGTATTTTATATGTTAGTAACACTTGTATTAACTAGTATTCTTGCAAATGTGCAAGTAGAGGCTTCGAATGTACTAAAGATTCGTTATCAAGGGAAAACACGTAATTATTCAGGAGCACAATTATCAGTAAATCTAGATGGCAAAGCTGTGAATTTGAAATCAATGTCAGGTTTAGCCTTGAAAAATGCAGCTAGTGATACGATATATCTAGTTTCCGTAGCAGATGTATTTGAAAAGGCTTGTGGAATCAAATATACTTATAACAAAAATACAAAGCGAATTGTATTACAAAAGTATGGGATTTCCGTTCGTATGACATTAAATAAAAAGACCGCTTATGTCAATGGGAAAAAGACAACATTGGAGTATCCACCAATGTTTGTGAAGTATTATAATACCAATAAGACAAGATTGCTTGTACCAGCGAAATTTGTTGCTACCACATTTGGTTACTCATATTCTTACACAAAGCTTTCTAGTTCTAGTGTTCGAATCAATATGACATCTCCAGATTACATTAAGTATGATGGAAAATGGAAAAAATACACTGGAACAAGAGCAAAGCTTACTTTCGATGGTACAGACGTAAATGTTTCAGATATGAATTGCCTTGTTATCAACAAAGTCTTTTATGTGCAGGCAAAGGTCTTTGCAAAAAGCGAAATTGGAGGAAAATGTAGTTATAAATCCTCCACGAAGAAGCTTACATTAACCTACGGTGATAATAAGCTTGAGATGACCATAGATTCTAATACTGCTTATGTAAATGGAAAAGCAGTGAAAGCTTCCGCTCCTGCAAAACGTGTCTACAATAGTAAAAATGAAACCACATACGTTATGGTTCCAATTTCCTATGTAGCAGGTAAGTTGGGATTAAACTATCGTTATGTTGAGAAAAGTAAAACATGTACATTAAGCAGAAAAGATGGAATTTACTTCAAATGGAGTGCTCCAGAAAATGAAATTGATATTCCAGTGACACAATCAGATGTAAACGATGAAGGTGTGTTAGAACCAGAAGAAGACTTGATAACAGACTTTGCAGTAAATGGAGTAATCGGCGAACGTGTTAGCAACAATGATGTGGTAACGATTGATGGTATTTTCCCGTCTGACAACATCTCGATCTCTGAGAGTAGTTCTGTTATCACAATCGAGATTATGGATACAAAAAGTAATGTTGGTGAGGAAAGCATCACATTATCGCAACCATATTTATTAAAGAAAGTAACATTAACAACTACAGCTGATGGAACAACCGTAATTAAAATTACTAAAGAGTCAAAAAATTGCAACTATACATTTTCAGATGAAGACGGATTTATTTCTGTTACATTAACAACTGGTGTGGTGAAAAATGGTTATAAAATTGCCGTTGACACTGGACATGGTGCCTATACAGCAGGAAAGCGTACCCCACCAATTCTGGAAAGTTTAGACTTTGATGGAGACGGAGTGATTGACGCAGCCAAAGGTAGTCAGATTCGTGAGCATACTGCAAATGTTGGTGTTGGAAACTACGCAGTAGCGGCATTAGAACGTTGTGGCTTTGAAGTATACAAAAGTGGTTTTGGCGCAACAGATACTCCATTAACAACAAGACAAGAAAATATCAAAGCAGCAAAATGTGACTATTCCATTAGTATTCATTTTAATGCCGTTGGAAATGGTACTTCTTTTAACAGTGCAAAAGGAATTGAAGTATTTTCACATGCTACTTCTTCAAAAGCAGCCAATTCCAAAGCTTTAGCAACTACTATGATTAAAAATGTAAGCAAAGGAACATCACAAAGCAATCGAGGTGTAAATACTCAGCATACATTTGCTATGTGTAATGCAAGTGCAATGGGTACAAAAGGAAGTATTTTATTAGAGTGTGCATTTATGACAAACTGGACAGAAGTGAAAACCATGATGGCAAACTCAGCTTATTGGGAAGAGACAGGAGAGGAAATCGCAAAAGGATTCTGCGAATACCTAGGGGTTACTTATGTAGCGCCATAATAAAGTGGAAGGTGAGTCAATATGGAAGAAAAAGAGTGGGGGCTAAGCGGAGGAACGCTAAAAATCATAGCATTGGTTTCGATGCTTATCGACCATGCAACAGCAATATTTGTAAATTACTATGATTGCCAGGGACTATATAATGTAGGGAGATGCATAGGGAGGCTTGCATTTCCTCTATATTGCTTTTTATTGGTAGAAGGATTTTGCTACACACGAAATATAAAGAAATATTGTTTTCGATTGTTTCTATTTGCAATTTTATCAGAGGTGCCATTTGACCTTGCGTTTTCGTATACAGTTGTGAATATGGGACATCAAAATGTATTTTTTACGCTACTATTGGGAATTTTATTGATCTGGAATCTAGACCGAATACTGAAAAGAAAAAATACCAATTGGATAGGAAATGTATTAAATTTAGTCGGCGCAATCGCAGTTTACATGATAAGTTGTTTTATCAATGCTGATTATGGAGTATATGGTGTGCTACTTATTGTGCTATTCTATTTATTCCGTGGAAATAAAGGAAAAGTGGCAACATCTAACATAGGGTTCAATTTGGTTTTTTCACTGGGTAGCATTAGGCAATTAGCGGGAGTGTGTTCTGCGCCAATTATCGCACTTTATAATGGGAAAAAAGGGGTTTCTTTAAAATATTTCTTTTACTTAATATATCCACTGCATTTACTTTTGTTCTATTGGATAAAAGTGTATTGTTAAGTACAAGAAGCAAGAATACTGAAAGACAGAGCTTGTAATATGAGACAGAAAAGAGAAGGTAGAGTATGTTATTTGATAGAGATCGTTTAAAAAAACTAATTATTCCGATTGTAATTGAGCAGTTGTTAGCAATTACGGTTGGTATGGTAGATATGGTTATGGTGTCACATGTAGGGGAAGCAGCAGTTTCTGGTGTTTCCCTCATTGACACAATGAGCAATCTGCTCATATGCTTGTTTAGCGCACTGGCGACAGGTGGTGCAGTTGTTTGCGCGCAATACATAGGAAAACAGGATAAGAAAAAAGCAACCGTAGCAGCCAATCAGCTTGTACTGGTAATGGGAGGCATATCCTTTGGAATTATGCTGATATGTCTTTTGTTTTATCGCCAAATCATTGGCGTTGTATATGGTGAGATTAAATGGGATATCCGTCAAAATGCAGAGGTTTACTTTTTAGTAATCGCCTCATCTATGCCATTTTTAGCATTATATAATGGATGTTCTGCATTATTTCGTTCCATGGGAAATACGAAAGTTAGTATGAAGATTTCCTTTGCAATGAACTTAATAAATCTAATAGGAAATGCAATTTTTATCTATAATTTCAAAATGGGAACGTTAGGTGTTGGTTTGGCTACTTTCATTTCTCGTGTAATTGGAGCTGTTTTCATTGTAAATATGTTAAGAAATCAAGACCTCCCAGTGTCGATTCATCCAAGATTTCGATTAGGTTTCGATTTTTCTATTATTAAGAAAATCTTATACATCGGAATTCCAACAGGATTAGAGAATAGTATGTTTCAAATTGGCAAACTACTATTAGCAAGTTTAGTATCCACATTTGGAAGTGTTGAAATTGCAGGAAATGCAGTCGCAAATGGAATTACCAACTTCGGTATTATCCCTGGTAATGCAATCGGTCTTGCATTAGTTACTGTGGTTGGACAGTGTATCGGTGCAAATGATAGTGAACAAGCTTACCAAAACACGAGAAAGTTATTAAAGACATCCTATATTGCAATGATAGTGGTCAATATATTGATAGCAATTATGAGCTCCCCATTGATTGCATTATATGATATGTCAGATGCTGTCAATTTGGTAGCGAAAAGGATTATTGTATGTCACAGCATTGCAAGTTGTGTTATCTGGCCGTTATCCTTTATTTTGCCTCATGCATTGCGAGCTGCCAACGACGTAAAATACACCATGAAGGTGTCCATTCTCTCTATGTGGGTCTTCCGAATCTGCTTTGGTGTACTACTAGCAAAGTATTTAGGGCTAAAAGCATTAGGCGTTTGGTTTGCAATGTTTATTGATTGGACTTTCCGTGGAATTATGTTTGGATTGCGTTTCTTTAAAAGAAAATTAAAACAAGAAAATTAAAATAGGAAAAAACTTTATGAAAAAATGTTGACAAAACATGAATAATATGTTTTAATGTTCTAGTATGCCGCACAGCGAGGTAATAAGAGTTCATTTGAGGACGCACCAAAGCTGGCGAGTAATTGAGTAGGAGGTGCCATATGTACGCAATTATTGCAACAGGTGGTAAACAGTACAAAGTTTCCGAAGGTGACGTAATTAACGTTGAAAAGCTTTCTGGTGAAGCTGGTGCAACTGTAAAATTTGATGACGTTTTAGCAGTAAATAAGGATGGACAATTAGTAGTTGGAAGTTCTGTAAATGGTGCAAGTGTTACAGCGACAGTTGTAAAACAAGCAAAGGCTAAAAAAGTTGTTGTTTACAGATATAAGAGAAAAACTGGTTATCATAAGAAAAACGGACATAGACAACAATTTACACAAGTTAAGATTGAAAAAATCGAAGCTTAGTAATAGGTTGGTATATGATAAAAATTACTGTATCTAGAAATGATAATGGTATTTGTAAGGGATTTAATTGTTTGGGTCATGCGGAATATGCAGAGTATGGACAAGACATTGTCTGTGCAGGTGTTTCGGCACTTGTAACAAACGCTATTAATTCTATTGAGGAATTTACTGAGGATTCTTTCACTTGTGATGTGAATCCTGAGAGTGGCGATGTGAAGTTTGCTTTTTCGGATGAGATCAGTCAAGAATCCTGGCTACTCGTTGAATCAATGCTTTTAGGTTTAAAAGCCATTGAAGAAGAGTACGGAAACGATTTTATTTTGATAGAAGATTAACTTATACTCAAGGAGGTGTAAGCATATGTTAAAGATGAACCTTCAGTTATTTGCTCATAAAAAAGGTGTTGGTTCTACTAAGAACGGTAGAGATTCCGAATCTAAGAGATTAGGTGCTAAAAGAGCAGATGGACAATTTGTTTTAGCTGGTAATATTCTTTATAGACAACGTGGTACAAAGATTCATCCAGGTGTTAACGTAGGACGTGGCGGCGATGATACTTTATACGCATTAGTTGATGGAGTATTAAGATTTGAAAGAAAAGGTAGAGACAAAAAACAAGCTTCTGTATATCCAAGAGAAGCAAAATAATTTTTGCCAAAGCCAAGCCCCAAATTGTGAGCATTCATATATTTGGGGCTCTTTTTAAATTTCGTATTAGTTAGTATATGTGAGCAAGGAGTAACTTATGTAGGGCGAATGCGTAATGTATACAGTATATGTTAAGTACAAGCTTTGTCTCATGTATGCTTTTAGATAGATTTATAAACGATTAAAGTTCGAAAATATGTATAGAATTATAATAGTAGAACATTCTAACCCATAAGAGTGTTTCAGAATTGTATTTCAAAGAAAAGAGGTTACTATGTTTGCAGATCACGCGAAAATATATATTCGTTCGGGAAAAGGTGGCGACGGTCATGTAAGTTTCCGTCGTGAAAAATATGTTCCTGCAGGTGGGCCAGACGGTGGCGACGGCGGACGCGGTGGCGATTTAATATTTGAAGTAGATGACGGTATCAATACATTAAATGATTTCCGTAATATTCGTAAATATATTGCTGGGGACGGACAACCTGGGGGTAAGAAAAAATGTACAGGTGCAGATGGTGCAGATAAAATTGTAAAAGTTCCAGCAGGAACGATTGTACGTGATGCCGCGTCTGGAAAAGTTATTACAGATATGTCCTATGAAAATCGTAGAGAAGTTATTCTTCGTGGTGGAAAAGGTGGAAAAGGAAATATGAATTTTGCCACACCTACGATGCAGGCTCCAAAATATGCTCAACCAGGACAACCAGCGCAAGAACTAGAAGTAATGCTTGAATTAAAAGTGATTGCTGACGTTGGTCTTGTAGGTTTCCCAAATGTAGGTAAGTCTACGTTTTTATCCAGAGTAACAAATGCGAAACCAAAGATTGCCAACTATCATTTTACAACTTTAAATCCAAACTTAGGAGTAGTTGATTTAGAGGGTACAGACGGTTTCGTTATTGCAGATATTCCTGGACTTATCGAAGGTGCTTCTGAAGGAATTGGTTTGGGACATCAATTCTTACGCCATATCGAACGTACAAAAGTTATCATTCATATGGTAGATGCAGCGTCTACAGAAGGTAGAGATCCTGTAGAAGATATAAAAATTATTAATTCTGAATTAAGTGCTTATAGCGAAAAGCTTACAAAACTTCCACAGGTTATTGCAGCGAATAAGACAGATGTATTCTATGGTGAGCAAGGTGAGGAAGTGCTTGAGCAGTTAAGAAAAGAATTTGAACCACAAGGTATTCAAGTTTTCCCTATCTCTGCCGTTAGTGGTAAAGGGGTAAAAGAACTTTTATACTACGTGAAAAATATGCTAAATGAAATTAAAACAGAGCCAGTTGTATTCGAGCGCGAATTCTTCCCAGAAATCGAAGTTGGTGGCGGCCCTGTTGTTGTTGAAAAGGTTGAAGATGGAGTGTACTCTGTTGAAGGACCAAGAGTGGAAAGAATGTTAGGTTATACAAATCTTGATACAGAAAAAGGTTTTGCGTTCTTCCAGAAATTCTTGAGAGAAAATAATATCATTGATGAACTTGAGAAGCTTGGTATCCAAGAAGGAGATACAGTACAGATTTACGACTTGTCTTTTGACTATTATAAGTAAGTGCAAAAAGTAAGTGCCAAACAAATTTACTTTGTGATTTGTTTGGCACTTTTAGTTTTACAGCAAATTTTTGTGGTGGAGAGAAAGGTTATTACAATATGCAGAAAAAACGACATAAAATGACTAGAACAACCAGGAAATTAATCCTATTGACATAAATATAGCCTAATGTTACACTAATTTACATTAAGAGAAACAGGATGGAATAGAATATGAGTAAATGGATGAATATGGTAAATCGAATTATTCGATTTAATGTTGTTTTGTTGGGGGTTATCTGTTGTGTATGCCTTGAAGTAGATATATATGCGAAAGAAAGTGTTTCGAAGGATAAGGCGGTAGTCTTTTTATTGGATGCTAGTGGTAGTATGAATGCAAATGATAGAGAGCGACTTGCAATTGATAGCATAGCGCAGTTTGTTTATTCGCTTCCTTCAGACTATAAGATAGGTTTTGTAGCATATAATTCAGATATAACGGCGACTTATGGATTCGTAAAAACGAAGAAGAGAAATCAATTGATGAGCAAGGCAGAAAAAGTGATCTATGATGGATATAGTAATGCAGGGGTTGGATTGGAAAAGGCGGTAAATTTACTAAACAAACAAGAAGGGATAGCAGAAAAGTACATAGTGTTATTATCGGATGGCGAGATATTGATGGAAGATAATGAGACGACGAAAACTGCAAAGGCTAAGTATAAAAAAGCTTATAAAACTGCCAAAAAATCCAATATAAAAATCCATGTCATTGGATTAGAAGATGAAATGGAAGATGAAGGTAATTTTATCTTTAGTGCTGCCGAGTATACAGGCGGGACAACTTATTATACGCCGAAAGCATTGAAGTTACAAAGTGCAATTGATTCAATTTTAAACAATGAACTACAAATAAAGCAATCTACAGCAGCAATTGTTGATACAGATGGAGGATTAGAGAAGGTTTCTGTGTCACTTCCATATACATATGCAAGTAAAGTACGTGTTTTACTTACAAGTGTTTCACCAATAAAAAATTTGAATACAAGCTTTCAAGCGGAAAATGCAACACAGGTGAATGGTGAACGTTATTCCTTGATTGAATTGAATCATCCAACGGGTGATACTCTTGAGTTAAGTTTTCAAGGAGGAACAGGAAGTCAAGTAAGAATTAATGTAATTCCAGAATATCGAGTGACACCAACTGCGGAAGTTTCATATCGAGATGAAATTCCATTGGAAGAGGAAGCTCGTTATTATAATCGTACTGCAGAGGTTGTATATTCATTTCATGATGCAGATAACGAGGAAGTTCAACTTTGGACACAAGATTATTTTCAACATGTAAAATTGGCATTATTGAATGGAGAAGAATCGAAAGAGTTTTCGTTAAAAGAAGGTACGTTGAAGCAGGAAATAAAAGTAGAGACAGATTCGGATTATAAGACGGAGATTGATTATTCAAATATGCTTGTTAATGTAATTGAAGTTGGAGATGTGGAAGTGAGTTTAGAAGCACCTCCTGAATTGCCAATTGAAGAGGAACCACCGTATTTGTTAATAGCGTTTATCGTTTTCTTAGTGATTGTAATTGTAGTAGTAGCAGTTATTACTTGGCGCAAGCGTAGGCAAAAACCATTGCCATTGCCACCAGACGATAGACCTGAACCGAGCAAATATAGTTATGTGGGAAAACTTAGTCTTTACGTAACACGAACACGCTCAGGTTATGATATACCACCACTATCATATAACCTATTTCGCTTGCCAGCAGGGAAAGTTGTTTCATTGCAAGAAATGTTTGATAGTTGTAATGTGAAAGAAGAATTTGCTGGCGCAGAATCTATTTACTTTAAACCAGGTGCCAATAGAAGCATAATTATTATTAATAACTCAGATTGTACGATTATGAAAAATAGGGAAATTCTTTTAAAAAACAGAAGTTATCAGATTCCAATTGAATCAAAGTTAGACATTACATTTGAGGATGAAATAAGTGAATTAATGTTACAGTACAAGGATTTGAAACCGTCTGCTATGAGATAGGTATGTAGCAAAGGGGTTTTCAAAAATATATAAGGGAGTGAAAAAAGATGGAGATAATAAATCAGACTAATCGAACTCTCCTTTTGGATGTCATTAATCCAGAGCAATTGGACTTAATGACCCTAGTAGGTGATGTAAGAGGTATTGACAGTTTAGATGATGACAAGATGAGGGAGATTAATCAGTATTTGGAGTGCCATAGTTACGAAGAAGTGGAAGAAAAATTCAAACCAGTAGTATGGTCATTCTTTGATGCAAATTCACAATCTGTAAAGTATACGCTTGAAAGACCAGAAGGTATACCAGAATCCATGCTGACACCAATTAATATTAATGAGTCAGAGAACTTTCAAAAGGCAGTGCTTACGGTTATGAGCTCAAGAAAAGCACAAGGGCTTTTGAATGTGGAGTTTGGATTTGAAAAAATGTTAGAATTGATCTCTCCTAGAAAAGTAATGGATGATATCAAACAAGTAAGAAAAGAAATCCAATATAACTATAAAAAGTATTCCGAGTTAGAAGATGGGGATCCTCTAAAATTAGATGTTGGAGATAAGTTGAATCTTTTGTTTGAAGATGCAAGTAAGAATTACAATAATGTAATGGCAATGTTACCATTAGCAATTGAAGATATTAAAACGAGATTGTTATTAGGTGCAGGGGAACAATCCAATAATGGTCAGGCAATTGTTCCAGGTTATCTTTCTCTTGGTGAAAAAGGTGAACTTAAAGTATTAGAAGCACCTAAGACAGATACTACTGCATTAGTAACCCTAGATGATAATATTAATACAGGCTTAATGGAAGTAATCAAAGAAGATTACCAAGCAATTAATGAAGAAACAAATGATTATGTACAGAATCTAGTAGTTAGAACATTTTGTCCATTATCATCTACACAACAGACAGAGATCGATGTAGAGACAGAAGTTGAAAATTACAATAGCTATCTAGAGTTTTATCGTGCATCAAAAGATAACTTCATTAAGGTAGTAAAGCCATTACTTGAAAAATTACTAGGAATTCGTATGTTTTTTGATCAATATAAAACAAAGAGCAAGGGGATGAAACCAACTTTATTAATTGCAAATGTATCTCCTGAGATGCTTGCAAAGAGTTCCTATATTCCTCGTCTTATAACATATTTGAATACAACAAATGCGAAGAATAATTTTAAAGATACCATTTGGTATGCAATTTATCCGAACGTTGCATGGAATCAAAATGTAACAAATAAGATTCAACGTGAACGTTTCAAAGGTAATGTAAAAAAAGTTAGTACAGATGTATACAGCATGGAATCATTAGCAATCTTATTAGATGTGTTGAAAGATTATCGAGTAGAAACCTTCTTCTCATTTGAAAATCGTGAGGAAACAACATTTAATGCGGTTGCAGTAGAAGGAATTGAAAGTGTAATTGATAAATGTGCACCGTTGATGGGAAAACCATATAGTGAATTTGCGATTCCAGTACTACCAAACTTTACAGTTATTCCGAAGAATAAGTCAGGTGTTGTCCTTGATAGTAGAATGAAAGTAACAGAGAATAATAGTGCAGAATTGTCCGATGCGAAAGAAGATATTATGCGATTATGGATTGAAGGTGTATATATCAATGGTGCATATATTGCAGCAGGCTTCCGTGCAGCATGTCAATGTCCTGAATTCTTGAAAGATCGTTTTATTAAGGAAAGGATAAAAACAGCACTAGAATTACCAGGTGTTCGTTTTGATATTGAAGCAGGTAACAATTCATTAATTGCATATACAACAATGCCAAAAGAAATTACTGGATTTACAAATAGTATTAAGTCGCAGATTAACCAGAAAAACTTCGGTTGGGTATTTGCATCTGAAAATCAATCCTTAAATGGAGAAACGATTACCAATATATCTATTTATAAAGCTAGAAACTTACTTTATGATACAGAGTTATCATCCTTTGAACCAGTATATAAGACACAAGTAACAACATACATAGAAAGAATGTTACGATTTATCACTGGTGATTTCAAAGAAGATAACATTAAAAATTTCTTTTCTAATAACCCACAAAGTCAAAAGAGCAAATGGGTAGAAAAGAAGGACTGCATTAATGCTATTATTACAGAGGGTGACAGTTTAGATTATGTCATTGATGATGAAAATGGTGTATGTGAATTGACAATATCCTTTAATGGTAGTCCACGAAATCTGGAAGTTCAAATCAATCGTTTGACTTCAAATATTTCATAGTAACAGAAAACAAAGAAGGAGGGAAAAGTTATGGGTTTTAGAATGAAGATTGATGGTTCTGGTCCTGTGAACTTAAGTGAAAAAAGCATCACAAAGTTAGAATTCTGTTCAGAAATTCCTGAAGATTCTAACGCAAGAGCAACAGATAATGGTGTTGCTGTTAAGGTATGGGGGAAAATGTTATTTTCTCTTGGTGCTGAAGAAGAAGATTCTACAATCAACTTAGCAAAGTGGAGTGTTGTTCCAAGTGATTCTGCTGATTCCTACAGAAAAGTGCAAATTGACGTAGTAGCCGCTGGTCAAATTGTTCGCCAAATTACATTACCAAATGCATTTGTAATGGAATATAGCGAAGAACAAGACGATGAAACAGGTGTTGGTACATTCTACTTGCATGTAAAACAAAAGAAAGATAAGACGGACTTAACAACATTAGAAGGTGGATTTAGCCAGTAAGGAGGGTAAAATATGTCATTAAAAGTAAGTGTAGAAGGACAAGAAAGTTTTGAGATTTCTCAGGAATGTGTCCAAAAGGTAAAATTCCAGACAGAAATCCCTCTAGATTCCAACGCTAGAACAAAAGATGTTGGTTGTTCTTTAGAGATTTCAGGAAAAATTTTAGTTGCTACAGATGGAGATCCATTTGATAGCACAAGACAATTAGGACTATGGTCATTAGTACCAGCAGAAGAAGCAGCAGCTTATCGTCAAGTAACAGTTGAAATCATTGAAGCAGGCTTAGTAGAGAGAAAATACACTTTCCCAAGAGCATTTGTTATTGATTACACTGAGAATTATGGCAATTCAGATGGTGTTGGTACATTCAAAATCTTAATTAAGCAGAAAAAAGATAAACTTAACCTTGTTAAAGTTGAAGGTGGATATTTAGGGGCGTAATTTAGTTTAGCTATCAATCCAAAGACACGTCCAAAATAGGACGTGTCTTTTTCCATTTGTCTTTCTTTTAAAGATATTTGAGTGAAGGTTTCATCCATCTTGTACAAATATTTTTAAAAGAAAGATAAGAAAGGCGGAACTAGATGAAAAAAAATTTATACCAAATACTTGGGGTAACAAAAGATGCTACGATGGATCAGATAAAATCAGCATATCGTAAACTGGCGAAAAAATATCATCCAGATGTTCACCCAGGTGATGAAGAATGTGAAAAGAAATTTCAAGAAATTACAGAGGCATATAGCATACTTAGTGATGAAAACAAGAGAAAGAAATATGACGCAGGTTTTTCGGATGCACAAAGTGCACAAGAAAATCGACAGGAAACTCGCGAAAGAAAAACACAGCAGACAGGTACATATGATTCAAAGGTTGACTTTGAAAACATCAATAAGACATTTGAGAGATTCTTTGGATTTGATCCAAAGACGAAGGATGTGACAAATGAAAAAAAATTAAATCCAAAGCAAAAAAATCCATTGGATACAACCGATATGTTTGAACGTTTCATGGGAATAAAGAGGTAATGTATGAGAAGTATGATTGATAGAGCAATAGCAATGGTCTTTTTTACACTAGCAATTATATTAGCAATTAGTATGAATTGGGAGACTACATGGGGATGGATTGTATTAGCGATTATTGGTTTTGTAGTGCATCTATTTTGGTCGTTTCGTGGAGAATATATGGAGTATCAGGAGGAAGCAGTTTTGGATGTGAACGAAAAAGCTCCTTCATCGGCATTAACCGAAGTGATTCTTCTTAGCGAAGATAGAAAACGACTTGCCTCATGGAATATTTATGGGAAAAATGGACTTGTCATAGGTAGGGATTTGAAAGAAAATCATGTTTCAATCAATCTTGAAAATGCAACATATGCAAGTATGATCGACATTGAACACGCTGTATTAAACTATTCAGGTGATAACTGGTATGTGGAAGATATTTCTCAGAAAAATGGTGTAAGTGTTGAAAAGAGAGATGGAAAGAAATATAAATTAGCTTATGGAAAGCCATGTAGGTTGGAAAAAGGTGATATTATTTTTATTGCGTTAACACAACTACAAATTTTATAAAAATTACTAGAAAGATAAGATGGGATGGTGGAATAGATGGCGGAATCAAATTTAATTCGTTGTCAAAATGGACATATGTTTAGTAAGAAAAGGTATGGAACGGTATGTCCGTATTGTAATATTGAAACAGCAACAAAGGAAAAGAAAGAGGTACAAAAAACAGAAATTGATATTGAAGAAGAATTATTTCGAGAAGATGTAAAACCTGTATGTGGATGGATTGTATGTATATCAGGGCCAAGACAAGGAAAAGATTACAAAGTAGTACAAGGGAAGAACTTTATTGGTCGTGCTGATGATATGGATATTCAAATATTGGGAGATAATGAAATTTCAAGAAGAAATCACGCAATTATAGTATTTGATCCAAAGAAGAGAGAAACTGTATTACTCCCAGGCGATTCTAATGGATTAGTATATCTCAATGATAATGCGGTGTACGCACCGACTGTTTTGAGTTCATATGATAAAATTGAGTTGGGAAAATCCGTATTTGCTTTTCTTCCGTTTTGTGGAAATCATTTTATGTGGGGAGATAAGGAAAACTCAGAAGGATAAAAAACGAGAAGAGGTAGAATATGAATGGAACCTACTATATCATTGCGCTATTATGTGCATTGATTATTATTTTAGAGATAATAAAAACTTTATATGGTAGAGAAAAAAAGATAATACATAACATGGATATTGGTACTTGCATGACAATTGGTGGGCGCGATGTACAAGAAGACCAATTTGGAGTTCATACAACAGAATCAGGTACGATGGCTGTACTAGCAGATGGTGCAGGAAAATTATTCGGAGGTAGAATCGCAAGTCGAATAGCTGTCAATGTATGTGTGGAATTTTTTAAAGATTATAATGCATTTAATAATCCTCAGTACTATTTTCGAAGAGCATTTCATTGTGCAAATAGAGAGATTTTAAAGGCAGTGGAAGATGAAAGTAGAGGTCATGCAAGTGTAGGGTGTTCTATGATACGGAATGGATATCTTTACTATGCAGTCGCTGGAAATGTAAAAATATGTGTATTTCGAGAAGGATCTTTAGTACCAGTTTCTACAGGGCATACAGTGGCGATGTTAGCAGAGCAGAAGTTCCATGAGGGAAAAATATCAAGAGAGGATGCCTTAGAGCTGTTAGAAAATCACAGATTGTACAATTACCTTGGAAAAGATGAATTTAAAGATATTGAGATCTTTGATGCACCTATACGATTAAAGCCGAGGGATATAGTGGTTCTTATGAGTGACGGTATATATGATTTACTGGGCTTTAAAGAAATAGAAGATGTTTTATTAAAAAATACAAATTGTCAGGAGAAAGCTTTAGAAATTGTAGAGATGGTAAACCAGAATCCAGCAGAGGATAAAGACAATGCAAGTATTATCTTAATAGATATAGGGAATGGGGCTAAAGCATGAGAAAACAGAATTCAGAATTTTTAACAGCATTTACTTCAGAAGCAAGTAATGATATAAAAAATACAGATTTTTTTGGATTTGTAGAATTGGATGATTATGCATGTTATGTAATTGCAGATGGAATTGATGATCAGTTGGAAGCCAAAAGTGCGAAACTTGCAACAGATGCTGTAGTATCCACTTTTTCAGAAGCACCATCTATTAGTAAAGGTACACTTAAGAGATGTATGAGAGCGGCAAACAATGCGCTGTTAGAGACAAAGAGTAAAATGAAGATGAAAGCATCTATTATAATAGTTCTTACAAATTATGAGCAATTGCGGTATGGACAGGCAGGTAATATTAGACTGCGTTTATACCGCAATGGTTTTATAAAAGAACAAACAGTGGATCAGTCGCTTACAATGGACATGGTGAAGGAAGAAAAGGTTACACAGGATAAGGTAGCAATGCATGAGCAAAGAAATAATCTTTATACATATCTAGGACAAGAGAGAGAGTTTCAACCTTACATATCAAAAAAAATTAAGCTTACCAATGCAGATGCGATTGCACTATATACATTAGGGGTATGGGAGCATGTTGATGAGGGCGAATTAAAAGATGCGTTTGCAGATGCAACAGATGATCCAAAAGAAACGGTAGAGAGTATTGAAGATTTATTGCTTTCAAGACAACCGAAAGAATTAAAAAAATATACGCTAGCAGTTATTTTTGTAAATAAAATATTTGTAGATCCAAACAGAAAAAGAAGGATTAAGAAATATATTACGATGGCAGTTGTTGTAGTGGTATTAATCGTGGTTGTAACAATTTTAACTATTATACTGAGACGTAGGAGACAAGAAAAGATTGCAAAATTACAGGATACCTATACAAATACGATTGAGTACATACAAATGAACAATTATACAAGAGCAGAGGAATGTTGTGAGGAAGCAAAAGATCTTGCAGATGATTTGAAAGACAGAAAAATGCAGAAAGAATTATCGAATTTTCAAAAGTTAATTGAAGCAGTACTTACTGCGGAAGAACGATTAGATAAGGAACAATATACGGAGGCTCAGGCAGCATATCAAGATGCATTAAAGCGTGCTCGGTATGTGGATAATCTGGGAAAGGATTATATTGATGAAAGACTTGCATTGACGGCAGCATATATATCTGTTTATGATGCCATTTATCTTGGGGATTCTTTATTACTGAATCTTCAATATGATAAGGCAGAAGAAAAATATTTAGAGGCAAAGGCTCAGGCAGCAGAAATCTATTTCGATGAAGGTCGTACGTCTGCAATTGAGGCATTGAATAACCTATATGAAGCACAAAAGGACGAAGTAGAAGCTGATAATGAGGAAATTAAGGAACAAAAGGCACAAGAAGAATCTGCGGCAAATTATATTTTGCAAGGGGATATGGCATTCGCAAAAGGCGATTATGAAGGTGCAAAGGTGTACTATACTTCTGCAGTACAGAAATATGAAGAGATGAAGGATGAAACGCAAAAGGAGGATGCGGAAGAAAAATTGCTTGCAGTAGAAACAAAATTGGCGAAGAAAGAAAGTCTAGAATCAGAAGCATCCTGTTATATGACGAAAGCGAAAAATGCCTTAGATGCGGGAGACTATGCAAAGGCTAAAAAATACTATTTATTAGCAAAGGACATTTATGCATCTTTAAATGATGAAGATAAAATTGATGAAATAACAAGGAAAATGGAGGCTGTTGATATCGAGGAAAGTTCACAACAAAATATAGAGCCAAGTACAAGTCCAAGTGCAGAGCCAAGTGAGCAACCTATTCAGCAACCAAGTACACAACCTAGTGAAAATCCAACTCCAACAGTGGAGGAGGAAACAATGGAAAAGTAGGAGCGTGGGCAAATGGAGAAGAACAAAGACTTTAATATGGAAGATTACATAAACGAGCGCATGATGGAGATTGAGCAGCTTGATGAGAGGGTTTTATATAAAGAGATAGTTGGCAAATTGATAAGGAAGTTATACGATTATAATGATAATGCTTATCGAGAACTGGAAGAGCGTATATTAAGCGAAGATAGTCCAAGGCAGAGTGATTATGCCATCTATTTAACGCTAACCGATCTCGCACATTATGATGCAACCGATAATTTTATGTATCCAATGCTAGAAAGTGATACAAAAAAGAGAGATATTTTGTATGAAGATGTAGTAAATGCATTGAAGAATCGAGAAATGCTAAAGATGTATACGGTATTTTTTCAAACTAGTGCATCCTCGATGTATCAAATTCTTCAGGAAGAACGAAAGTTTCATGGAATTATTAAGACGGAGAATCGTGAATATAAAGGAACCTTTGTGTTACGGAGAAATAAAGATTATTTGGATAAAATAAAAGATTTATATTACATATTTTCTGCAAATTATCAGCCTTGGACGACTGTATGTGAGGCATATTTAATGAAGATTCTAGATGTCTATTTGGAATCGGTTGAAGATATGAAAAAGAAAGAAAAGATAGTAGAGATTAAGGTTGATTTTGAGGAATACAATAATGTGGCAAAATATGATATTATTCCTCTTTGGAATTTGAAGCAAATTTGCGAAAAAACAAGTACATATCCAGATCCAAGTATCGATAAAATAAATTATGAACATCAGATTTTTTCACATCGTTTAGAAGCAGAAAGTGAATATCTAGTGATGAATACAGATGTAGAAATTACCAATATCCGTAGACAAAATGGTGATTTATTTATTACTTGTCCAATTGATAGACCTCAAGAGTGGTCTTTGTATCAAGTGAATCGTAAAAGAGGAAATGAAAAATATCTTTATCCAGTATTATCGAATCAGTATAAAGAAAGCTTTTCGAGTAGTATTACAGAAATGTACCGAAGAAGCATTAAGACTAAAGCGGAGATGGCGAGATTGATTGAATCGTATCCGTATGAAAAATATTTGGAATTCCAAGGATATGAAATCGTGGCAAGTACAGACGATGGGTGGAAAATTAACAATTATAACATGGATGGTTTTATCCAAGATGAAATTCGAGTAGGAAATAGTAGACAAACATTGATTGTTTCTTTTACATGTGAAGATCAAGAGTGTTATCTAAATGAAGATATTATGAGCTTTTTAGTGACACAAGTACAAAAAATATTTCCAGAGTATTTGTGCATTGGTAAGCTAATATAAGCAATCTGGTGATATGTCAAGATAAGATTTGCATTGTTTTTGATATGT
>CAYPEJ010000013.1:0-119444 GCA_964409685.1 uncultured Anaeromicropila sp.
AAAAAGACAACTAATCCCACCAGAATGGTGGGATTAGTTGTCTACAGCCTGAGAGCTGCTAGATTATCTAGCAGCTCTTTTTTCATGTTCCTATTTCTCATCAAATTCCTATAGAGGAATATTTCCATGTTTTTTGTTGATTGTCATTTCTTTCTTATTTCTTAATGCAAATAAGTCATTATATAAACGTTCTCTTGTCTCAGATGGCTTAATAATTTCATCCACATAGCCTTCTTCTACCGCAATGTTGGCATTCATATAGTTTTGATTATACTCTGCAACTTTTTCATTGTAGAATACTTTCTTATCCTCTGGTTCCATGCCTTTCATTGCACTTCTGTAAATAATCTTAACAGCACCTTCTGCACCCATAACTGCGATTTCTGCTTTTGGCCAAGCATATACAAAGTCTGCTTTTAAGTGCTTCGAACACATTCCAATATAAGCTCCACCATAAGATTTTCTTAAAATAACAGTTAATTTTGGTACAGTAGCTTCCGCATAGGCATATAAAAGTTTCGCACCATGACGGATAATTCCCATATGTTCTTGTTCCGTTCCTGGCATAAATCCTGGAACATCTACTAATGTGATAATCGGAATATCTTGTGAATCACAGAAACGAATTAATCTTGCTGCTTTATCACTGGAATTACAATCTAATATTCCACCCATAAAACCAGGTTGATTTGCAATAATACCAACTGTGATTCCACCTAATTTACCGATACCAACTACAACATTTTTCGCAAACTCTTCTTGCACTTCCATAAAGCTATTCTTATCTAGTAATTCATTAATTACTTTTTTGACATCATAAATCTTTCTTGATTCTTCTGGTAAGATAGAATCAATTTTACTGAATCTTTTCTTAATAGATAGTTCTCGATTCGCTGGATAAATATCATCTTTGTCTAATAAGCTTACAAGGTCTCTAACTTGTGATAAACATGCTTTTTCGTCTTGATGATAAAAATGTGCAACACCTGATTTTGTTGCATGTACTTGCGCTCCACCTAATTCCTCTGCTGTACACACTTGTCCTGTAACGCTCTTTACTACGTCTGGACCTGTTACAAACATTTTACTTACATTGTCAATAACAAAGATGAAATCCGTAATACCTGGAGAATATACAGCACCACCTGCACAGGCTCCTGCGATAATAGAGATTTGTGGTATGTACCCCGATGCCATTGTATTATAATAAAATATGTCTCCGTAACCTGCTAACGCATTTACGGCTTCCTGAATTCTAGCTCCACCAGAATCATTTATACCGATGATTGGACATTTATTTTTGATTGCTAATTCAATTACATGCGCTATTTTGCGTCCATGTTTTAAGCCTAGAGTTCCCCCGCATATTGTAAAATCCTGAGAATATACATATACTAGTTTACCATTAATTGTTCCATATCCTGTAATAACACCGTCATATGGGAACTTCTTACCACGAAATGCTTCTGGACTATAATTTGTGATTCCTGAACCTATCTCTTGAAATGAATCCTTGTCTAAAAGTAATAAAATTCTTTCAATTGCGTGAAGTTTACCTTTACTATGCTGTGCTCCTAAATTATACTCATTTGACATAAATATAGCCTCCCTCAGTTTATTTTTAACTGACATTCTACAATATTATATACCTCTTTCCTATTTGGTTCAATATGTAAAATTATTTTATTTTGATATTCAAATTAAATTTTTTTATATTTTACTAATAGAATGAACGCAAAAAAGAAAAGATTGTAACAAAATACGACAATCTTTCCTTTTTTAGTAAATCTATTTATCTGTTTTCACTTTGAATGCATCTCGACCTAGATAACGTGCAGAACAACCTAGTTCTTCTTCAATTCTTAATAACTGGTTATATTTTGCAACACGATCACTTCTAGATGGTGCTCCTGTTTTGATTTGTCCTGCATTCATGGCAACTGCAATATCTGCAATTGTAACATCTTCTGTTTCACCAGAACGATGAGATACAATTGCCGTCCACTTATTATTCTTTGCCATTTCGATTGCTTCTAATGTTTCTGTTAACGTACCGATTTGGTTTACTTTTATTAAAACAGAATTAGAAACATCTTGTTTCATTCCACGTTCGATACGTTTTGTGTTTGTTACGAATAGGTCATCACCTACAAGTTGCACTTTATCTCCTAAACGCTGGGTTAGTTTTGCCCAACCTTCCCAATCTTCTTCCGCTAGTCCATCTTCCAAAGAAATAATCGGATATCTAGAACACAAATCTTCCCAGTAATCAACCATTTCATCCACTGTTTTAAATTCACCTGATTTCCAGAATAAGTAATCGCCTTTACGACCTGCTTTTGCCGCTTCATCATACATCTCTGTAGCAGCTGCATCCATTGCAATTAGGAAATCATCACCTGGCTTGTATCCTGCTGCTTCAATCGCTTTCACAATATACTCTAATGCTTGTTCGTCGCTATCAAATTTTGGAGCAAAACCACCTTCATCTCCAACTGCAGTTACATAGCCATCTGCTTTTAATAACTTCTTTAGGGTGTGGAATACCGTAGTGCTTTGTTCTAGACATTGTGAAAAGCATTTTGCACCAACTGGCATAATCATAAATTCTTGGATATTCAAACTAGAGTCTGCATGTTTACCACCATTGATAATGTTCATCATTGGAACAGGAAGTACGGTTGCATTACATCCACCTACATATTGATACAACGGAAGATAACATGCATTGGCTGCAGCTTTTGCTACTGCCAAAGAAACACCAAGGATAGCATTGGCACCGAATTTACCTTTGTTTTCTGTTCCATCTGCTTTAATCATGGCATGGTCAATTTCTACTTGATTAAATGCATTCATTCCGATAATGGTATCTGCAATGGCTGTATTGATATTTTCTACCGCTTTTTTCACACCAGTTCCTAAGTAGCGTTGCTTATCGCCATCTCGAAGTTCCACTGCCTCAAAGGCTCCTGTAGATGCTCCAGATGGAACGGCTGCGATTCCTGTACTTCCATCTTCTAATACCACTTCTGCTTCTACCGTTGGATTTCCTCTCGAATCTAATATTTCTCTACCATGTACTGCAACAATACGAAGTTTTTCGTTCATATCATACCCTCATTTCATTCTAATTTTTCGATTTGGATTCAAATACGATTGGGAAACGTTCACTTACAAGACTACCAGAAATTTAATTCTCATAAGATTTTTCCTCATTTCCTCATAAGGTATAATATGAACGATACCATTCAGAATTATTCTTAATTTTAAGAACCGTAAATCAAGTTAAACTAATTTTACTTATACTTCAGAATTAAGATTCAATATGATATAATTTCTCATATTTTTCTTTTAAATACTTAATATAATAATCCGCATTAAATTCTTCCCCTGTCATTTCTTTCAAAATCTCATTAGTTGTCTTCGATTTTCCATATTGGTGAACTTTTTCTTTTAGGAAATCACGTATTGGAAGTAGATTTCCTTCTTTTAAATAGTCTTCTAATGGCATAGCTTGCTTCATATAATAATATATTTGCGCTGCTATAGCACTTCCTAATGCATAGGATGGGAAATACCCAAAATCTCCAGTTGCCCAATGAATATCTTGTAAGATACCTTCCGAATCATTTTGTGGCTCTACTCCAAGGTATTCCTTATATTTTTCGTTCCACAACTTAGGTAAACTATCCACACTGGCACCATCTTCAATAATGGCTTTTTCCACCTCATATCGTACTAAGATGTGTAATGGATACGTTAATTCATCAGACTGCGTTCGAATTAAACTTGGAGCAGATTTATTTACGCCTTTAATAAAATCTTTTAATGTAACATTTTTTAATTGTTCTGGAAATGTATCCACTAATCGTTGATAAATCGGTATCCAGAATTCCTCTGATTTTCCAATAATATTTTCCCAAAATCTTGACTGACTTTCATGCATTCCCATAGAAGTTCCAGTTCCTACAGGAGTTAGCGTGAACTCATCTTTTACCCCAAGTTCATATAATGCGTGACCTGTTTCATGTATCGCTGAGAATATAGAATCTTCTACCCCTTGTTCCTCAAAATGATTCGTATATCGAACATCATGATTGTGTAGATTGGTTGTAAATGGATGCGCACTCTCCGCTATCAATCCACGGTTTAAATTAAATCCCACATAAGTAGAAATCCAATCACAGAATTCTTTTTGCTTTTCCTTTGGATAGTGAGCAAATTCATACGATTTTCCAATGCTATCCTTCTTTTCTGCCACTTTTTTCATAAACGGAACTAATTCTGTCTTTATTTTATCAAAGAAAATGTCTAGTTTTTCCATATTGAAGCCTGGTTCAAAATCATTTAACAATACATCATACAGTTTTTGTCTTCCTTTTTTTCTGTATTTTGCAAATTTCTTTCTATAGTCAATGATTTCCTTTAATACAGGGGCAAATTTCTGATAGTCATTGTCCTCTTTTGCTTTTGCCCATGCAGAAGTGGATTTTGCTGTTAAGGTTGCAAAGTCCTTATACTCTTTGCTTGGAATTGGACGCAATTCATTATCAATCTTTTGAATCTCTGCTACGATCGCTTTTTCCACATCCGTTAAACTTTCTTGTGCTTTTTTTCCTTCTAATTTATCCAATAATTCTTTTACTTCGTCGTTAATGTATGTTTTGTAGTATTCATCAGATAACGTTCCAATTACTTTGGATGTATACTCACCTGCTTCTTTTGGTGCAGTGGTTTCATTATCCCATTCAAATAATGTTAATGCTGTCTGTAATGCCATTCCCTTTTCTATATATGGCTGTAAACGTTCATAATATTTATTCATATTCTACCTCATTCCTTCTTCCATCCTCTTAGTTTACTTCATTAATAATTCTAAAACAATCTCGATGTATTTTCCATATCTTGAATCATATATAGGATTTCATTATAATGGCTTTGCTATTCTTTCTACAACATATTATTGCATTCTTGATAAAAAACCATTAAAATGTTGTAAGAGTACGATTTTGTCGTAGTATTTTACAACTCAGTACGAGATATACAAAATTATTAACGAAAAGAGGTACATTGTATGAAACTTTGGGGCGGACGATTTACAAAGGAAACCAACCAATTAGTACATAATTTTAACGCGTCAATTGGATTTGACCAAAAATTTTATAAACAAGATATTACAGGAAGTATTGCACATGTTACTATGCTTGCAACACAAGGAATTATCACAGATGAGGAAAAAGAAAGTATTATCAATGGCCTTTCTGGCATTTTAAACGATATTGAAAATGGAACTTTAGTAATCGACGGTACACATGAAGATATCCATAGTTTTGTGGAAGCACATTTAATTGAACGTATTGGTGATGTCGGAAAGAAACTACATACTGGTAGAAGCCGTAATGACCAAGTTGCATTGGATATGAAATTGTATACTAGAGATGAAGTAAAAGAAATTGATCATTTATTAAAAGATTTATTACAAGAACTGTATCAGATTATGAAGGAAAATACAGAAACATTTATGCCAGGTTTTACACATTTACAGAAGGCACAACCAATTACTCTTGCCCATCATATGGGGGCATATTTTGAGATGTTTAAGCGTGACCGTTCTCGTATGCATGATATTTTTGAACGTATGAATTACTGTCCTCTTGGTTCTGGTGCATTAGCTGGTACTACTTATCCTTTGGATCGTAATTTAACAGCTTCTCTTCTTGAATTTGCTGGTCCTACTTTAAATAGTATGGATTCTGTATCCGATAGAGACTATTTGATTGAGTTTTTAAGTGCATGTTCTACCATTATGATGCATTTAAGTAGATTCTGCGAAGAAATTATTATCTGGAATACAAATGAATATCAGTTTGTAGATATTGATGATTCTTATAGTACAGGTTCTAGTATTATGCCACAGAAAAAGAATCCTGATATTGCAGAATTGATTCGTGGTAAGACTGGTCGTGTGTATGGTGCGTTAGTATCTATTTTGACTACTATGAAAGGACTTCCTCTTGCGTATAATAAGGATATGCAGGAAGATAAAGAGTTGACATTTGATGCGATTGATACCGTGAAGGGTTGTATTCTTTTATTTACTGGTATGCTTGCTTCTATGAAATTTAATAAGGATACGATGGAAGCCAGTGCAAAAAATGGATTTACTAATGCTACGGATGCAGCGGATTATCTTGTAAATCATGGAGTTCCGTTCCGTGATGCTCATGGTATTGTAGGTCGATTGGTGTTATTCTGTATTGAGAAAGATATTGCGTTGGATGATATGACTTTAGAAGAGTTTAAGGCGATTAGTCCTGTATTTGAGGAAGATATCTATGAGGCAATTAGTATGAAGAATTGCGTAGAAAAACGAAATACAATTGGTGCGCCTGGTACGATTGCAATGGCGGAAGTATTGAAGGAATGTGAACGATATCTAAATGAAATCGCTTAAATATAAAAACCTATCCTATCACTCTTAGTGATTAGGGTAGGTTTTATTTTGCATAATATAATGACATCTTTTACATTATTACCTAGTAATTAGAACCCAAGAACTAGAAATTAAAGCCCATGCCAAATTATCTCTCTCTTCTACTTCTTCAACTTCTGAATCATAGCCTGATTTCAATAATTCCTCAATATTCATTACTTATTCCTCCTTCCTTGTAAAATATAATGTATCTAACATATATTTGTTATTACATACATACCTTGAATAAACCTATTTGTTTCATAAATACTATATAAACTATATTATCTTAATTGCATAATAATCCAAATCAATATCCCTAAGAAAAAAATTCGCTGTATGACATAATAACATACAAGAAAATAATTCTTTTTGCTTTTCTTTTTATCTTTTAACAAACTCCAAAAACAATTTTTTGACTCTTTGTTTAGATTCACAATGTTAAGACAGTCTGCCAATACATAATACCCATCCAATTTTAAAAATGGAATAATATTGGATAAAACAAAAAAATACGAAATCTCTAATCCCTCAAAATATATTGGTTTATGAAACATTCCAATGACTAATATAGCGATAAAGAGCAAGGCATTAAAATAAACACCTCCTAATGAAGTCTTAATTCGATTTATTTTACCTGCCATACATATATCGGTTGTATCAACATACACCATGGGCATTCCATAATTCATTTTTAAACCAAATGAATGCACTTTTCTCCCTGAGTTGTGACACAACACAACATGTCCCAATTCATGAACTAATACATTTACAAACGTCCATAAAATCATAGTTCCTATTGAATAGGAACCTGTAATCTTCCTATTCCAAATAGAATTAGAACCAAACAAAATCGTGAATAGAATCCCGCCTATAATAGCAGTCATACAAAAAATAATATCAAATATTTTCTGGTTTCTCCTAAATCTTTCAACCTGAATACATGGAATGCATACCTTTTTCCTTGCCCTTTTCCTAATATGTTCATCAAACAATCTATGCAACACTTCACACACTTCATTACTATTTAGATTTTCGATAATCTCATTTCTCATCTTCCCACTGAGTTTAAGATACCGAACATTTTTCAAATCTTTCACCATAATATATTCTTTTTCTATATGTATTTCATATTGATCTTCTATAAAACTATTTTCCATACACTATTTTTCATTTTCCTTCATATACTTTTGATATATCAGCACTCTCTCTTGTTCAATATATTTCGAAAGTACTGTTAAGAATGCTTGATTATGAAAAATAGTATGACATAAATGGCATTTGTTTACATAGTTCTGTTCAAAGAATTCATGAAAATTTTCCTTTTCAGCTATATGTAAATACCAATCAAACCCATATTTCTTTAACATTCGAATATGCATATTCATATGATAATTTCCTAGTAATTCTTGTAAAGTATTTTGATGTATGTTCCCTATCTTTAATACGTCTTGCATACCCGCTTGAGAACAACAAGGATATACCGAACCATCTAAATAAACAGAAAAATAGGTTAATTCATAACATTTTATGGACTTACTAAGTAATTCCTCATCATAAAAAAAATCACTTTTATCAATGCAATTAGCTCTTCCAATCGGCAAACATGCAGCTCGATAATGTGGAATATCAACCAATTCATCCTTTACCACATATAATAAATCTGATAAATCGCTTGTAGATTTTGTAATTACACTTCCTATATCTATCGGAATATTCATCTTTTTCCCAAATCGGAGAATCCTTTTCAAACATGCAACATCAACATAACTTTGATGAAAGTGATCCAGACTTAATCCAATTTTCCCAATTCCACTTCGTTTTAGTTCCATTAACATTTCTTCTGTTTTTTCATCTGATATTGCCCAAAACCCATTGGTAGTCACTGAAGTTCTAAGACCTAATTCACTTGCAAATTTCGTTAATCGAAGCAAAGAATCATACTGCAAAAAAGCCTCACCACCAGAAAAACCAACCTTTTTTATATTTGGCATGGCGGATGCTTGCTTAATGATTTCTCTCATTACTTGTTCATCCGCAACCTGCTTTTTCTGAGGCGAACAACTGAAACAACACATACTACATTGTGCATTACATTGATCTGTTAATAAAATTGCTACCATATCTGGTTCGATTCTAATTTTAGTCATACTTCTTTCCTCTCGTATTCCGTTTCATAAGCAATGCAATTACTAAACACCAAATAGCAATCCATATTACAGGCATTGCATTTGCTAGTATTCGCATAAACTCATCTGACCACATTACTTTACTAATCGAATAGTGTGTTTGATTTTCGAACACCTTTTTACTTACAAAATATGTACCTATACTGTTTGCATCAGCAGGATTAAATAAACCATAGCAAATAAAATTTCCCCCATTAAATACCATAAACAGCCCATACATAACGAGGGTTGCAGATAATACTTTTTTGAAAATTAATGCTAGTAATAATGCTAGTAATATAATATATATTACACTCACATTCACTTGATAAATGCACTCAAAAAACCACGATAAATCACTTTTTCCATATAACACTTGTACCAATATAAAAAGAAGATTAATCAAAGGAAGAACTAGTAATGATACTGATGCCAACTTTATCAATAAAACTTGATACAATGGATACCCAAGTTGTTCTATCCATGCATAAACACCATTTTGAAAATCTTTTGCAAAAACATTTACAAATACTACACCTAACACCAAGTAAGTAAACTGCGTATAGGAATTATATAAACTGAATAATAGGATTTCACTCTTATTCAACTCACTATAAAATACTTGATTCAATACTGCACCAAGTCCCCCAATCAAACAAACCAATCCTATGCTCATCCATAGTACTTTACTCCTATGCAACCTCTTGATTTCTAAACTAAATAATCGCGCCATTCTTCACATCTCCATATAATGATTTTATATATAAATTTAACATTTCTACTGTCATTTCACCTTCATAGTTTCGAATCTTCTTCGAATTTCTATCCATTACATACACATGTCCACCTAAATCTATTACATCATCTAGGTTATGGGATGTGCTAAAAATCGTAACACCATATTGCGAAGAAAGCTGTTTTACATTTTCTATAAAATAGTTCTTATTACGGTAGTCCAAACCATTACACGCTTCATCTAGTATGAGAATTGATTTGTTTGTAGATAAAACTGAGAATATTTCTAACATTCTTTTTTGCCCTGTACTCAGTGTTTTTATTTTCTTCTCCTTGAAACCAATCATTATTTCATATAAAGCAGTATATCTTTCTCTCATATATTCCATTTTTTCTCTTCCCGTAAAACTAAGTATATCTTTCACAAGCAATTCCTGTGGTAAAGATACATAATCTGAAATAATTGCTACATTCTTGCTGATTTCCTTCGGTACCTCGCCTTTAATTGGTGAAAGAGCTCCTGTTAATGTTTTATAAAGCGTGGATTTTCCACTTCCATTTTCTCCAATAATATTATGTATCTTCCCCAGTTCAACTACTAACTCTATATCTTCATACAATACACATGACTTACTATAGCCTAACGAAATGTCTAGTTCTATTTGATTACTCATACTCCCTCCTAATTTTCATTTTCTAAAACTGTCTTTTCTATTGTATTACAAAAAAAAGAAAAAGTAAACCATAAGTTATTTTATTAATATTATTAATACTCGTGTAAAACATCACATTCTAATATGCAATATTTTATTTAAAGACTGCCTCTTTGAATTGATACTTTGTGATACTATTGAATAGACCATATTGAATCATAAGATTTGAATCAAGAGAAATCACATGATGATTTGATATCTTTATAATAGCAAGTAATATCATAATAGAAGTGCAATCATCAAAACTTTCTTAGCTAAGATACTTGAACTATGTAAGAATATATGCTATACTATGTTTGGCGACATAATTACAAATAATTCTTGGTTAGTCAAGAAATCTTAGCTACTGCTATATATTATCATAGATTTCTTAACTAGTCAAGTTTTATTTGCATGTGTAAATACCTACCTGAAAGTGAGGAAATCTTATGTATGAACGTTTTCAACTCCTTTTAGATAAAAGGGGGATTTCAGCATATAAAGTTGCACAAGACACGAATATCGCCACTGCAACTCTTTCGCAGTGGAAAAATGGTCAATCTACTCCCAAACTAGAAAAAATGCAACGAATTGCTAATTATTTCGGTGTCACATTAGAATGGCTTCTTGGAACTAGTGATTCTACGACTCACTACGATATTGCGATTCATCCAGAATCAATCCCTAATGAAATCACGAATATATCCGCTAAGAATATGGAATATCTACCTATATATATTCAAAATATAACAGATATTCTTCGTAGTTCTTCTAGCATTCTAGTAAACAATAAAATTCTTGATAATTCAACCAAAGAGTTGCTTATACTTAATTTAGAATGTGTTCAAAAAAATATCGTGAAACTATTTGAAATGAATCAAAAATAGGAGTAGTCAGCCCAAGCCAACTACTCCTATTCTCTCTTGTACTATAATATAACACTTCTATCTCTATAATACGCTTTACACAACAACTTCACGTACTACTGGAATCAACTTCTTACTAAGCACGTAAGTTACTACAATCTGCACAACTGACATTACAATTGTCTGATAAATACGTGTGGCAAACAATGGCCAGAATGGACTACCATATAGTATAGAAATCCATAACGTATTTAAACCTAAACTTCCCACTATCTGCACTAATAGCACAGAAATTACAATATTCACAAATGTCGGTTTTTTCTTTAAGAAAAATGCAAAAATCACACCATTTAAGAATGCTGTAATCGTAAATCCTGGAAAGTATGGTCCTACTGGAAATAGTATAGCACCAATTATATCACCGATAGCACCTACTAATCCTGCATACACTCCACCAAATATCATAGCTGTTAAAACAATTGGAACAAAACTGAATCCGATCTTTAGATTCCACGTATGGATAGATAAGAATCTTGATAAAATAATCTCGATAGCGACTAATGCGCCTATGATAGTATAAGACTTTACTGTTAGCTTTTGATTCATACATCATGCCTCCTTTCTTCACCTAGTCTGTCGAGCAATATTGCTACAACCAGGAGGCTGACCTCTTATTATGTAGCAGCGGGATGCGGAATGAATATCGCAAGGTTACCTTTTCGTTCATGTGACAACTCCCTGTTCACATGACACTTAACGCACTCACTCCTACTCTGCGTCCTTTCTTTCGACGTCAATATTCTAGCATATTTTATATATATTGACAACCTAAAATATTAGAAGCTAGTTATAAATTATACTTATAAATGAAAGGATACTACATGACGATATGCTGCAATATCGGTTTCAATATAACTCACTTTTGAGTTTCTTCAATAAATTTCTGTCGATACAATGCAGGAGTCGTGTTAAAATGCTTTTTAAATATCCGATAAAAATAGGTACGGTCATCAAAACCACATAAGTATACAATCTGATCAATACAGATATTTGTTGTTAGAATCAGCTTACGCGCTAAAAGCATTCGACTTTCAATTATATATTCAAATGGTGTAGAACCTGTTATTTCTTTAAATGTCTTACTATAATAATTTTTACTAAAACCACACTGTAATGCAAGTTCCTCTAATGATAAATGTTTTTCTAGATTATTGTCTATGTATTTTTTACTTTCAACAATTTTTTCATAGTGCCGTAGTATATTCCCTCGATTTCTTAGCGCCTCACCATTTTTCAACTCATCATCAATGATAGTAAATATTTTATGCATTAATAATTTCATTCTATTCATATGAGTTTCCCTATTTTCTTGAAACAAATGTGTAATCTCCAAAAACAATGGCTCTAATTCTTCATATCGCTTTGTATGATATAAATCTGGATATGAATCAAAAAAACCGTAGTCCTCAAGCTTTGTATTTTCATCTGTTATCCAATAGGGAATTGTGGTATGGTATAACCGTTTCCTTTTCTCTTCCTGAATAGGATCAAAGGCAATCCCCTGTGCATAATATCCTGCAATTCCTTGTGTTTCTACTCCTGGTTTCCGAAAATATATATCCCCCCGAACAGTCTTATAATGTTTTCCCTCTGTTGTCATCTTTCCTGCACCACCTGTAATTAATTCAAGCTCATAAAACCTTGTAACCCTCTTATGATAAGGCATACCTGGTGGCCAAAATATAGTATCTGCTGTAGTATCTGTAACATCAATAATAATTGGATTCATCATCAAGTTCTCCCCCTATCTGTTGTTCCTTTATCTGTTTATTTTTGTTCTAGTATATTACATAAACTTATAACATATTGTATCACTTTCCTATTTGTATTACATGTATTTATATTACATGTTCTAAAGAAAAAAGACACTATAAATGCGTATAATTGCACTTATAATGTCTTTTCCTGTTTTTATTTGAGCAAACCTAATTACCTAGATAACATGCTATCCTATTTTAGCCAAATAACTATGGTCTTTCTTATACTTCAAATAATAAATCTCCATAGCATGGTACTGGCCAATAAGTTTTATCTACAAGCATTTCTAACTCATCGATTGGAGCTCTTAAATCTTCCATTGCTTTAATAACAACGTCTTTGTAGTAATTTGCTTGCACACTTACCTCTTTTTCTAAAGCTGCTTTTATTGTTACTTCTTCTAGATGAATTAATGCTTTCTTTGCAGCAACTAATAAATCAGAAGATTCTTTTAACAATTCTACTTGTACGCTACAATCAATATCTGGGCATGCTGCCTTTACACTATTGATAGAATCGCCAAGACTTGTGATATATTTAATAATAGATGGAATATACTTTTTATTTGCCATCTCAATCATTGTTTTTGCTTCAATATTAATTGCTTTCGAATATGCTTCAAAATGAATCTCAGCACGAGCTTCTAATTCTCCCTTAGATAATACGCTATGTTTTGTGAACAATTTAATTGTCTTATCTGTTACTAACTCTGGAATGGAATCTACTACTGTTCTATAATTTGGAAGTCCACGTCTTGCAGCTTCTTCAACCCATTCTTGTGAATAACCATTTCCATTGAAGATTACTCTTTGATGTTCAGATAGAGTTCTCTTAATTAAATCATGTACTGCTGCATCAAAATCATCTGCTTTTTCTAATTCATCAGCCATATCGCCCAATACATCTGCAACAATTACATTTAATACAGTATTGGCATCTGCAATGGACATAGAAGAACCAACACTACGGAATTCAAATTTATTTCCTGTAAAGGCAAATGGAGATGTACGGTTACGGTCTGTGGCATCTTTCTTTAATTCTGGTAATGTGTGAACACCAATGTTTAGTTTACCACCTTGTTTACTAGAAGTAGCTTCTCCTGTTTCAATTAACTGAGATACTACATCTTCAAGCTGTTCTCCTAAGAAAATAGAAATAATAGCTGGAGGTGCTTCCTGTGCTCCAAGTCTGTGATCATTTCCTGCATTAGAAGCAGATAATCTTAATAATCCCGCATGTTCATCAACGGCCTTAATAACCGCAGATAAAAATAGTAAGAACTGTACATTTTCATGTGGTGTCTTTCCTGGATCTAATAAGTTTTTACCTGTGTCTGTTACAAGAGACCAGTTATCATGTTTACCAGAACCATTTACACCCTTGAAAGGTTTTTCATGTAATAAACACTCTAAGTTATGACGTTTTGCAACTTTTTTCATCACTTCCATAACTAATTGATTGTGATCTGTTGCGATATTTGCAGTTGAAAAGACAGGAGCCATTTCATGTTGGGCTGGCGCAACTTCATTATGTTGTGTTTTGGAAAGGACACCTAGTTTCCATAATTCTATGTTAAGCTCTTTCATGAAAGCTGCAATTCTTTCTTTTAATGTTCCAAAATAGTGATCATCTAATTCTTGTCCTTTTGGAGGCATAGCACCAAATAGAGTACGACCAGTGAAGATTAAATCTTCTCTTTTTAAATATTTATCTCTATCTACTAAGAAATATTCTTGTTCAGCACCTACAGAGCAAGATACCTTTTTTACGTTGTCATGACCAAACATTTTTAGTACACGAATGGCTTGTTCTGAGATTGCTTCCATTGATCGAAGTAATGGTGTCTTTTTGTCCAATGCTTCTCCTGTATAAGAACAAAATGCAGTTGGAATACATAATGTTACACCTGCTGCATCTTCCTTTAAAAATGCTGGTGATGTACAATCCCAAGCTGTGTAACCTCTTGCTTCAAATGTTGCTCGAATTCCACCTGAAGGGAATGAAGATGCATCTGGTTCACCCTTTACTAGCTCTTTACCAGAGAATTCCATGATTACGCCACCATCTTTTGTTGGTGAAATAAAAGAATCATGTTTTTCAGCGGTAACACCTGTCATAGGCTGAAACCAGTGTGTAAAATGTGTTGCTCCTCTTTCAAGTGCCCACTCTTTCATGGCATGTGCCACTGCTGCTGCGATATCCAAATCTAACTCTTCGTCATTTTCAATCGTTTTCTTCAACTTTGCATAAACTGGTTTTGGTAATCTCTCTCTCATGACAGCGTCGTTAAATACATCAACTGCAAAAACTTGTTCAATTACATTCTTTTCCATAATACAAATCCATCCTTCCTTAGATATTCTATGCTGTTCTTCGTTCTTAATAGAACATTTTATTGTATTACATTACTATATTAGCACAAAAAAGTGATTCTCATTAAACGGAAAAAGGTGTCCTCAGATACTGAGAACACCTTTGCCCTGAACGAATTAATTTCGCTGTAATTAAGATAACATGTTTTTTCGAAAAAATAAAGCCCTTTTTTCAATTTTTCATAGTTTTTTTTGAAAAATATTCTTATTACTTAGAAATATCTCTACTTTATAAGATTTACATCTAAGTGGTTATAAGGTATCGTTATATTTTCTTCATTAAATGCTTCCAAAATTTGTTCCATCAATTCACATTTTAATTTGAAATAATGATCGGTTTGCACCCAAACACGTAGTCCCATCTGAATTGCACTTGCTTCAAAACTATTTACATAAACGTCAATGACATAATCTTCTTGTAATGCTAATTCATGACGGCTTGCAACACGATAAAGCACTTCCTTCACATGTTTTATATTCTCAGAGTAATCTACATCGATTAGTAAATCTAATCGTCTCACTTCTTCATTTGTCACGTTGGTTATTTCCGCATTAGACATAGTACCATTTGGAATTACTACAAAACGATTGTCTATGGTTAATAATTTTGTATAGAAAATATCTATATCGGTTACTTTTCCTTCAAATCCCTGCACGATAATATAGTCACCCATGCGGAATGGTTTTAATATTAGAATTAATACACCACCTGCAAAGTTTGCTAAACTCCCCTGCAACGCAAGACCAATTGCAACCCCAGCTGAACCAAGTAATGCAATAAATGAACTTGTTGGGATTCCAAGTTCACCTACTACGGAAATGAATAGAATTCCATACAATACAATCTTACTAATGGACATTAAAAATTTTGCAACACCTTCGTCCATACTGGAACGATCAAAAAATTTATTTAACACTTTTAAGATCCATTTTGCAATCTTCTTACCTATGAAATAAATAAGAAATGCAATAATAAGAGATTTTACAATCCCAATTCCCCAATCCGTAATGTCACTAATTAATTGATCAAATAATTGCACTTGTGTCATGTTCATACCAGCGAATTATCCTTCCTTTCATATAGCTTCTTGGAAAGAATATTATTTTTTCTTTCTAACACTGCTTTTCTTCTTTTCCCTTTTCTCAGGTTCCATTTGTTTGCATGTAAATGCAGCAAAACCAAGAGGTGGTAATTTAATCTTAATGGACTCTTCTAATCCATCATGGGCAATTGGCTTAGACTGCTTTTGTCTTGGATTGACAAAACCAGTTCCACCAAACTCCTCTTTATCGCTATTAAATACCTCTTTATATTTACCCTTAAATGGAACACCAAGTTGGAATTCATCATAAGCAACTGGCGTAAAATTGAATACTACAAGCATAGTTTCATCCACATTTTCTGTCTTACGCACAAAAGAAACGACACTATGGTCTGCATCTAGACAACTTACCCATTCAAATCCTTCTTGCACATAATCCAGTTGGTAAAATGCTTTGTATTCTTGATAAAAACGATTTAACGCCTTTACATAGAACTGCATTTGTCTATGTATCTCATACTCTTCTAGTAATCCCCAATCTAGTTCCTTTTTCTCATCCCACTCGGCAAATTGAGCAAATTCTTGTCCCATAAACATAAGCTTTTTACCTGGATGCATCATCATAAATCCATAGGCTACCCTTAAATTACCAAACTTTTCTTGATAATTTCCTGGCATCTTCTGAATCATGGAACCTTTTCCATGGACAACCTCATCATGGGAAAATACTAACACGAATTTTTCACTATAAGCATAAATCATACTAAATAGCAACTCGCCATGTTTCCCTTTTCGGAATAATGGATCTGTTCGCATATAATCCGTAAAATCATTCATCCACCCCATATTCCACTTATAGTCAAATCCTAGACCGTCTTTTTCCACTGACCCAGTAACCAATGGCCATGCCGTTGATTCTTCTGCAATAATAAAGGCATTTGGATTTCTCTTCTTAAATACACTATTTAGATGTTTTAAGAATTCTACCGCATCTAAATTCTCTTTTCCACCATATTCATTTGGAATCCATTCTCCTTGATTTTTGCCATAGTCAAGATAAAGCATAGAGGCGACAGCATCCATACGAATTCCATCGGCATGGTATTTCTCTACCCAAAATAATGCGTTAGCTAATAAGAAATTGGATACTTGCGGTCTCGCATAATTATATATCAAAGTTCCCCAATGCGGATGTGCACCTTTTCTTGGGTCGAAATGTTCGTACAAGCATGTACCATCAAATTGAGCCAAACCAAATGCATCTCTTGGAAAATGCGCTGGTACCCAGTCTAAAATAACACCAATGCCATTTTGATGCATCTGATCCATAAAATACATAAAGTCTTCTGGTGTCCCATAACGACTTGTCGGTGCATAATATCCTGTGACCTGATATCCCCATGAACCATCATATGGATGTTCCATAATTGGCATAACTTCCACATGAGTATAATTCATTTCCTTCACATAAGGAATGAGCATATCTGCAAGTTCACGGTAGTTATAGAAGTCTCTACTTCTTCGTTCCTCACTAGTAAGTGTCTCTTCCAATTTCATTGCTTCTTCTGAATTTGCTTCTGCTGACAATGAAGTCAATGAAATAGAGGCATCTTGCCCTTCTACCTCTAATTGCGCTGACTTTGGCTTACGGAATGAACCGAGATGAACTTCATAGATTGACATCGGTTCTCCTTTACAATCAGTTCGTTTGTTCATCCAACCTTCGTCATTCCACTTATATTGTTCAATATTACGAACAATACTTGCCGTATCTGGTCGAAATTCTGCGCCAAAGGCATATGGATCGGCTTTTAACATAGTCAAATCGCCTTTTACCTTAATCTCGTATTTATAAATGTCACCAGCCTTTACCCCTGGTATGAAAAGCTGAAAAACTCCAGATTGGTCAAGTCGATTCATCTGGTGTCGTCTGCCATCCCATAAGTTAAAATCACCTACTACACTGACACGCACTGCATTAGGAGCCCAAACGGCAAAACTTGTACCTTGTACACCATTTAACTCCATCTCATGAGCTCCTAGCTTTTCATATATGGTATAGTGAACTCCTTTTTCAAACTGTAACAAATCCTTTTCTGTAATCACAGAATCGAATCGATAAGGGTCTTGAACAATTAATTCATTCCCTGATTGATAACGAACGATATAATGGTACTCTGGAACTCGTTTACATTTTAATAGTGTCGCATAAAATCCAGCTTTATCCGCCAGTTCCATCTTCTGTACTTTTTTACTTTTTCCATACTGCACACGAACTTCCTCCGCATCTGGAAAGAAAGCTTGTACTAATACTCCATATTTGGTAACATGTGCTCCTAAAAATTTACCAGGTACATCATTATCTGAGTATACAATACTCTCGATACGCTCCCAGTTCATTAATTCATACAAAATATCATTCATTGTTAACCCCCTGCTTGTTCTACTCTAGATACCACTCATCTCTCTTATTCTCATCATCCTCGCTAGCCTGTGGTGTATATTTTTTTAAAATAGGTTCCATTATCAAAGAGAATAGCAGTGTTGCACATACTGGTACAAAGAAAATCATAACAGATGAAAAATAGATGCATACACATGCTACAGCCACGATAAGACCCATTAAAATACTTTTTGGAATGTATTTAAAGAATAAAAATAAACATGTTTTAATTAACTGCATAGTCTTCATGGAAAAACGGGATAATACAGGGAAAAGGTACACTCCGCAACCAAGAACAATAAGTCCCATAGCCATGTATACAATTTCTAAAATCGTTCCCATCTTTGTATTGATTCCTGTTGCAAACTTAACATTTGCATAGAATAATGCAGTTGCTACTACGACTAAAATCCAGCATAGCGTACCTTGTAAGAAATTCATCTTAAAACTTTTCCAAAATTCTTGGAACACGTAGCCTCGTTCTCGTCTAATCACCTTAACGGTTGCATAATACATTGCTGTTGTGGAAGCTCCAATTGTAACAATCGGTAAGCAAAATAACCCCCAGATTGCACTTAATAACATGACATCAAACACTTTTGATAAAAATCTCATAACTGGGTTATCCAAATTAAATAAACTGTTCATACAAAAATCCTTCCATTCTTATGTCTAAATATGCGAAATAATAATTTGCATTTTCCCATCCATAGTAAAGTCACCAAAACCAGATGGTAAAATAAAATGATCCCCCTTATTTACATTTAAGTCATTCAATGTCCCAGATCCATCAATAATACTCATGATTACGAATGGATAATCGTCTGTAAACCTATTCTTCCCTTCTATTGTTAATTTATCTACCGTATAAAATTCACAAGATACAAGTTCTTCCATGATTCCATTTTCAAGTTCCTTCTTTACTCGTTCCTCATTTTGTTCTTTGTATGGGCATTGAATCACATCTATACTCTTTTGTAAATGAAGCTCTCTTGGTTTCCCATTTTGTAGCCTGTCATAATCATATAGACGGTATGTAATATCACTATTTTGCTGTGTTTCTAAAATAACAGTTCCTTTTTTGATAGCATGAACTGTGCCAGGAGTTATCTGAAAGAAATCTCCCCTATGTATCGGTTTCTCTTTAATCAGCTGATTCCATTTTTTTTCTTCAATCAACTGTTTCAATTCTTCTTTATTTTTTGCATTATGCCCTACAATAATGGTTGCATCTTCTTCGCAATCTAAAATATACCAACATTCTGTTTTTCCAAACGATCCATTTTCTTTTTCATGTGCATACAAATCATCTGGATGTACTTGAATGCTTAAATCATCTTTTGCATCAATAATCTTAATAAGCAAAGGAAATCTGTCGCCTTCTATATTTCCAAAAAGCTCCCGCTTTTGATCCCATAACCAGCTGAGCCGCTTTCCATCATATGTACCACCATCGATCTCACAATCACCATTCTGATGTGCACTTATGGCCCAGCACTCGCCTGTCTTGTCGCTAGGGATATCATAATGAAAGTCTGTCCTCAGCTTTTCGCCTCCCCATATCGCTTCTTTAAAAACAGGTTTTAGCTTAATGATTTCACCCATGCCAACCTCTCCTTTAGTTCTATATTCTTTTGATAACATACACTATTGTAGCATATAACCATATGTTTTTAAAATAAAATTATTATAAATTAAAAAAGAAGAATAAGATTTTTTCTTACTCTTCTAAAACGCAATTCAACGCTAATTTTAATGCGCCTTTTATTCCTGCATCATCACCTAAACCTGGGGCTACAATATAGTCCTCCATATGTTGTTCTAACATAGGATGCACAATATACCCATTTAAATATGCACCAACCTTTTCATGTATCCTAGGAAATAGCGTTTTTTGATGCATCACTCCACCGCCTAAAATAATACGATTTGGCGAATACACCAAAATATAATTGGCAAGTGCCTGTGCGATATAATCCGCTTCCATCTCCCAAACTTCATCTAGTTCATATAATTCTTCCGCACGTTTTCCCCAACGACCTTTCAGTGCTGGCCCAGAAACTAATCCTTCCATACAATTTTTATGAAAAGGACATGCACCATCGTACTTATCATCGAGTCGTTTCGATAATAACATATGCCCTGCTTCTGGATGAACCAAGCCATGCAAAAGTTGCTTTTCTATGCAAACTCCTACACCAACTCCAGTTCCAATAGTAATATACAGTACCACCTGATCTCCTACTCCAACCCCCCATGTTGCCTCTCCTAATGCAGCTACATTCACATCAGTATCCAAGACAACAGGAATATGCAATGCTTCTTGAAATACACGTACAATCGAATAATTCTGCCAAGAAAGTTTTGGAGTACTTGTTATCATTCCGTAACCTTTCGACTTTTTATCTAAATTCAAAGGTCCAAAACAACCAATTCCCAATGCTTCAATTTTATGAGTATGCGCTTGAAAATAAGAAATCATAGATGGAATCGTCTCTTCTGGTGTCCTCGTAGGAAAAACCTCTCTATCTACTAAATTTCCATTTTCATCGCCAATACCACATACCATCTTGGTTCCACCAGCTTCTATTGCACCAATCCACATGCATATTCCCCCTATATCATATATCTATCATATTTCTGATCAGCTTTTCATTATTTTAATTCAATTATTAAAATTCAAAATCCAATAAGAATAAAGCTATTTACCTTCATAAGAAATAATAGATGCAATATCGTAATCCTTTAGTTTATCACGACCTTTTAATCCTTCTAATTCCATAAGGAATACAATCTTAACAACTTCCCCACCAAGACTTTGTACTAACTTTGTAATGGCTTCAATTGTTCCACCAGTAGCGATTAAATCGTCGATAATAACAACTTTTTGACCTGGCTTAATGGAATCTTTATGCATCTCAATAACCGCTGTACCATATTCTAAGTCATATTCCATCTCAACTGTTTCACATGGTAATTTCCCTTTTTTACGAACAGGAACAAAACCTTTGTTCATATTGTAAGCGATAGGCACACCAAAGATAAATCCTCTGGATTCTGGTCCTAATACTAAATCAAAATCCACATCTGCCAATTCATCTTGAATTGCATCAATTGCCATCTTTAAACTGTCTTTATCTTGTAATACACTTGTGATATCTCTAAAAATAATTCCCTCTTCTGGAAAATCTGGTATACTTCTTACGTACTCTTCTAACTTTTTCATTCAAAACAACCTTTCTCAAAATACAAATGTCTATTAACTACATCATTGTAACATTTCTCCCGAAAATTTCAAGTTCATTATCGAAAATGTTGAATAATAAACTGTATGGTCGAATTTCCATTAAACTCGTTGACATTTGGATAAAAAATAAAGTCCATACATACACCTTCTGCTGTTCCCTCATATAGTCTTGTAAGCGCTTCTTTTCCATATTTTTCAAGGATTGTAGCCTCAAACACATCAAAATTACGGAAAAGCATGGCTGTAAAAATTCGATTACTTCGTTGTGTCTTTACCGTTAAGCGAACCATATTTTTATCTTTTCCAATTACTCTACCATTTATAAGTTGTACATCTTTTAATGCAAAACTTGGTTTTTCATTGGATTTTCCAAATGGTTCCAATAATTCAAATTCTTGTAACATGGAAAATGTAACGTCTTCAAATGGCAACACCATATCAAATGAAATCTTCAGTATAAAATCTTCCTCGGTAAGTCCAGCTTTTGCATTCAAAGTTTTTCTAAGCAAATCAATATTTTTCTTCTCTAGTGATAATCCTGCTGCTAACGGATGCCCTCCAAATTTCAACAGTAAATCCTTGCATTCATTCAATTTATCGAACATTGGATATTCTTCTATGGATCTTCCTGAACCTTTTGCATGTTCTTCTCCATCTGTTAATACAATCGCCGGTTTATTGTAGCGTTCACGAATTCTACCTGCAATAATACCTGCGATACTTTCATGACAATGTTCTAAGTAGACTACTAATACTGCATCATCACAATAATATTTCTCTACTAGCTCACATGCTTGTTCGATTCCTTTGTTGGTCAACTCTTTACGTTCTTCGTTGAGTTGATGTAACTCTTTTGCATACTTTTGGGCAACCATTTCGTTGTCTGTTAAAAATAATTGCAATGCCAATTTTGCTGACTCTAAGCGCCCTGATGCATTGATACAAGGACCAATGATAAAGCCCAAATGATATGCTGATAAACTTTGTCCTTCTAATTTATTTTCTCGAAGTAATGCACGTAGTCCAATATTCTTTGTTTGTTCCGCTTTTCTTAAACCATACTGCACAATAGTTCTATTCTCGCTGGTTAAGTCCATAACATCACACACAGTTGCAATCGCTGCGAACTCTAAAAGTTCTTCTATCTTGTGCTTTGGTACTCCACATACTTCATAGAGTACCTGACATAATTTAAAAGCTACTACTGCACCGCAGATTCCTTCCATTGGATAATGACAATCGTGTTGTTTTGGATTAACAATAGCATCCGCTTTTGGAATACGATAAATCTTTTCCCCATCCTCTTCGCAAAATGGTATGTCATGATGGTCAGTGATAACTACTGTTAAGCCCAATTCCTTTGCTCGAACCACTTGGTCATAAGCTGCAATCCCATTATCACAAGTCAAAATCGTATCTACTCCATCCTGCGCTGCTGCTTCCACGATAGCGATGTTAATTCCATATCCATCTTTAATACGATCTGGAATCTCATAATCAACATCTGCCCCACAATGATTTAACGCTGTATACAAAATGTAAGTGGACATAACACCATCTACATCATAGTCTCCGATAATTCGAATTTTCTTTTGCTGTGCAATTTTTTCTCTTACAATCTGCACAGCCTTTCCCATGTCTTTCATTTTCCTTGGTTGAAATAAATCATCAAGACTAGGATGTAAATAAGCCTGCATTTCCTTATTGGAAGAAATTCCGCGGTTAACTGCTATTCTTGCTGTTACTTCACTGATGCCAAACTGTTGTGCGATTAAAGCATAGTTGGCCTTCCTATTTTTTATGAACCATTTTTCCATCTGTGTTCTTATCCTCTCGCTCTAATATCATGCAAGTCCATTATACTCTTAATTTTATTAGAGAACAAGCAACACCAAAATCTTCTTAATATCAACGTATTTTGAGTTGTTTTACCTAGATATTTATTTTTCTTCTACTTTATCCGACTTTTTCACTTTATTGTTATCAATTCTCCATGCCCAGATCGCTGCTGTCAACATAATAACACCCATAACAATAGCTAAAATGTTAAGCGCCATAGTTAATTCCTCCCCACCTTTATTCCTAACTATTTGATTAAATCTATCTTTAGCATCTCATCAGAGATGTTTAAAGCATGGTCACCGATACGTTCGAAATCGGTAAGTATTTCAGAAAAAAGAATACTTGCTTCATCCGTACAAGTTCCTTTTTGAATTCGAGAGAACATATTATTACGATATTCTTGTGTAATATCATCTATTTTTTGTTCCATACAAGCAATCTTCGTATGCCATTCAATTGCACTCTGATAGTCCTCGAATAAAGACTCAAATAACTTATCACATACACTTTGTAGCTCACTTAATTCATCAACTGCCATCTTAGAAAATGTAATCTTTTTCACATCCATAACTTCCGAATATCCTGCAATATTAATAGCATGGTCGCTTATTCTCTCGATATTGCTACATATCGAAAAATATGAGTTGAAAATCTGACTTCCCTTTTCCGTGGTTTCGTGTGTAATAGCTCTCGTAATGTATCTTGAAATCTCTTTATTTAAATAGTCAATATATTCTTCTTTTTCCTCAACCTCTGACAACGTCAACGGATTTTGTATGGAATATACATCAAATGCCTTATGCACATTTTCACGAGCCATTTCCAACATACGCATTAATTCCTTTTTTGTCCCCTCCATACTGATCGCGGATACACCAATCGTTTCCGAACTTGGAATCTTAATATTCAATAACTGATATTCCGACGATTCTCCATCCTCTTCCTTGTCTTTTAAGATAAATTCTGAAAACCTCGTCAACCATTTGCCAAATGGAAGAAGAATAAGAGTGGTTACAATATTAAACAAGGTATGTAAATTGGCAATCTGTGCTGGCGCATTTTTCGGTGTCCACCCCTGCACAATTGCAATTAACGGAGTGACAATGCATAAAGTTGTAAAAATTACAGTTCCAATCACGTTAAATGAAATATGAATAACGGTTGTTCTTTTGGCATTACGACTCGTTCCAATTGACGCCAATAATGCAGTCACACATGTTCCAATATTTTGCCCGAACAATACAAATGCTGCACTGTTTAACCCAATCACTCCACTTCCTGCTAATGCTTGCAAGATACCTACCGAAGCGGATGAGGACTGAATTAATGCGGTAAATACAATACCAGATATTATGCCTAAAACTGGATTCTCAAACTTTGTAAGAAGGCTTACAAACTCAGGTGAATTACCAAGTGGTTTCATAGCTGCACTCATCATATCCATACCAATAAATAAAACTCCAAGTCCAGCTAAGATATTTCCGTAGTGATGTAGCTTCTCATTCTTTAAAAATACTACAAGTGCAACACCTAGGAATGCCATCAACGGAGCAATTGCCCCTACATCCAAAGCAATTAATTGTCCTGTGATTGTTGTTCCTATATTTGCCCCCATAATAATCCACACTGCTTGTTGTAAGGTCATCATTCCTGAATTTACAAAACCAACGACCATAACGGTTGTTGCCGATGATGATTGAATCACTGCTGTAATCGCTGCCCCAACTAACACTCCAAGAAATCGGTTTGCTGTTAACTTTTCTAAAATTTGTTTCATTTTATTACCAGCGGCTGCCTCTAATCCATCACTCATCATCTGCATTCCATACAAAAATAATGCTAATCCGCCCAATAATCCCATAATACCTGCTACTGTCATTTTAATTTACCCTTTCTACTTTAATGAGATTGGTATTTCCCGTTTTCCCATTGATTTGTCCACCAGTTAATACAACGTTATCACCAGATTGTAAGGCAAATACCCGTTTTGCCTGATTTAACGCATGATAAAACATTACTTCTACGGAATTAAATTCTTCACATAAGACAGGGGTTACTCCCCAACTTAAGTTTAACTTTCTCCATACCTTTTCTGATGTGGTCATGCCGATAATATCTACTGGACAGCGGAAACGACTTACCATACGCGCGGTACGTCCGCTCAATGAACTTACTACAATGCATTTTGCCTTAACATCCACTGCCATGGAACAAGTGGAATGAGACACTGCATCTAAATTGTTATTAATTTCAAATTCTGTTGTCTTAAATCGTTTGATGTAATTAATCCCTTTTTCTGTATACTCTGTAATCTCAACCATATCTTTTACTGCTTCTACTGGATATTTTCCTGATGCAGTTTCCCCTGACAACATAACGGCAGAGGAACCGTCGTAAACGGCATTTGCTACATCCGATATCTCTGCTCTAGTTGGTCTTGGATTGTAAATCATTGATTCTAACATCTCCGTTGCAGTGATAACTCTTGTTCCCAGCAAGCGACACTTATTAATTAAATATTTTTGTATCGCAGGAACCTCAATAAATGGAATCTCTACCCCAAGGTCACCTCTTGCAATCATTACTCCATCTGCAATTTCGCAGATTTCTTCTATATTGTCTACACCAGAACGATTTTCTATCTTTGCAATAATATCAATTTCATTTCCACCATTTGCATCTAAGAACTCTCGTAAATCCTTTACATCCTTTTTTGTAGATACAAAGGATGCTGCCACAAAATCCACTTCATTTTGTATTCCGAATAATAAGTCTTCCTTATCTTGTTCACTTAAAAATTCATGATTCATCACTTTATTAGGAAAATTCATACTCTTACGGTCTGAAAGTTCTCCACCTGTGATTACTTTACAAATCGCCTCATTCTGAGTTAATTCCATTACTTCAAAGATAACTAAGCCATTGTTCACTTTAATGCTGTCACCCACACTTAGATTCTCAATTAGGTGTTCATATGTTACCGATACTCTTTCTTGATTTCCAATCACATCCTCTGTCGTAAAGGTAAATGTATCACCATCCGAAAGCATAATCTTCTTGTTTTCAAATGTTTTGATTCGATATTCTGGTCCTTTTGTATCCAGCATAATGGCAATTGGCAAGTTCAATTTTTCTCGGACACTTTTTATTAAGTCAATCTTTTTTTGATGCTCCTCTTTTGTTCCATGGGAAAAATTCAATCTAGCAACATTCATACCTGCCAAACACATTTTGGTTAGAATATCTTCATTTTCACTAGATGGTCCAATGGTACAAATTACTTTTGTCTTTCTCATTTTTGCATTTCTCCTTCTTCATAGTCATTATTCATACGATATCCCACACCTAACTCATTTAATATATAGCGGTATTCTCCTGGATGTTCCTTTAGTTTCTTTCGAATATTTGCCATATTTACCTGTAATTTTTTAACGCTTCCAAAGTCAGAATAACCCCATATCTTTTTAATAATTTCGGAATATGTAAGCACTCTTCCTGCATGAATGGATAACAGTTCTACAATGTTGTATTCTGTCTGGGTTAACTTTATCTCTTCACCATCTACCGTTACTTTTCGTCCTTCATAATCAATCATAAAACCTTGTATCTGAAATTTTTTTCGCATTTGCTTTTCACTTACCCCTTGAAAACGACTATTGCGAAGTGCCGTTCGAACTCTAGCAAGTAATTCATTTGTTCCAAATGGTTTTGTTACATAATCATTCGCACCAGAATCTAGTGCTAGAACTTTGTCATTTTCATTGGTTCGTGCTGATAAAACAATAATCGGAATGTCAGAATGCATTCTTACTTCCTCAATAAATTCAATTCCATCTATATCTGGTAATCCTAAATCCAGGATAACTAAATTGGGATTATGAGACAAAAACATTGCCTTACCATTCGTTCCATTTTGTGCAATGATCACTTGATAATTATTCGTTTCTAATATTGTTTTCACAAAATTACAGATATTGATTTCATCTTCAATAATCAAAATTTTGTGTCTGTTATTCATACTGTTCTACCTCCATATCTAATGCAAATCGGAAACAACAACCGCCTTCTTTTCTATTTTCCACCTCTATACTTCCATCGTGTGCCTTAATAATGGAAGCACAAACGGATAACCCAATGCCCATACTACTTTTCTGGTGGTCAATTGGTGCATCTTTCTTTTCAAAATAGCCTGTAAAAATATCTTTTAGTCTTTCTTTTTCAATGCCTTTTCCATTATCAGATATTTCGAATACAGCCTGTTCTTCCTGTACATACACATGCAACATCAATTCTGTCATACCAACTGCGTGTTGTACTGCATTTTCTAACATATTTACAATAACTTGCTCTATCAAAACTGCATCCATAGGGATACTAATAAATTCTTCAGGAATTTTTACGATAATCTTCTGCTCTGGATATCGCTTTTTAAATCGCATTAAAACTGCATCTATCAATTCTTCTAACACAGTTGTGGTTTTAATAATTTTCACTCCATCACTATCAATACGTGTAACGGAAAGCAAATTTTCCACCATTCCCATAAGCCATTGAGCATCTTCTTTTATTCCTGTGGCTAATTGCATCAACTGTGCTACAGATAAACAATCTAGCTGTTCTACTATAGTTGCGCTAGAACCATAGATGGTCGTCAATGGTGTTCTCAAATCGTGGGATACTGCTCGAAGCAAATTCGCTCGCATTTTCTCCTTTTCCGTCTCAGCTTTCATTTTTTCATTTTTCTTTACTTTTGTCGCCAAAGCACTAGATAAAATAGTGATGACCAACATAATAACCGCTGATATCATATTTTCTGGAATACTAAAGTTAAATTTAAAGTACGGAAAGGTAAATGCATAGTTTAGAGCCAATACACTAAGCAAAGAGGCTATAATCCCCAAACTATATCCATCTGTAAATAACGATATTAAAAATACCGCTAACGCAAAAATCGCTGGTATTAAACTATCTGCATGTAATCGTTCCTTTATCATAAGACTAACGAGAAAAAAAATAATTAATATAGCCAAAACAAAGATTGTATTAGAAACGATCTTATGATTCTTATTTTTTGACTCTTTCATGAAAACCTCCATCCAAAATGATTATAACAATAGTATGGTAAAGATTCAGTTAAGAATAGGCCTACTACTTCTTCCCTGAATGAATCAAATAGAATCCAATTTATCCCTTTATTTATATAGGAAAAGCGCCAGTTCTTCTTGTCAGAACCGACGCTCTTTCTAATTTTCAATGTAGAATTCTTATAAATTTTAATATATGAAAATATTATGCATTCTTTTTGTTTCCAATCTTCTTGAAGAAGTACCAAACAGTACCTGTAATACATACAGAAGAATAACATCCACAAACAATACCTACCATTAATGGTACTGCAAATTCTTTTACAGAATCAACACCCATGATACCTAAGAAGAATACCATTACAAATGTTGTAAGGGAAGTATTAATACTTCTACTGAATGTTTGGCTGATACTTTCGTTCACAATTGCATCAATATCTTCAATCTTTGTCTTATTCTTTTTGTTCTCACGAATACGGTCAAAGATAACAATTGTTGCGTTGATAGAATAACCAACGATTGTAAGCATACAAGCGATAAATGTATTACCTACAGAAACCTGGAATACAGAGTAAACCATTAATACTACTAAAACGTCATGTAGTAAAGCAATTACAGCACTTGCACCAAATGCAAGATCTTTGAATCGAATCCAGATATAAATTAACATACAGATTGTAGCAATAATTACCGCAATAACTGCATCTGATTTCATTTCAGAACTTACAGAAGGACTAATACTTTCTGCAGCAATTTGTTTTTCGGAAATACCATATTTTTCAACTAATGTGTTTGTTAATTTTGTACGTGCAGCTAAATCTAAAGTATTTGTCTTAACAAGCACTGCGTTTTCACCTTGAATGGAAGAAACACTTGCAATTTCACCTGTTGCGTCTTTAAATACTTCTTCAATTTCACTTATTGCTGGAACCTCTTCATTAAATGTTACTTGAGTTTGTGTACCACCAGAGAAATCTAAGTCATATTTTAAGACAGAACCAATACTGCTGTTGTTACGAACCATACCACCTACACCAATAAGGATAAGGACGATGGAAATTGCAAAAAACACTTTTGCTTTCTTTGTATAGTTATATACTTTAACTTCTTTGCATACTCCATAGTATTTTTCACTATCAAGACCGATACGATAAAGACCTCTCAAAATTGTCCTTGTTACAAATAATGCAGTAAACATAGAAATCACAATACCGATTGCTAATGTTTGAGCAAATCCTTTTACTGTACCAGAACCTTTAAAATAAAGTACTGCTGCAGCAATTAATGTTGTTACATTACCATCAATGATAGCGGATAACGCTTTATCAAAACCTGCTTTAATCGCAGAACGAACGGATTTTCCAGCACCGATTTCTTCACGAATACGAGTGAAGATAATAACATTCGCATCTACCGCCATACCAACAGATAAGATAACACCAGCGATACCTGGTAATGTTAATGTTACGTCGAATGCGTTAATCATTATTACATCTGCTAAAATATAGATGATTAATGCAATACTTGCAGCTACACCAGGAATCTTGTAGTAGATGCACATAAATAATAAGACAATAATTAAACCAATTAAACCAGCAATTAAACTTGTATGAAGTGCTTCTTCACCTAATTTCGCACCAACTACGTTAGAACGTATTTCTTCTAACTCAAGAGGAAGTGCACCGATACGAATTGTACTTGCCAATGTTTCTGCTTCTTCATAAGATGATTGTCCACTGATTACAGCTTCACCATTTGTGATTTCACTTTGTACAGTAGGAGCAGAAATTGTTTCACCATCATATACGATAGCAATTGTTTTTTGTAAGTTTGCAGCTGTTGCCTCTGCAAATTTTGTTGTACCAGATGCATTTAATTTTAATTGAACAACGTATTCTGTCTGACCAGTTGTAGGATCTGATTGAGTACCTGCTTGTGCATCTGCGATATCGGAACCTGTGATTACAGTTTCACCATCTTCTGTTTTAAACTCAATAGAACCAGCTTTTCCTAATGCTTCTAAGATTTCATTGGCATCTGTAACACCAGGAATATCAACATTTACACGGTTTGTACCTTCTTGGTAAACCGCTGCTTCTGTACTGTAATTTTCCACACGTTTTTGAAGCTTGTAGATAGTATCCTTCATCTCAGTATCGGATGGATTTGCTTCCTTGGCTTCATAAGTAATACTTACACCACCAGCTAAATCAAGACCTAAACGGATATGTTCCGCAGTTCCTTTATGTTCTTTACCTACACCCACAAATGTTACAAAGCACAATGCTGCAATAACAATGACTGCAAGACAGAGGCTAAGTATACCTTTCTTCTTATCTCTCATAGTTCTTTCTCCTTTACCTCTTACTTATTGAGCGTATGATTTACCCTTAATCCATCTGTGCTTCTGCTGCTTTCATCATGATAGCACACTCAATACGCTTTTTCTGTAATTCACATCCCACATCATATGTTCCGTTTATATTACCATTAAAATTAAAGGAATTTGCTGCACATCCACCACTGCAGTAGAAACGGGCAAAACATTCTTTACATTTTGGTTTTGCATAAACATTACATAATTTAAACTCGTCACGAATATCTGTCTTTTTTACCCCATCAAAAACATTTCCCATCAGGAACTCTTCTTTTCCAACGAATTGATGACATGGATATAAATCTCCCCATGGTGTCACTGCTAAATACTCAGTACCCGAACCACAGCCGGATAATCTTTTTGCTACACATGGTCCACCACTTAAATCTATATTAAAATGGAAGAAGTTGACCCCTTTTCCATTTTTCTTACGTTCAATTAGTTCTCTTGCCAGTTGATCATATTCATCAAAAATCTTTTGAATGTCTGCTTCCTGAATTGCATACTCCTCTGCTTCATCTGCTACAACGGGTTCTACAGAAATCTGCTTAAATCCTAAGTCTGCAAGATGCAACACGTCTTTTGCAAAATCCAGATTATGACGAGTGAATGTTCCTCTTACATAGTAATCTTTCTGGTTTCTACTCTTTGCAAGTTTTTGGAACTTTGGCATAATTAAATCATAGCTGCCTTTTCCATTTCTCGTTGGTCTCATCCAATCATGAACATCCTTACGGCCGTCAACACTTAAAACAACATTCGCCATCTCTTGATTCAAGAACTCGATAATGTCATCATTTAATAAAACACCGTTTGTTGTTAAGGTAAAACGGAAATTTTTATTATGAATCTTCTCTTGTTCTCTACCATATTGAACTAATTGCTTTACAACGTTAAAATTCATAAGTGGTTCGCCACCAAAGAAATCAACTTCAAGATTTTTTCGATTACCAGAATTGGCAATTAAAAAATCCAAAGCTTGTTTACCTACTTCAAAGCTCATCAAACCTCTATCGCCCTGATATTCACCTTCACTCGCAAAACAATATCTACAAGCTAAATTACAATCATGAGCAATATGTAGACACAATGCTTTCACAACTGTTTGGCGCTTTTTAAAATCTATAATATAATTCTCATAGATATCCTGTGTAAATAAACAACCTTCTTTTTTCAACTCTTCAATTTCTTCCATAGCCTCTTCGATGTCTTTTCTGCTATACTCAGATGCTGTATATTTGGATAACATCATTTCAATTATGGACTCTTTACTTTGTGATTCATATAACGCTATCATATCATAAACTAAATCATCCACTACATGGACACTCCCACTATTGACGTCTAATACGATATTGAAACCGTTACTTTTGTATTGATGTATCACTGCTCTACTCCTTTCAATATGATATATACTGCTGGGTTTGTCCGTATATTATATACATTGAATAGGCAGCGGCAAAAATGCCGCTGCCCAATGCTTATAATTATTGGTTCTCACAGCTTTGATTTCCAACTGTGCAAGATGTTTTGCAAGCGGACTGGCAGGAAGTTTGGCATTCTCCACAACCGCCTTTTTTCATTGAATCTTTTAAATTACGTGTAGTTAAAGATTTAATATGTTTCAATTCAAGCCCTCCTTCTTTTGAATTCCCAAACAAAACTTATGTCAAAAGACTTTTGTCAACTTTAAACATTATAGCACAGATCATTATGTATTGGAAGTTTTTTTTTACCACTTCCCTAACTTAACATTCCTCCAAGCATTCCGCCAAAGCCACATGTTACAAACACAACAACTGTACTTCCTAACTGACTCACAATATCCTTATTCATCAAAATAGATACTGCAAAAATAATAGAAAAGTAAAGAAGCCCTGAAATAATACCCCACAAGAATCTCTTTTCCTGTGTTTTCTTTCCTACAATCATCCCACCTATAAAGGCTGAAAAAATGTAAGCAAATACAACTCCAGTGCTAATGAACATATTAGGAGGTTCTGCCTTATACATAATAAGCGCAAGGATTAACAAAATGATTCCTGTCATAATATATGATACGAACAAAGCCTTTACCAAAATAGTTCCCTTAGATTGTTTTCCAGCAGTTTGATTCACGCAAAATCACCTCCATTACTCGTACTTTCTACTTTCATATATATTAGTTTTCGGAAATGATTAGAACTGATTCGCTGAATTTCTCCCTTCATTTTCTTAGCTTTCTGTTGTAAAATTGTGTTATGAACATATGTTACGAACACAGTGTTACAAACACAAGAAGATAGCACTGTAGATATATAAATAAGGAAGGAAATAACATGATTGATTTACACGTACACTCAAACAAATCCGATGGAACACTTACTCCATCTCAAGTAATTGACCTTGCAGTAGAATTAAAGCTCAAAGCCATTGCACTGACTGACCATGATACAATCGAAGGGATTCCCGAAGCTTTCGAACGCGCCAAATTCTATCAAAGTCAAGGAATCGATTTCACCTTAATCCCAGGCGTAGAATTGTCCGTAGGCTATAAAAAGCGTGATATTCATATATTGGGGCTAAATATTAATTACAAAAATGAAGCTTTTGTTTCTCTTTTGAATCAAATGGTTCTAGAACGTGAAGAACGTAATCGCAAAATGGTTGAGAACTTCCAAAATGCAGGTTTTGATATTACATTAGAAACTTTACAAGCCGAAGCGAAAAATGCTGTTATCACAAGAGCACATTTTGCCAAGGAGTTAGTTCGAAAGAAATATGTTTCTTCCCACAAAGAAGCTTTCAACAAATTCTTAGGAGAAGACGGTCCTTACTATGTAAATCGAAAATACATCACCCCAGAACAAGCCATCAAAGCCATCTTACAAGCAGGCGGCATTCCATGTCTCGCACATCCAATGCTTTATCATTTACCACCTACTGAATTAGATCAATTGGTAGCACGTTTAACACAACATGGCTTACAAGGAATTGAAGCTATCTATTCTACTTATTCCCATCAAGAAGAATCGGTTGTAAAACGATTGGCTTCCAAATACAACTTACTGCTTACTGGTGGTTCTGATTTTCACGGTGAAGTAAAACCTGATATTTCACTAGGAACGGGAATGGGCAATTTAGAAGTACCAGATTGTTTACTTGATGCCATTTTGAAATGATAGTAGTTTGAGTTTTCGTTTATTATTACACTATTTAAAGCTTCTTAGACCATTCACCTTCATATCAATTACTGATTACACCATTTACTCATTACATCAAAAAAACTGTAGCTTACATCCGCAAACTACAGTTTTTTATCTAATAACATTTTATCCAATATTATTCTTTATTCGCTTTTTCTACTTCAACGATACAATCTTTTTTCATTGGAATTCTACAGTTTTTATTATTACCAAATTCAACGATAACGATTTCTGGCATAACGTCAATAACTACACCATAAAAACCACTTGTTGTTAAAATACTATCGCCTTCTTCAACAGAAGAAACTAAAGCTGCATGCTCTCTCTCTTGCTTTTTCTGAGGACGTATTAATAAGAAATAAAATACAACAAACATAAGGATAATAGGTAAAAATGTTCCTAATAACCCAGCTGTTCCTCCAACTGCACTTGATAAAAATACTGTTACATTAGACATGTTGTCCCTCCTAAATAATTATTGAGCGGTCTAGCAACCAGAAATATCTAGTCTTGTCCTATTAGCTCGAACAAATGGAATTATATCACACTTATTCACCTTGCGCCATACTTTCTAACTTAGCTTTTTTATATTCGTGGAATCTATGTTGTTCAATCGCTTCACGAATCTCTTCCATCATCTTGTTATAGAAGTATAAGTTATGTGTAACAAGGAATCTTAATCCTAGCATTTCTTTTGCTTTTAATAGATGTCTAATATAAGATCTACTGTAAGTTTGACAAACTGGACATTGGCAACCTTCTTCAATAGGTCTATCATCTAACTCATATTTTGCATTTAATAAATTCATCTTACCGTGATTTGTGTATGCATGTCCATGTCTACCATTTCTTGAAGGATAAACACAATCAAAGAAATCCACACCACGTTCAACTGCTTCTAAAATGTTTGCTGGTGTACCAACACCCATTAAATAAGTAGGTTTTTCTAAAGGAAGATATGGTACTGTCTTCTCAATCACTTCATACATGGCTTCGTGACTTTCACCAACAGCAAGTCCACCTAATGCATAACCATCTAAGTCCATCTCAGAGATTCTCTTTGCATGTTCGATACGAATATCTGCAAATGTGCCACCTTGGTTAATTCCAAATAGCATTTGTTTTGGATTGATTGTGTCTGGAAGTTCATTTAAACGTTTCATTTCCTTTACACAACGCTCTAGCCATCTTGTTGTTCTATCTACGGAATTCTGCATATATTCACGAGTTGCTGGATGTGGTGGACACTCATCGAATGCCATCGCAATGGTAGATGCAAGATTGGATTGAATCTGCATACTTTCTTCTGGTCCCATAAAAATTTTTCTTCCATCTACATGTGATTGGAAGTAAACACCTTCTTCTTTAATCTTTCGAAGACCTGCTAACGAAAACACTTGGAATCCACCGGAATCTGTTAAAATCGGCTTATCCCAAACCATAAATTTATGAAGACCACCCATCTGCTTAATCACTTTATCGCCTGGTCTAACATGTAAATGATACGTATTTGATAACTCCACTTGTGTCCCGATAGTCTGTAAATCCATAGTTGAAACGGCACCCTTAATTGCAGCAGCCGTTCCAACATTCATAAATACAGGAGTTTGAATCACACCATGTACAGTGTGAAATTCACCTCTTTTTGCCTGTTTATCTCGAGTTATTAAACGATACATCACTTTCTCCATTCTATTTTACTACATATTATATATAGTATTTCTATATATAGTAATTCTATAAGCAAGATGCAAATTTATTCAATGTATTCTCAAAGTTCTGATTATGCCCCCGACATGAAACATTCAACTCTCTTGTTCGATCAAGGCTTAATACGCCTAAAAGTGATTTTGCATCTACAATTACACGATTATAAAAAATATCTACATCAAAATCACATCCAGATGCTGCATTAACGAATTCTTTCACTTCTTCTATCTGAGTTAGTCTTATTTTTCTAGTTTTCATGAATAATCACTCTTCTTTCTAATATTAAATACATACATTTATTTTGCAACATTGTAGTTATTTATATCATTTTTTCACTTTTCCGTCAATGTTTTCTTAGTCTTACCTAAAAAAACTACTGTAAAAATCATACTTTGTCATACAATCATTTTTATCTCGTAACTGACACATTTCTACTTTTTTTGAATATAGTATTACTATAAAAAGTTTAAGGGAGTGTTCCTTATGAAATATAATTGTAATCAAAATTGTAGTGGTATTTCTCTTTATAATAATGAAAGTAAGGACTCTTTTAATGGTAATGGTGAATTTTCTTATCGTAATTGTTGTTGTCGCCCTGCTTCATTTGTAGCTTATACAACAGATAATACTGAACCAACACCTGAAACTACAAAAGACTGCCCTGCAAATCTTACACTTAATACGATTGCTTTTTCTAGCGGAGCTATCAGTGCAAAAGCTGGAAACTCTAAAATTTTTATCACACAACCTGGTTTATACCAAGTAAGCTACGTGATCATTGCCAAAAAGAAAGCACCAAAATGTGGGGGATCTCCTACACCAAGAGAGGCTGAACCTACACAAGTGCCAGCACCTACACCAAAAAGACCAGAACCTCCAAAAAAATGTATATTCACTTCCTTTATTGCAGAAAATTGTACGCGATTAGCTTGTAAGACATCTACAGAAGATTCTTGCAAAGATGGAACAACTATCTTATCCGCAGTTGACATGTTCTCCGTATCTTGCAAGGATCTACCTACAACACTTTCCTTAGCAGTTACTACATCTTGCTCAACATTTATCTTTAACTACTACGTAACAATTAATAAAATCTGTCCAGAAAACGTAAATAGTGATTTAGCTACACCTGGATATATCTACGGACTTCCTTGCTATGCTGGACCATTCATGGGCTATGAAAATTATGCTGTTCCTTACAATAATGGTGCTAATGGCAATTATAATACAGGAAACAACAATTGCAGAGGCAACAACCAATGGAATTGCGGAAACAACCGTCGCAGCAATAGTGGATGCAACAATGGATGTAATAACGGATGTAATAACGGATGTAACTGTAGATGCCATAACGGTTGCAACTGCTAATTGATATCGCAAACAAACCACTAATATAAAAAGCACTCATATCGAATGAAACAGTATACGTAAGCATTAAGCCTTGCATTTGCAGGGCTTTCATATTTTTCATGAAAGTTTGCAAATTTTTTGATATTTTTTGTTGACAAATGTTTTATCGTGTTGTATTATATAGAAGTGATGTGGCTGACACGTCAAAACACATAGGGGTATAGTTCAGTTGGTAGAATAACGGTCTCCAAAACCGCAGGTCGTGGGTTCAAGTCCTACTGCCCCTGTTAAGACTAAATCTTCGAATTTAGTCTTTTTTTAATTCATAGGAAATTTAGTTCTAGTCATCGCATAACAACTTTTCAATAAAATATTTATTTTTTTCAAAAAAGTTGTTGACAAACTCTCTTTCATATCGTATACTATCTAAGCAACGTGGCTGACACAAAAACACATAGGGGTATAGTTCAGTTGGTAGAATAACGGTCTCCAAAACCGCAGGTCGTGGGTTCAAGTCCTACTGCCCCTGTTAAGACTAAATCTTCGGATTTAGTCTTTTTTATTTTCTTATTATCTACATAGAAATCTCCTTAACATTATTATGAAGATACTTTAAATATTATCACTTTTCTTTTCATTCTGATCTATTATCCTATATAAAGTTCACAGTAAACAATTTGTCCTCTACCATTATCCTTTGAAATCTCCTAAAGAAAAATATGTCAAACTCTAAAATAGCGAATAAAACAAAACCAGACGAACAGAACCTGCTATTTCCCCTTTTATCATAACAGTTTCTATTCGCCCAGTTCCCCCTTTTAAAAAAGCCCGCACATTTCATTAGCACATTATACGTACCCCATTCTTCAAACAACATATCGAAATTAGTTCAATGGGAAGAGAAGCATTGATTCTATCTATATTGCTTGAGAACAAAAATACCCTCATCGTATGTAACCCTTTCACCCTTTTTAGTAAGCTCACTACTGTTCCTTCACATAGCACATAACCCATTCGTAATCGCATTTCAAAAATTACCTCTCTGAATATGTCCAAGTTTTAAGAACAAATACATTGTAACATTCGAACATATGTTTGTCAATCTTTTTTCTATTTCTTTTTTTCATTCAAAAGAATATCCGCTTCTATCTATTTCACAGATCAAAGCTTTCCATAAAATCCAGATAAACCTATTGTCATACGAATACTTTTCCATTAAAATAACACTAATACATGTTTCTATTTCTATTTCTTCGATTGTTTTCGCACAAAGTACAACGTGAAATAAAAAAATCAAGAAAGGAAAAGGAAATAGAAACAATACGAGAAAGGCTTGGTATAAGATATGAGTATTTTAAACGTGGAACATCTTAGTCATGGATTTGGTGACCGTGCTATATTTCAAGATGTATCATTTCGTCTATTAAAAGGTGAACACATCGGTTTATTCGGAGCAAATGGTGAAGGAAAATCCACCTTTATGAATATTATTACTGGTAAATTACAACCTGATGAAGGTAAAATCGAATGGTCTAAAAACGTAAGAGTTGGATATTTAGACCAGCATACCGTATTAGAAAAGGGTATGTCTATCCGTGATGTATTAAAATCTGCATTTGCATTTTTATTCGACATGGAACAAAGAATGAATGAAATCTGTGATAAGATGGGCGACGCTTCAGAAGATGAACTAACTTCTATGATGGAAGAATTAGGCGTAATCCAAGATTTATTAATGTCACATGACTTCTATATTATAGATTCTAAAATTGACGAAATCGGTCGTGCTCTTGGCTTAGAGGATATCGGCTTAGATAAAGATGTTTCAGACCTTAGTGGTGGTCAAAGAACAAAAGTATTATTAGGAAAACTTTTATTAGAAAAACCTGATATTCTACTTCTAGACGAGCCGACTAACTATTTAGATGTTGAGCATATCGAATGGTTAAAACGTTATTTACAAGAATATGAAAATGCATTTATTTTGATTTCACATGATATTCCATTTTTAAATAGTGTAATTAACTTAATTTATCATATGGAAAATCAAAAATTGGATCGCTACGTTGGAGATTATGACAAATTCCAAGAAGTGTATGCGATGAAACGTGCACAATTAGAAGCTGCTTATCGTCGTCAACAACAAGAAATTGAAGAATTAGAGGACTTCGTTGCTCGTAATAAAGCAAGAGTTTCCACTCGTAATATGGCTATGTCCCGTCAAAAGAAATTAGACAAGATGGAAGTTATTGAACTTGCGAAAGACAAGCCAAAGCCAGAGTTCCACTTCTTAAATGCAAGAACCTCTGGAAAAATGCTATTTGAGACAAAGGATCTTGTAATCGGTTACGATGAGCCTCTTTCTAAGCCACTGAATTTATCGATGGAACGTGGTCAAAAAATTGTGCTAACGGGTGCAAATGGTATTGGCAAAACTACATTATTAAGAAGTATTCTTGGTTTAAATAAATCATTAGAAGGCTCTGTTACATTAGGAGATTATCTTGAAATCGGTTATTTCGAACAAGAAATGGCTCCTGGGAATACAACAACATGCATCGATGAAATCTGGAACGAGTTTCCGTCTTACACACAATATCAAGTTCGTTCTGCTCTTGCAAAATGTGGTTTAACAACAAAACACATCGAGAGTCAAGTTAGGGTCTTAAGTGGTGGTGAGCAAGCTAAGGTTCGATTATGTAAATTAATCAATCGCGAGACAAATATTCTACTATTAGACGAGCCTACCAACCATTTAGATAAAGATGCAAAAGAAGAATTAAAACGAGCACTAAAAGAGTACAAAGGAAGCATTCTTTTGATCTGTCATGAACCTGATTTCTATGAAGGGCTTGCGACAGATGTATGGGATTGTTCACAATGGAGTACTAAGATCGTTTAATAGGAGGTGTAAAGTATGACGATGGATATCACTGCTGTTGCTGCAGCAATACCGACTATGAATCTAGGCAATGCCATCGGTGCAAAGGTAGCAAAATTAGCTATGGATCAGATGGAAATCGCTGGAGATGGCATGAAGAAAATGATGGAGATGTCTGTAAATCCTGATTTAGGTGCAAATATTGATGTGTCTATCTAATCAATTCCGATAACTAATACTTTAATTATAGAAAAAGCGTGTCTGTATATTCACAAACACGCTTTTTCTTATTCCATATATTCTAACATCTTCGCATAAATATCTGGGTACTTTTTCTTTAATGAAATCACTTTGTAGTCTTCGTCAAGAAAACAATGACTACTTGTCCCAATTACTTTTAACTGTCCACTTTCTTTTCCATGTACTTCATAAGCAAATTCAATTACTACCCCATTGAACTTTGAAATCTTTGTTGTAACTACAACTTCTTCACCGAAACGAGTCATATTTTTATACTTACAACTTACGTCAACTACTGGAATAATAATTCCGTTTTGCTCCATTACATGATATGGTATTCCTGCGTCTTTTAACAATGCAGTACGAGCTTCTTCAAACCATCGAATGTAATTAGAATGATGTACAACTTTCATTTGATCTGTTTCATAATAATGAACAATATGTGTGTATTGATATCCATCTGACATGTTACTTGCCTCCATTTCAAAGTATAGTTCTATTATGGCACAATTACTCAAATAACGCAAATCAACCATCTATGCCAAAAAATCGTAGCTTCAATCACTCTTCTACTTAGATTGCGCTTTTCGTTTGTTATACAAAAACATCAATATTGCTACGCTACATATTAAAACATATCCAATAAAACTATAAACATCTGGCATTTGTCCAAATAAAATAAATCCAATAATAGCGGCAAAAACAACTTGTGAATAATCATAAACACTTATCTCAATCGCTGGTGCATGGAAGTACGCTGCTGTAATACCAAATTGTCCACCTGTTGCTGCTAATCCTGCCAAAAGCAAATACATTAACTGCTGTGATGTCATTGGTTTATAACCAAATATAAAATATGGCAATACTGCGATACAAGAAAATGAAGAGAAGAAAAATACTACAAATGGTCCTTTAATTCCTCGTTTTCCCAGAATTCGAACCATTGTATACGCAATCCCTGCTCCCAATCCTCCACACAAGCCAATTATAGATGGAAGTAAATCCATATTATGAAACGTTGGCTTTACAATAAATAAGCATCCAATAAATGCAATTACAACACTAAAGAATTGTACAATATTTATCCTTTCTCGAAGAATTAGATAAGAAAATATAATTGCAAAAAACGGCGACATTTTATTTAACATAGAAGCATCGGATAAAACAAGGTGGTCTACTGCATAAAAGTTGCAGATAATACCAAGTGTTCCAAAAAACGCTCTTAGAAACAAATATTTTCCATCACCTTTATTCCATCCTATCTTCACATGATCTTTTCGCATAATGATATATGCAAATACTAGTGCTACAGCATTACGAAAAAATGCTTTCTGTATGGATGGTAAATCCCCCGCCAAACGAATAAATGCATTCATTAACGCAAAACAAAACGCAGAGGCCACGATATACATAATCCCCTTATACTTAGACTTCATTTTCCCACTCCCTTCCTATTGTATGGCTTCAATTATACAATTAACATAATTCCATTTTCTTTAAGCCAGTTCCTTCGTTCTTTCCAGTCTGGAATCTGCTTTTCCACAAGTGCCCAAAAAGCACTGGAATGGTTCATTTCTAATAAATGACATAGTTCGTGGCAAATTACATAATCAATAATCTCACTTGGTGCCATAATTAATTTCCAATTTAACATAATACTTTTTGTACTAGAACAGCTTCCCCACCTGGTCTTTGGACTTCGAAAACTTACCTTTTTAAAGTCCACACCAATCTGTTCTTTAAAATAATTTAGACGTTTTGTCATCCATATGGCTGCCTTTTGTTGATACCAAGCTTCTAATGCCTGTTTCACTTGTTCTTCATGCTCAAACTTTCCATAGATGACGATATTCGTTTCTTCTAAGCGAACATAGACACGTCTTCCAATAATGGCTGGCTTACGAATGAGCTGATAAGCTTGCCCAAGATAATACAAGGTTTCTCCTGTTTGATAAGTTCGTACAGGAACTTTGTCACCCTGCTGCTCCATTTCATGAATCTTGTCAAGAATCCAGTTTTTCTTTTGTTCTATGCAACGTTCAATTTCCCCCACAGAAAGGTGTAATGGTGCTTTGATTGTAACAGCACCACCTGCCTTCACTACAATTCCTATGGTCTTTCGTTTTGACTGTACCAATTCATATTCAAATAAATCTTTATAATTATATTTTTCCATCTCACATACAATCTTTCATCTCTTGGATTTCATTTAAAATGTCTTGTTCTACATCTTTAAATAATAAACTCTTATTGTATTGATAATACTCATCGGAACCATTTTCGCTGATAAATCGCATACTGTAATAGCTACTGGTTAGTTCGGTAATGAAAATGACCATCTCTTGACTTTCGCCAAATGCATTTTCTAAGAAATTGAACGCATTTGATAAAGCATTTGATGCTTCTTCTATCTTTGCTTCTCGCTTGTCTGATAGGGCAATGAATCTTTCTTGAACCGAGCTAAAATGATCTTCTGTTTCTAGCAGATAAACTTTCATTTCTTCTAAGCTTTGTATTACTTTATGTTTTACAATCTTAACATCTTTATCTAACTGACCAGATTCTTTTAATTCTTTCAGTTCATCCATTACTTTCTCTTTTACATTATCTAATTCTTTTAGGATGCTAGTAGACTCCGCTTTTTTCTTGATTTTTAGTAACCATCCGTATAGTTCTGTTACATGTGCATCCAAAATATAGGCATCATAAAAGTGTTCACCTAATTTACTTAACAACAAGCCTAATACACTAATTCTTTCATCAAATGGTGCTGCTTTCATTTTCTCAATTACTTGTGCATTTTTTTGACCTGTTAGAATCATTTCTGCATCGTAATCATTTTGATATTTTGCATATAGTATTAGATAATTTGCAAAATCCTTAGCTACTAGCGGATGTTGTAAATATTGCACAATGACATGTTCATCTACCGTAATATTCATTGCATCGTATTCGAACAAAATAGCAGATAAATCTTCCCATCCCCTTGCTGTTACGAATTGCATTCCATCAACAGTAGTCTCGATGATATAGAAGTTTTCTTTCTTAATATCTAGATAGGACAAAATCGCTGGATGTAACTTTTGCTTATAAGCATACTCTTTCCACACTTTATAATCTTGTTCCACATCAATTTTCTTCATACGATCTAGTGTTACTATATCAAAATCTCGAACCGATTTATTATACTCTGGTGGATTTCCTGCTGCAATGATTACCCAACCTTCTGGCAGTTTTTGATTTCCAAAGGTTTTGCATTGTAAAAATTGCAACATCATCGGAGCTAATGTTTCCGATACGCAATTTATTTCATCTAAAAATAGAATTCCTTCTGTTTGTCCAAATCGCTCGATTCTTTCATATACAGATGCTAATATTTCACTCATAGTATACTGAGTTACCGAGTATTCTACTCCACCGAACTCTTTCTTCTCAATAAATGGAAGCCCTACTGCACTCTGTCTTGTATGGTGGGTTATCGTATAGGACACGCACCCAATTTTCATTTCCTGTGCAATCTGTTCCATAATGGCAGTTTTTCCAATTCCCGGTGGTCCAATTAATAGAATCGGTCTTTGTCTCACAACTGGAATCTTGTATTCCCCGTACTCATCTTTTGCAAAATACGCATTCAATGAATGTTTGATTTCTTCCTTTGCTCTCTTAATATCCATCGTCTTACTCCTCTTCTATCACTAGCTTCATAGCCCAAGGTGGGACTAATTTATCTGTATAATCCGTTTCCACAAATACAAATGCCACATCATAATTCGGACGTTTCTTAGGATATACACCTATCCCGTCTGTAAAATAAATCATACCTTTTAGACTTGATAACTCCTTATCCTGCTGCAACTTATCTACATATTCAAATGCAGGTCGAAAATCTGTTCCACCAAATCCTTTCACCACAAACTGTTCTTTGTATTGTTCCAGTTCATCCATAGATGTAATCAATCTATCTTCTTGGATTTGATTATCACACTGCAAGATGTGAATATGCACTTTCTTTGAAAAACTTTCACTATCCAAAAGCATGGATACAGTCTCTGTTAAAAAGCGTTGTACCAACTGACCAGAGCAGGAACCTGATGTATCAATAACAATTACAAATTGTTCAATTTTCTTAGTCTCTTTATACTCTAACGCTTCGATTAAAGGCATATTTCCAAACTGTTGTAATCCATACGTATAGTATACATAGTCAAAAGAATCCTCATCTACCTGTACAACTTCCCTAGTGACTGCAAATTTTTTCAAAAATGCTCGATAATCATATCGTTTCCGATTGGCTATCTTCATGCTTCGGAGTAACCCTTTTGCTTCGTTGCCAATATTCTTTGAAAACGTCTCTAAGTTGGTAGCTGTCTTTTCTGCAATCTCTTGCCACATCTCCATCATAGCTTGTTGCATTTCTTGTTCTTGTTTGGAATTCTGTTCTTCTTCTGGATTCTTTTTCTGCCCTTTCCAAAAGGCATGGTCATCTACCAGAAACTCTAGTTGTGTTTTCATGAATTCTTCATCTGATAGTGGCTCAGTGGTCAATATTTTGTAGATTCCTTCTGCCGTTACAACCTTTAGACTATTTTCCAATCTTTCATACCACGCTTCTCGGTAATCCGTTGCTAACTTCTTGACACAACGATAATCCAGTCCATCGATACAATACTCTACTGCCATATCACACGCCACATTCCACATCTCTGCGTCTCGCTCTTCCTCTTGGTATAAATGTCGGTAAATGCAATGTAACACCATATGAAGATACGCACGATTTACTAATACTCGGTTGTATTCAAATCGCTCCGCAACAAATCGAGGATGAAAGTGTATTTTCTTTCCATCCGTTCCAACAAAAAAAGTTTGCAGATTCATTTCATAGGAAAGCTGACTAAGTGCCATATCAAAAAAACGCATAGACAGGTACAATTCATTTCGTGCATTTTGAAGAATTCGGATGCCCAGTTGATTCATTTTCTCTCTTACTTCATTTTTCATATAAAGATTCCTCTATAATTCAAATCGCTTTTTCACTACTGGAAAATGCTTTCGCTTATAATCTAATAAGACACTTACACTTTCAATTTGCTCTTTTTTATGTGCAAGTTCCATTATGGCATCTATGTTGTCTCTTGTAAGAAATTCTTGATTTCCAAGAAATAACAAACCATCTATATCCTTTTGAATACAGTATTCTGCAAGCTCCATCAGATGTTCTTGAATGTAATGTCGATATTGTTCCTTTGCCTCTTGTAGTAATTCGTAAGGATATTCTAAGCGATTTCTTGCGATTGTAAATAATGTTTCTAAAGAATCATTCACTACTGCTACTGAAAATACTTGGTCATATTTTCGAAAATCAACATTTTTTTCCTTCATACATTCACGATAGTGTACGCCTGAACCGTACGTAACTTGATTAATAATTCGAGCTTCTACATTATCAACGTAATCGTATGCATACTTTGGAAACACTAGTTTACTTTTTTTAAGTTCATCTGTAGTTCCTTGCCGTTCCTTTCTATATTCTAATTCTACATGTAGTTCTTGATTTAATTCTGATAATAGATTTTTTAAACAAGTCATTTTCTCTATCAAAACAGCAATATAAAAAAACCGAAGACTACGACAATTTTTAAATGCGCCGTCTTCGGTTTCTGTTACACGATCAGATAATGACATTTTCTCTAATTTTCTGCAATTATAAAATGCATGTGCCTTGATGGTATCCACGGTTTCTGGAAGTACGATCTCAAGCATATCATTATTTCCTTCAAATGCATACTTTCCAATGGACGTTACAGGCTTGCCTTCTATCTCAACGGGAATGATTACAACTTGTTCTTGTCCTTGATAAGATGTAATCTCTATCCCGTCATTTTGTATCATATATTCAAAATTCATGTTTCCCTCCACCGAACGTACTTTGCATAATTTACGCATTTCGTACAGATTGATCATACCATAAACTTATAATATGTCAATTAGATGAAACATTGTTTGTAAATGAGTACAGTCTTATAATCCTTTATCCTTCAACTCCTCCACCAACTTCACATAAAACTCACGCACATCGAATTCTTCTACATTTTCACGATTCAAATCGATGATATCTCCATGGGATATTCCACGACCACCTTTTACTTGTAAATCATAGAACTTCTCTCCCCATTTTGATGATTCCACAGAAACCAATCCATCATTTGAACCATCAAAATGCTTCACCAATGGATACGACATATTCAACGGGAATCTTCCACTCATAGCTACGTTCATTTTACTACCAACACTCTGATAATAAACATCCTCCGAATCTAAAAGTACTTCATTTCTTTTCTTCGCCGCTTCGGAAGTCAAATCATTTACAGCTAACATGAAATTCGGATCCGTATCGCCAAAATGTTTTAAAGTTCTATTATATTTATCTGCCACATTGGCGCACACACCATCTGGAATCTTATCCAATAAATAATCCGCAAACAAACATCCTCTATGTGGTGTATTAATTGTTGTCAATGACGCAACATAAGGCGCTGCCCCCCATTCACTAATTGCAGAACGGCTATCTAAACCACCTTTTGAATGTGCAATAATATTCACCTTTTCACATCCTGTTTCTTTCACAATCTCTTGAATACGTTCTGCCAATTCCTTTCCACACTCCGATACGGATGCTGCCGACTGTTGGTTGCCATAATAAATCGTTGCACCATTTTCCTTTAATTCGCCAGATATTCTTCCCCAATAATCAAAGAAACGAAAATCGCGGAAAAACACTCCATGAACCATCAGCAATGGATACTTTGTCTTACATATCTGTTCTGGCTTACGCTCTTGATTCAACTGAATTTTTGCAACTTCAACATCTACTTCTTTTGAAGTTATACGTATTAATTTACCTAACACAAATAAATGAACAAGCGGCATCCACCCACAAATTGCTCCAATTACTCTCCATTTCACGCCCAACTGCTGGCTTGTTAAGTAAATTCTTATAATCCCATTCCAAAATACAACTGCTTCTCCAACCACTGCAAAGATAATCGATGCAATCACCATCTTCTTATCATGTCCCCAATTTTGTATCGCAAGCGCAATTACATATCCCATAGAAAAAAGTGTTGACAAAAGAAACACACCAAGCAAACGTGTTCCATCTGCCAACACTCGTAATCTTAGGGACGGTTGTTTCTGGAATGAAGGCAATGCATTCATCCCAACAAACAACAAGATTGCTCCTATGTGATACAAGATTCGATTTGCTTGATGAAATGCAAGCGGATATGTATTGATTACCAAAAACATAAGGATTGCCACTATCAACAAACGAATTCTTTTCACAATCTCACCTCGTCACCAAATTTACATTTTTTCTCCGATAATCATATAACTCATAGGTAATTTATCTACGGATTCTTTTACCACATCTCCATCTGCAACTTCTGGATACTCTTCGAAATTACGAATACGGATGTTATTTTCTAAGATCGCACTCACAATATCACTCATCTTATGATTGAACCAGCAGCATTCTTTTACTTCTTCTGATTCAGGAATTGCATGTTCAATTCCTTGTGGATAGTTAAATGGACCTGGTGTGAAATAGGATACTAAATCTCCTACTTTTGCATCTTTCTCATCTGCAGCAATATGTTCTGCCATATATGCAAATGGATGTGATTCATAGATTACTAATCTTCCACCTTTTTTCATGATTCTACTTACTACTTCAAAATATGCTTTTAAGTCTGGGAACCACTGTAGGGAACCTTCTGATATGTACACAAAATCAAATAATTTATTATAGGCTGTTGTGATGTCTAAAATGTCCGTACGAATAAAACTAGCCTTTAATCCTGCTATCTCTGCAAGTTTTTCTGCTTCTTCAATTGCCTTATCAGAAATATCGAATCCAATTGCTTTGGATGCACCAAGTTTCATGAAGGACAATAACTCTCTACCATCATTACACTGTATCTGTGCAATGTTACGGCCTGTAAAGTCATAATATTTTAACTTTTCTTTTATTCGTTCATCACTCAAACGATTCAGCACTGAAAAGTCATCCTTTTGAAATCCTTCTTCCAATTGCGCTTCTCTCGCTTTCATAATATACTCCATTGCTTGATTCCATGCTTCTCTGTTCATTTGGCTATAGTTTTGCTCCATTAAAACTCCTCCTCTTTATACTAGATTTTATTAGCTTTATTGTAACACAATGTTAAATGTTTAACAATATGTTTCTTTAACTTTTTCATTTTTGTGTATTTTTAACAGAAACCACAGCATTTTCACCTTCATAATTCACAAAAAGAAATAAATACAAGATTAACTATTTTATAATTTCTTTACACTATTTTACATATTCATAATTTCTTTTTACTTATTCTTTACCATTTTTTTGTATTTATTTTTTTGTCTTCCTTTTAACAAAGATGTATAATAGTCCACGAATTTATTTTAAGGAGGAATCATTATGACATTTTTAACAACTTTTAATTCCAACTACATAAGTAATATTAATACAGTTCCAGTAGTTGATATTTTATTTACTATTATTCTGTCCCTGGCAATTGGGGCTCTTATTCGTTGGGTTTACAAAAAAACCTTTTCAGGAGTTATGTATTCTTCAACCTTTGCAACCTCATTAGTCTGTATGACTGTAATTACAGCTGTATTGATTCTTGCTGTTACAAGCAATGTTGTCCTTTCCCTTGGAATGGTTGGTGCGTTATCCATCGTTCGTTTCCGTGCCGCCATTAAAGATCCTATTGATATTATTTTCTTATTCTGGTCTATTGCAAGTGGTATTATCCTTGCGGCAGGACTTATGGTGCTGGCAATCGTAAGTGCCCTTGTCATTGCTGCTATTTTAATCGTGCTTCTTAACAATAAAGTACATAGTTCGCCATATATGCTTGTTCTTCATCTGGCAGATTCTGACAAAGAAGACAGTGTTGCTCGTGTAATTCAAGAAAATGTAAACAAGAGCATTTTGAAGAGCAAAACATTTTCACAAGATACCCTAGAAGTCAATTATGAAGTACATTTAAAAGACAATAACTCAAAATTTTTACAACAGCTTTCAAAGATGGATTGCGTAAAAAATGTTGCCCTTGTCAGCTATAACGGCGAATATATGAATTAGGAGTAATGCATTATGAAAAATTTAAAAAGAGTGATTCATTATGGAATCCTCTGTATATGCTTTTTCTGGATATATACAGAAATTTCGTCCAGCATCGTTATTTCTGCACAGACTAGCAATCAGACTGATTATGCCACTACACTATTCGACGACTCCCAAGTACATAACATTGACTTCCGTATTACGGAACATAACCTGAATAAGTTCTATGAAACTGCAAGTTTAGAAGAATTTATACCCTGTGATATTACAATTGATGGTGAATTATATCGAAATGTTGGATTACGTGCAAAGGGAAATTCTAGCCTTTTAATAACTTCTTTGTCAACCAACCCAAAATATTCACTTAAAATACAGTTTGATTACTATGTACCTGGGCAATCTTATCATGGTCTGAATGAATTATGCCTAAATTCTGGTATCGGCGATGCCACCTATATGAAAGATTATTTAACTTATAAAATGATGTCAGATTTTGGGGCAGCTGCACCGCTTTCCAGCTTTGCATTTTGCACTTTAAATAATGAAGATTTTGGCTTATATCTTGCCTGTGAATCCATCGGCAGTTCCTTTCTTCAACGGAACTTTCCAGGGCACACAACTGGGAACCTTTACAAACCAGAACCTTCTATAATTAGCGTGGATCAGGTCGGTGGATCGTCTGAACTATTGAATCAGGAAGAACAGACGCTTTCTGATTGTTTATCCAAAATTGGATTTACAAAGGAGGACATTATCTCCTGCTTAGAGGAAATCGAGGAAACGAACAGCACAAAGCCATTAGAAAAACGAATCAATACTTTTTGGACATCGCTTCGCCAACGAGAGATTGATGATTTCATTCCTACGCTCCCAGAAACACCAGATGTCACATTGCAGTATATTGATGATAATGTGGACTCTTATAAGACTTTCTGGCTGTATGGAGAACGGGTTCCAACGCAGATGGAAAAGAAACAATATATTGAAATCGTAAAACAGTTAGACAGTGGAAAAGATCTCGAAAAATGCGTGAATATGGACAAATTAATGCGTTACTTTGTTGTTCATAATTATGTTGCCAATCGGGACAGCTATACTGGTAAGTTTATTCATAACTTTTTCGTCTATGTTGCGGATGGAAAATTGTATATGCTCCCTTGGGATTACAATACAGCATTTGGTACTTTCTCTGACTCAGATGCTGCATTTTATATAAATGATTCCATTGATTCACCGTTAGACTGCAACGATTTAAAAAACAGGCCGCTTTTTGGGCAGATTATTTTAAATGAACAATATAGGGCTCTTTATCATGACTATTTTCAAGATTTTATAAGTACCATAGGATCGAAGGAAACGGTATCTGCTGTAATCCAAGATACAGCAAACTTGATTGCCCCATATGTGAAACGTGACGGGAACGGTTATTATTCTTATGAAGAGTTTGAAAAAGCGGTGGAAACCTTAGAGGATTTCTGCAGCCTCAGAACCGAAAGCATCCAGAATCAGCTTACCCTGCTGCGTGAATCAAATGACAATTCAGATGTTTTAAATACCCTCGCCCCTGTAGACTGTTCTTCTATTCAGCTTAAAGATATGGGAACACTTGCTGACATGTTTGAAAATGTTGATGGTGCTAATATGAACCTGGAGTCTTATGTAGGCAATGCCAATCTTTCCAAGATGTTAAAGGACAGTGGAATTATTGAAACATTAAAGAAAGTAGATTTTGATCATACAACTATGTCGGAACTTTCCACAATAATGAATGCTAAGAGTATGGTAAAGAAAGTTTCTTTTGTAGATATCTTGAAACTTCCAGTTGTATTCAATAAGCTGTTTCCTTATCTGCTTCTGTTCCTCTGCGTCATTTTATTCATCATTGCATTATACAAGGTGTCACATTATCAGCGCAGACATTAAACATGGGAACTGCTAATCAGCATGAAATTTTTGTAAGGAGGACAGAACATGAAATACCGTCATGAATATAAACATATTATCAATGCACAAGATGCTGTGTATCTTATCTCCAAACTTAACTTAGTTATGAGACATGACAACCATACCAATGAAAAGGGAGAATATTTCATCCGAAGCCTGTATTTCGATAATTTTGATAATATATGCTTAGAAGAAAAGAAAAATGGGGCTTTAGTCCATGAAAAGTTTCGTATCCGTTTTTACAATATGGATCCATCCTATATCATGCTGGAAAAGAAAATCCGAAACAACTCCCTTTCCCACAAGGACAGTACCAAAATTACCAAAGAGGAAGTAGAACGAATTGTAAATGGTGACTATGAATTTCTTAGGGACTCTGGTGACCGCCTTAAGATGGAATTATACGTGAAAATGCATAATCGTTTTTTACGTCCAAAAACCATTGTTGACTATATGCGTACTGCCTTTGTATATGATGTGGGCAATGTAAGGGTGACCATCGACCAGCAGATACGAAGCGGGATGCTTGATACCAGTTTGTTTGATACCACCCATTCTTCAATCTGTGTGGATCCTTCCACCATTATCTTTGAAGTAAAATACGATGCGTTTCTTCCTGATTTCATTCGGGATATGATTCAGCTTAACCATAGCCAGACTTCTTCTTTTTCAAAATATGCATATTGCAGGACATTTGATAATAATTAATCCTGCTATTTCATTTAGCAGGACATTGCAGGATATCCTGCATTACCATAAATAGGTTAATTTTAACGCACTCTTAGCAACAAGAAAGTTTGTTGCTAAGAGTGCGTTTTATTATAGTGCAATACCAGCTTTTTCACCTTTTTCCGAAAGTGTCGAACTTTTTTCATTTCTTGATATTTTATATATACAATTCTACGCTACTTGATTGTTATCATTGAGTTTATACCTTCTGCATTCATGGAATAGAACGTAATATCCTCCAATACTTCTTTGCTCTTCCTTTCAAGTACTTCATTTACAAGAAGCATTGGATGAGTAGTTCCGAAGAAGTTGTCGGTACTTTTCATAATATAGAAGGTTTCCTCTTCTTGTTTACCGTAACCACACACTTTTAAATCCCCTTGGATTGCAGTACATCCTAAAAGATGTTTGAAACGTAAGGTTTTGTCATCTGAATTTTTATAGCAGTCTTTATAATTCACGATTTCTCCGTAAATATGAGCTCCACGCGCCTGTGCACTTTCGAGTGGTTCTAATACAAGGGCAGCACTACCTTCTATGTACAAATTAGCACTTTCGTATAATGGATTACTCTTATAAGCTGTAAATAATTTTTTCCCATAATCTCCTAGACAGGAATCGGATGCACAAACAAGAACCGATTCTGCTCGTCCTTCTTCTAGTAGTTCAACCCCTTCGATTATAGCATCTAGCGCTGCATTCAAACCAGTGCCGATGGTATAATTAACCCCCTTTGTGCCAAACTGAATTGCTAGATTTCCTGCGAACATATTCATTACAACCTTTGGAATCAACAATGGTGAAACTTGTCCCACTTCATAATAGGTTGGAATTTCTTCTGACATCGTTGCTACACTTCCAAATGTTGATGCTGCAATGATACTTTTATGGTCACAATCTCCATAGGTTGCTATCCCTGCATCTTCAACAGCCTTTGTCGCTACTAATATCCCTAATTGAATGTAACGGTCAATACGCTTTCTTGTTTTGCGATCTAAGACTTTAAAAACTTCATCCTCAACACGAATTTCTTGATAATCTGTGCTATTTACTTGCATTTTATCTTGATAGTTTGATGGTACTTGTTTTCCGATCCCTGTTATTACAATTCTCTTCATACCTTCCAATCCCTTCTTATTTACATGTTTACTTTTACCTATTTACTTTCACATGTTTGATTTACATACTTACACGTTTTAAAATTAGCGTGGCATTTTGTCCACCAAATGCGCAAGTATTATTCATCGCCGTTTCCAATTTTGCTGGCTTTCCTTCAAACACATAATTTAATGGGTAATTCTCATCAGGTGTATCTAGATTTGCTGTTCCTGGCACAAATTGTTCGTGTAGTGCATAACTGCAAATGATAGATTCCACCATTCCACATGCTCCGATCAAATGTCCTGTCATAGACTTTGTAGCACTTACATATGGTTGATTTTCTCCAAATACACGCAATAAGACTTTGGATTCTACTTCATCATTAATTCTAGTTCCTGTACCATGGGCATTAAAATAATCAATTTTATCTCCTGGAATCTGCGCTTCCCTTAAAGCATCTCGAACTGCGATTTCTGCCCCAATCCCTTCTGTATCAGGTGCCGTAATCTTTTGTGCGTCACAACTTGCTCCAAAACCTACGACTTCACAATAAATTTTCGCATTTCTCTTCACTGCATGTTCGTATTCTTCCAGTACAATGGCACCAGAACCTTCCCCTAATACAAATCCATTTCGACGTACATCAAATGGCATAGAACCACAATCTTTATCCTCACTAGGACTTAAGATCCCAAGTATCTGAAAACTTGCTACACCAAACTGGGATACTGGTGCTTCCACTCCTACTACATAGGAGATATCGGATTTTCCCTCTTTAATCGAGCGAAATGCTTTTCCAAGGCAATAAATAGAGGAAGAACACGCTCCCACAATAGTAGTACTTCTTGCGTTTACCCCATATTTATCTGCAAGTTTGCTAGTCACCTTTCCTGGAAGAATCTTAAATAACTCTCCATCATCAATTGGCTTTTGTTCTATAATATGATCACAATACACTTGTGCCTCGCCGATTCCATTTCCAAGAACAATCGACACTCTATCCTTTTCTATGGCTTGTTGGTCTAAGCCTGCATCCTCAAACGCCTCTTGTAATGCATGATCTGCAAACGCACCTAATCTTCCCTCTGGTGTTTCTTTTTCCACTCTACCTATTAACTTTACACTAGTCGGTTTTTGTAAATCCACTGGCCAATCTACATTCGAAAATCTGCTTTCGTTCCTTTTTACTCTTTCCCATGTTTCTTTCGCTGAAAATCCTAAAGGAGTGATTGCTCCCATCCCTGTAATTACTACTCTTTTACCCATAACATACTTCCCCACTTTCCTCTACATTACATTTTGAAATACCTTTGTCATGTAATTAATGGTTATATAAGAATATAAATCTTTTGCTTGAATCTCCCCTGCTTCAATATCATCTCTTCCCAAAGAGATTTTCATTTTTTCAATTCCTGCTTCAGTGATATATCCTGAAGGGTCAATGAATTCTTCCATGGTAAGTCCTCCACGAAAATCTTCGTATATCATCTGCATGGTGACTTTTTTGTCTTCTAACTTACTTACTTTATACAGTGCATCCAAGATATCCAAGGATTCTGCATCTAATTCGTCAATTAAACTTACTTCATCTCCGATTTCTTCGACTTCTAGTTCTAAGATTTCTGCTACTACTGACTTAATAACACCTTTTAATCTTTCATCTAACATACTCATTCCTCCATTATCCGATTGATAGTGCGCTCCCTGCACCACCACCAACTACAATATTTTCCCCTGTTATGTAACAAGCTTCTTCTGATATTAAAAATGCAACAACCCCAGAGATATCCTCTGGCTTTCCAAATCTACGAAGTGGAATCATTTTCTTTATGCCTTTTCCTGTCTTCGCTCTGGACTCTATGGTCATCTCACTTTCAATCATACCTGGACTGATACAGTTTACTCGTATTCCAAAACGTCCTAACTCTGCTGCTAACCCCTTTGTAAACCCAATAATTCCACTTTTTGCAGCACAGTAGTCTACGATTCCTGGCATTCCATACATTCCAGAAACCGATGAAAAATTTAGAATCACTCCTTCTTGTTGATCCAACATATGAGGCACTACTGCCCTACATGTTGAAAATACACTTGTTAAATTTGTAGCAATCGTCTTATCCCATGTTTCCTGTGATTTTTCTACAAATAAGGACAAATCCATAGTTCCAACGCAATTGATTAATACATCAATCTTCCCTTGCTCTTGTATCACGCGATCTACTACTTCTTGTATCGACGTCGAATCTGTTACGTCACAAGCAATTGGAACCAAATGTTCATCTGCCAGCTCATCAAGATGTTCTTTATGATTTCGATAGGTAGCATAGATTAGCATGTCCTTCGAAAGAAGCGTTTTTACCACTTCTGAACCTAATGCACCTGAACCGCCAAATATAAGTACATTTCGTCTCATTCCTTCACCCCTTTAATTTTTGATATCTATATTTTATCATATATATTGCCTTTTAAATATCTTAATCTGTATTGAACTGCATAAAACTGCATAGAAATAGAAAAAGAACTGATTTTATCTGAATAGCATATTACTTAATGCCTACTGGATAAAAACAGTTCTTTCTCTTTTATTCTATATGATTAGAAATCAACTTTTGTTCCGTAATATGTGCAAACAAATAGTTTTTCCATTACTTCTGGTGTAATCTCTCTTGGATTAGAACCTGTACATGCATCGCTAACTGCTAATTCTGCAATCTTAGCAACTTTTTCTTTGAATTCGTCTTCGTTAATGCCGAATTCTTGTAATGTTAATGGAATATTCATGCTCTTATTCATCTCTTGAATCTTTTCGCATAATTTATCAACTAATTCATCATCAGAGCCTGTGATTCCCATTGTTTTAGCAATATCTACATATCTATCTTTACATGCTACTGCATTGTACTGAATTACATAAGGAAGATAAATGGCATTGGCACATCCATGTGGAATATGTCCTGTACTAAATGCAGCACCTGTCTTATGTGCCATAGAATGTACGATACCTAATAATGCATTGGAGAATGCCATACCAGCTAGACATTGTGCATAGTGCATCTGCTCTCTTGCCTTCATATCGCCTTCATAAGAATCTTTTAAGTACTCATCCACCATAGCAATGGCTTTTAATGCTAATGGATCGGTAAATGGTGAATTGCATGTAGAAACATAAGCTTCGATTGCATGAGTCAATGCATCCATTCCAGTATGTGCTGTTAATTTCTGTGGCATAGATTCTGCTAACTCAGGATCTACGATCGCGATATCTGGTGTAATGTTGAAATCAGCTAATGGATATTTTACGCCTGTGCTGTAATCTGTAATAACAGAAAATGCTGTTACTTCTGTAGCGGTTCCAGATGTAGATGGAATTGCAACAAATTTTGCTTTCTGACGTAATGTTGGGAAAGAAAATGGTACAATTAACTCTTCAAATTTTGCATCTGGATATTCATAGAATGTCCACATTGCTTTTGCAGCATCAATTGGAGAACCTCCACCCATAGCAACGATCCAATCTGGTTGGAATTCTCGCATAATCTCTGCACCACGCATAACAGTTTCAACAGATGGGTCTGGCTCAATATTCTCAATTAATTTCGTTTCCATTCCTGCTTCTTCTAAATATGTAACAACTTTGTCTACAAAGCCTAAACGCTTCATGGTTCCTCCACCAATAGCAATAATAGCTCGTTTTCCCTTTAGTGATTTAAGATTTTCTAACGCATTCTTTCCGTAATAAACATCTCTTGGTAGTGTAAATCTCATAATATTGTTCACCTCATATATGCACTTTTGTATACTTTTAACAAATCGTATACTACAATTATTATAACATTTTCATTTACAAGATACAATTGCTTTTTGATTTTTTGCATTCTATTTGTGCAATATAAAACAAAGTGTGTGTTCCATACACTCTCGCGTCTTATCTACTACGAGGAACACACACTTTTGCCAACGCAAATAAATTTGCTATAGCCGAGGGGGATTCGCTGTTTCTCAAGCGAATATCTTCCTTTCCCCCGAGTACGCATCCTGCCCCTGCTTTTTAGGGGCTATTTTGATTTATGCTTCTTTCATTACATTTATCTTATATTGTTTTTCTACACCTGATAAAGAGGTTACTGTGATGACAACGGTATTTTCACCTACTTGGAAATCTTCATTTCCTGTAATGGTAACAACACTATCACTGTCAGATGGTATAGCACTTAATACGATATCAAATTCGTCGCTTCCAACTGTCATACTATATTCGCACACATCACTTGCAAACTCTGGTGTTAATGTCTCTGGAAATACTTCTAAGCTTTCTAAAGAAGCATCTTTGCTTTCTGCATTATTATTCACAACCGTTACTTTTGCAGTTGTTTCATCTACTTCTGTAATCTCAGTATTATTTTCTTCTTCTACATACATTTCCTGTACTTTAAAAGAACTTGTTCCAACTTCTAAGGCTGTAAATGTGATGGAATAAGAGACTTCATAAGCTCCTTCTTCAAAGAGCTGTGATACTCTTAATAACCCTGTAGAACCTGTAATGGCATCACTTGATGCAGATTTAAATTCTAAGATAGAATCATCATACGCAATATAAGCATCTACAGAACGCATAGCCACATCCCCTTTTACAGTAACTTCTACGGTAACATCATCACCCTTTTTCACTGTCTCATTGGCAGTTTTCACTTGAAAACTTACCTGTTTTGCTTCTGATGGCATGTTCTTTACTGCAAATACACCAGCTACTACTAATAGAAGAGAACATATTAATATTGTCTTTTTAAACTTCATAGATAGTACCTCCTAACTTGCTTTTCTTGAGATCTTAACTTTATAAGTTGTTTTCGTACCATTTCCAGCTGTACATACAAGAGAAATTGTTGTTGTTTTTCCTGCTGTTAAATTGTAAGTGCCTTTCCCTGAGATCGTTGCATAAGCACTTACTGGTGTAGCATCTACTGTAACAGAAGAAATGCTGTTATCAACAACCATTGTATAATTGGTATCCGTATAATTAAATGTTGGTGTTAATGCTAGAGATTTACTTCCATTTTTAACAGTAATGCTTTTCACATAACTATTTGGATTTCCTTGACTAGCTGGTAATTTACAAGGGCTAGATGGCATATTGTCGTATACTGGAATATAGAATACAAAGGAATCTTTTGTAATACCCATATTCGTATAAGACTTAAATGTGCTCTTCGCTTCACTTGTTGGTGCCTGTACATTTGTCATATATTGATGTGAATACAACGGTGAATATACGACATTAAATTTTTGGAAATGAACTGTATTTTGTCCTTTTGCAATATAGGATGATGCAATATATTGTGCACCGCCTACAATTGCTTTATATGGTGTTGTCCAAGGACGATTGTAGGTGGAACCCGAACTTGCATATTTTAAACCATTGGCAATCGCTTGTCCTGTTGAACTATCATAAGCTCCGATATTAAAGAAATTATAGTATCCTTCATATCCAGAATAAGTCCCTGAGGAAGCACCACTTCCACTTGTTCCAAGTTCTTGTTTCGAACGGATACTTAAGAAATACGGGCTTACGTTATTAATTTTACCTGCATCCATAAATGCATCTACATAAGTTCCAGTTACTTTATTGCCTGTTATTTTATCCGTTACATTATACGAATTTTTCATAAAGGTATTGGATAAAATACTTTCTACTACCTCTTCTTTTTGACGTTTATCATAAGCTAATGATTCAAATTGCCATATCGTATCTTCTGTTAATGAATTTCTTGGATCCATATAGTATGCAATTACGTCTGCATTGGCCGTGTACCAGTTACTTCCATCGCATAAGGTATACTGGTCAGTCGCCCAATTATAGGCACCAGAATCTGTTGACAAATAGGAGAACGGGGCACTATATGTGCTTACTGCTCCTCCTTTTGGTTGATTACTTTGAATCGTATTTTTACCAAATTTGCTTTCATTTGCAATTACAGTATCCCAGTTAAGTCCTGTATCAATGGCTACAAAGTGCCAATCTGGATACTTTTCATGTAATTCCTTAATAGATGCTTTGTAACTAGAAGGAAATGCTGCTAATTCCTCTTGAAATTCAGCATCAGAAGGTATTTCTACATTAGATGCTAAAATATAACCTGTGTAGGAAGTGCCTGATAACGTAAAGCTACATTTATACCACTGCTTATTTAATACCGTTAAAGTTGCTTTCACTATTAGTTCTTGACCTTTTGGAACTGTTGCAACATTGGTTGACATACTAGCCGCAATCTTCTTACAACTTGCTTTCGTTTTCATAACTGCAGGAGTTTTGGTTGCATCGGATGCTGTTGCTGTTACTGATGTTAAGCAATCTAATTTTACATAACCATTCATTCCCTTTTTGTTTACATTAGCTGTAACTAGTGCCCACTTCACTCCTCGCACAGTAAGAGTTCCTCGAATGATAACATTTTGATTCTTTTTCAATGTTGCTCGCTTTGTATCATAGGTGTTAGCTGTTTTATACATTGGAAGTGACGTTGATTTTACAACTGCCAAATCATACTTTGTCTTTTCCACTGTCGTACTATAAATTTTGATATACTGAGCAACAACATAACCTCTAACCGTCTTATCATTTACCGTCGCACTAACTCGATACCATGTTGTACCAGATACAACTTTCTTTCCTATTACTAATACATACTGTGAGTTTTTCAATTTTGCAACGATGGATGAGTTTGTTGACGTTGAACTTCTAAGATTCAACGAGGAAGCATTCACATATCCGAACCGTTTTAAAAATGAACTGCTCGAACTAGATGAGCTTGAAGATGATGAAGATGTGGTGACACTAATATATTCTGCACTTACATAACCAGTGACTTTCTTACTATTCACACTTACCGAAATCTTGTACCACTTTGTCCCGCTAGAATCTTTGGTATCTCCTAAAATCGTAACGGTAGTTCCTTTCGAAATCTTGGCTAAAATATCTCCGCTTGTGGACGCTTTGGATCGAACATTTAGGCTTGTAGCTGTAACCTTACCCGTTGATGCCGCACTACTCCATCCATATTTGGTCGCTGCAAGGCAAAACATGGAAATACAAACAAATACAACAAACGTGACTGCGTAAATCCAATTTTTCTTTTTCATATTCGACATAATATCACCTTTTTTTTAAGAATACTTATACTATACCAATTCTGATATTCGATTTCAATAGGAAATTTGCATCTCATACTTTTCACTAATTTTTGTATATTTTTGTCCTTTTCAGCAAACTTCTGTTGTTGCAAATTTTCCAATTATATGCTAATATTAGGATAAGATGATTATTTGTTCAATTTAGAACGAAAATTGTTGCAACGAACTTATTAGTCATTGTATCAATAAAAGACGAATTGATCATTTATTTTTGACATTCGCTTTTTATTCCAAGTTTTTAGTGTAGAAATATTGAAATAATATTCATTTTCTCATATGACAGTCAATATTTTTGCAATATTTATTAAGTAATGGTAAACTTTTAAGATTTAAACTTGTATATTTTTATAAAATATTTTACAATATTGTTATACACCAAAAACTTACATAAAGAATAATGAGGGAGGAGAACCATGAAGAAGGAAAACTCAAAAGATTCAGCTGTATATAAGTATAATTACAGCAAACTGCTAGGAAAGATCAAAGAAATCTACGATACTCAAGAAAAATTTGCACTTGCATTAGGAATAGGACGAGTATCATTAAGCCAAAGATTAAATGGGAAATTAGAATTTTCTCAAAATGAGATTTTAAAATCATGTGAATTATTGAGCATAAAAAAGAAAGACATTCCTTTATATTTCTTCGCTGAAGAAAATGTACCACAACAATAATAGAACATCATATATAGAAAACAAGTTTGTTCATACAAACTTGTTTTTTATTTTGCCTTATAGGGAAATTAGGGGCACAATTTCTCTTTTCTCTAATATAATATAATGATAATGATTTTCATATGAATAAGAGAGGCGTGTAATATTGGCTATTAAAGTTTTTATCGATCAAGGTCATAACCCAAGTGGCTTTAATGCTGGTGCAGAGGGGTTTGGTCTACGCGAACAAGATATCACATATAATGTAGGGGCATACTTATCAGATATTTTATCTGCTGACTATCGTTTTGAAGCTCGCACTTCCCGTACTTCTCCTTACCAGATTCTTGGTACGAATACCAACGAAAGTTTACGTTCTAGGGTGCAAGCTGCCGATTCTTGGCCTGCTGATTATTTTATTAGTATTCATTGTAATTCTAATGAAAATCCTGCTATTAATGGAACAGAAGCTTATGTATATGAAGCTTATTCAGATGCTTATTATCTTGGTTTGGATATTGTAGACGAAATTGTTCGTCGTGTGGGAACAAGAAACAATCAAGTACGCATCAATCCGTCTCTTTACGTTCTCAGGAAAACGAATATGCCCGCCGTTTTAGTAGAACTTGCTTATATTTCCAATGAGGAAGATGCTGAAAAACTTCGTGATGATCAGTACCAATTTGCTTATGGAATTTACGTTGGATTGCTCAATTACTTAGGTCTTCCACAACTTTAATCGATTCCTTTTTATTGGTTAAGGGTCAGCAAATAGAATGCTTCTACCCACTGACCCTTTCAAATATTACGGTTTATTCGGATTCACATGCACCATACAATGTTTTACATCTGGATATGCATTTTCAATTGCCAAATGCACTCGTTCTGCTATCTCATGTCCTTCAAATAGGGTAATTTCCCCGTCTGCAACGATATCAATGTCTACATATATCTTCGAACCGAATAATCTTGTTTTCATATCGTCAATTCCCAGTACCCCCTCTTGTTCCATCACAGTTTGCCGCATTTTCTCCACTAAATCCACATCGCAGGATTCATCAATTAACTTGCGAAAACTATCTATTACAATTTCAACGGCTACTTTCATAATAAAGAATGAAATCAAAATGCAAGCAATGGGATCACAAACTGGGTGACCTAATTTGGCTCCTGCAATTCCAATAAAACTACCGATGGATGACAATGCATCCGAACGGTGATGCCAAGCGTCTGCTCGCAAGGCATCGGAATGAATTTTTTCTGCTGCTAGCTTTGTATACCAGTACATTCCTTCTTTTACTATGATAGAAAGAACGGCGGCTACTAATGCAATCCCTTTTGGTTCTACATACACTTCGCCAGTGTTGAAAAATGCTTTTTGAATGCCAGATACTGCAATTCCAACTCCTGTCAAAAACAAAATTCCTCCTAATAGAACTGCTGCAATACATTCTATTCTTTCGTGTCCATATGGATGTTTTTCATCGGATTCTTTACTAGAAAGCTTTACTCCAATAATAACTACTACTGTACTGATTACATCCGAAGCCGAATGAATGGAATCGGATATCATAGCTGCTGATTTTCCTATGATTCCAGCTATAAACTTGAAAAGGAATAAAATAAGATTAACGACTATCGTATTCCTCGATACAGAAACTGCGATTTTCTCGTGTTCACTTTGTTGGTAAGACAACAAGTTACTCCCTCCAGAGAATATACTCATTGTTAATATATGTACCATTTGCAAATAGTTACTATGTCTATATAAATGTCTATGTGAAATGTCAATATAATTTTCTTACACAAACAAAGAGCATCTTAGATCGTCCTTTTGACTTTCTAGATGCTCTTACACATATTGTTATTTGTTTAATATACTATTTAAAACTTGGTCTCTTAACAATTCAATCACTTTGAAATCCGTTGCTGCAATATAATACGCTTCCAATTCATCATGTAATGCCTTTGCTTTTTTTAGATAAGCAATTCCCTCATCTATACACGCACGATAACGAGCCTTAATATCTTCTAGCGCTTCTGCATTGTCTTCATCTGTATTTGGAACAATTAATTCCTTATACATATCCACAATCACATCATCTTCTCTAGATGGAAAATACTCATGTGGTGCAGTACTATCAAAGATTACCGTATCAATCTCAGGAAGTAAAATCATATCCAAGCTATTTGGATCAAAGGAACAATGATACACTTCCACATCAAGCCCTTTCATCTGGGCACGAACTAATAATTTTTTTAATAATGTAGACTTACCGGAACCTGGGCGCCCTTTAATAAAATAGCGATGTTCCATATGTTCAATTAGACCTTCTACATAATTAACAGGTCCTTTACAAGTCGTAGCGCCAAAGAAACGATGATGGATTTTACTTTCTTTCGAAAAAACATAGTCTTTCAAAATATCCTGTATCACGGTTTCTGTCATTTCATTCGCCTTATCGAAATCCATTTTTGTAATGTAAATGGCTTCCCACTCATCGTGTACCTTGATGCCTCTTCCAAATGCTTCATAGGCACGAGGATAACACTGAGCGATTTTGTCTAACAGTTCTGTAATCTCCTTTTGGGATTCTTTTAACTTCTTCGTGTCCCAAGCAATTCCCAGATTCACATATTCCTCAATGCAACCCGGCACATGTGGCTCAATCACATGTGGTGCTGTACCATCCACAATTCCAAATCCAAGTTCACGGACGATAACACCGTCAAGTGAATCCGAATCAGAGGAACAATGAATGTATTCCACCATATACTTATCTTCAAATTCAGCTCCAATGCGCTTCATAAAAGTTGATTTACCATTACCAGGTCCGCCCTTTAAAATATAAATCTTCTCGAGATTTTGCAAATTGGAAGCAAATAGATTTTGAAAAGCCTTTGCCGTATTCCCGCATGCGAAATAATGTTTTTCCGCCATAAAACAATCACCTTTTAATTTTCTTCCTTATATAATATGAAGAAAAAAATGGTTGGTGAGAATTGGACACTTTATTTTCTTTTGTCTATCTGGATGATTTTATGTTAGTTTGATAAACAAGTTACATTACTTCTACCATTTTCAATATCATGAATCTCTAAACTCTTTAATGTATGTATAAATTTTGAAAACTTAGAGAAACCAAATTGTTTGATAGAAAATTCTCTGTTTTGTTGCTTTAATTTTTGGTTCAATTCTCCTAAATCAATATACCCTTTTTCTTGTTCTCGGATTATCTCAATAATCTGATTCTCGATATCTTCAATCTCTAAACGGTTATTGCGCGCTATTATAGTTGAATGCCCGTCCTGTTTAATCGATAGGGAATCAAACTGTTCAATAAACTCCGATAATGTCTTACAATCATAATCTTTAAGAGAAAAATTCGGAAACCGCTTCTTTAATTCACTTCCTATCTGTCCCATGCCAGTTGGTTTCTGAATCTCATCATTTTGACGAATGATATCTTCCATAAATTGTTCTATTTGTTCCTTATCTACAACTTTTAATCCAAGTGTCTCATCCCACTGTTCTTGGAATCTTGGTTGATAATCCAAATATATGTACTCATCACAGCATACAGAAAATGATTTTGGAACCTTTAGTTCTCCCATTCCAATCACTTTCTTCCCTGCTTCTTTTATGCGAACAGCTAATCTTGTAAAATCACTGTCGCTAGTGGCAAGACAAAACGTATCTACAATGCCACTATGCAAGATATCCATTGCATCAATAATGATTGCAAAGTCTGTAGCATTTTTACCTGAAGTGTAGCTATACTGCTGAATTGGTGCAAGCCCATGTTCTAGTATCACTTCTTTCCAACCAATGGCTGCATCGCTAGTCCAATCACGATAGATCCGCTTATAGGTTACATTACCGTGATTTGAAATCTCCGTCATGATTCTTCCCACATACCGAGGTGAAATATTCTCGGCATCAATTAATAATGCTATTTTTTCATCACTCATTCCATCATCACCTATTTACTTTAAAATTCATTTTAACGTGTTACTTATTCTTATAAACTCCCTTAAGCTAATTCTAACATGGAATCGTAAAAAAAGGAACGAAAATCATAAGAAAACACACAAAAAAAGCTATTCCTTACATAAAAATTTAAAGAATAGCTTTTTCTCTAATGAATCACTCTTACTTTATAAGTAGCGCTTTAAACTGTTAGAAAAAAATAATATTTCCACAAATTAAAACGATAAGAATGCTGTGATTAAAATTAATATCAAACAAATTGGTGCAATATATTTCAAAATGAATCCGTAAATTTTCTTTCTACCAAATCGTTCTCCATTTCGTTCTACTTCGTCTATAATCGTCTTTGGCTTTAATATAAATCCTGCAAAGAAGCAAGTAAGCAATGCAACAATTGGCATGATAATACTATTACTAACAAAATCAAAGAAGTCTAGGATTCCCAATCCAAAGAATTGAATATGGGACCAAATGCCATTTCCAAGAGAAGATGGAACAGCGAAAATTAGCGCAAGTACTAGTACTAAAAGACAAATCTTAACTCGACTCCAAGAAACTAGGTCCTCTATAAAGGATACAATGGTTTCCATTAAGGAAATTGCAGAAGTTAATGCTGCAAAAAATACTAAGATAAAGAATAGTAACCCAATAATATTACCAAACTTCATACGAGCAAATACATTTGGAAGTGTAACAAACATAAGACCTGGTCCCTGACCTAATGCACTTTCGTCTCCACCTGAAAATACAAATACCGATGGAATAATAATCAAACCTGCTATAAATGCAATTCCCGTATCAAAGATTTCAATTTGTTTTACACTGCTATCCAAACAGTCTTCTTTTTTCATATAGGAACCATATGTAATCATGATTCCCATGGCAAGGGACATGGAATAAAATAACTGTCCCATCGCTGCAAGAACGGTTTCAAAAGAAAACTTAGAAAGATCTGGTTTAATAAAATAAATAACTCCGTCCATTGCTCCCTCTAATGTCATAACATATCCTGCAATGATAACAGACAACACAATTAATACAGGCATCATAATCTTACTTGCCTTCTCAACACCCTTCTGAACACCCATCATAACCACAACTGCACAAGTCACCATAAAGATTAGTAAATAAACTAGCGGTTCATTGGTACTTCCAATAAAGTTACCAAAATAGGAACTATCTGTTGCTTCTGTAACCTGATTGGTTGCAAATACTTGCACATACTTTAGTACCCATCCACCAATTACACAATAATATGGAAATATAATAACAGGAACCAAGCATGCAAGATATCCAATAAAGGAATATTTCTTGTTTAGTGATGAATAGGCTCTAAGAGCACTTTTTCCTGTTTTTCTTCCAATGGCAATCTCCGTTATCATGAGGGTAAATCCAAACGTAACTGCCAATATTAGATATGTAAGCAGAAACATTCCCCCTCCATATTTTGCTGCTAGATATGGAAATCTCCAAAGGTTTCCTAATCCAACTGCGGAACCTGCTGCAGCAAGGACAAAACCTATTTTGCTTGAAAAACTATTATTTTTTTCAGACAATACATTTACCTCCTCTTAAATTTACAATTCAAAACTTATACTATTCAATTATACAGATGTTTTTGTGTTTTTCAATGTTTTTCAACCTTTTTCAAGCTTGTAGGATAGAAATTAGTGTGTTATGATTGTATATTGTGTAAATATAATACCATTATATCGTATCTAGACAAAGAAAGGAGTATCATATTATGCCAATTTGGATATATCTTGTGTTTTTTTATGGCATTGTGAAAGGATTTCGTGAGATCGTCAAAAAGAAAGCGTTAAATCGAAGTAGTCTAATGGAAGTTTTATTTTTCTATACATTTATTGGGTTCTTATTTGTGCTACCTGATGCAAAGGAAGCGATACAAATAGACTTATCTATGATCGGTTACATAAGTATTAAGTCTTTTATTATATTTCTAGCTTGGATTCTTGGATTTACTGCAATTCAGAAAATGTCTGTTAGTTTGTACAGTGTGCTAGATTTATCAACGGTGCTCTTTTCTACCATGTTTGGAGTAATTATATTGGATGAACAAATGACAACAGGAAGAGTCATTGGTTTATTACTTGTGCTCGTTGGATTGATTTTAGTCAATGGAAAAGGCGAAGATTCACAAACTCCTACGAAAGCCAAATATATTATATTCGTTCTAATTGCAAGTTTATTCAATGCGACTTCTGCATTGATGGATAAAATCTTATTACGAGACATTACAAGTTCCCAATTACAGTTTTGGTTTATGTTTCTTATGTCTCTTATGTATCTTGCATATTTAATTGTGGCGAAAGTTAAAATACAGTGGAAAACATTAGTGAAAAATTATTGGATTCTCATACTTGGTGTGATGTCGATTCTAGGAGATCGCGCCTTGTTTATGGCAAATAGTATTCCAGATAGTAAAGTAACGGTTATGACTCTTGTGAAACAATGTTCTTGCTTAATTGCAATTGTGGTTGGAAAATTTGTATTCCATGAGAAAAATATCTTGTACAAGCTTTTCTGTGCGGGTATTGTCATATTAGGAATTGCCATTGCCTTAGTACTTTAAATCTTATACTTGAAATCCGATACTTCATACCTTTCTCTAAAATAAACAATAACGGAATAAAAGGAGTACTATAACATCTTATTATAGTACTCCCATTTTTTATGTATTCCATTTTTTTATCCAGTAATTCTGGTTTGATTTCTGCTTAAATCCAATTTTTTTATAAAAATGAATAGACTTCTCATTTGGCACTGTAAAAATAGTTTCCGCACCTAATTGTTTACACTTTTCTAATGTCTCATAAATTAAAGTTCTGCCAATTCCCATATCCTTGTATTGTTCATCACGAACAAGCGGTTCAATGTACGCAACTTTCGTGCATTCATCATACCATAATCCACAGAATCCTGCATAACTACCATTTGGTGCTAATACAACGGTACATAATTCCTGTTCATATGCAACCCATGCATGTTTAATTGGTAAATATACATCATCATCATACGCAGGTGGCTCTCCTGCATAGTTCAATGCTTTCCATAGAAGTCGATTCAACTTGTTAAAGTTATAAACTTCATCTAGTGTTCTTACTTCAAATGCGCGATCTAGTTTTGCATTTTTAATGGTAGTAGATACATCTAAGGAAAATAACTTACCATCTCCACATCGCTCATAATTTAACTTTTCTAATAAGTCATTTACATTTCGCCAAGACTTGTCTGCGCTTGTGCGAATATATCTTTGCCCTTGTCTATTTGTCCCAGCAAATCGCTTTTCTGCATACGACAACATCTCCTCATATAAATCCATATACTTAGGATGAAGGTCGATATTCACCTCACCAAACCACGGACCAGATAAATGAACAACACCCACAATCTTATCTTCCACTTCCCATATTCCATTCTCCTCATGGTGAAATAACGGATAACTTGGATACTGTAACATACATTCCCACATTACCTTTAGATTCCCATATATCGTGCTGTCATAATCATGGAGCGTCTCAAAAAATTTACAAATCTTCATCTGATCCCTATCATTATACTTTCGAAATAATGTAGTCAAACAGATACCCCCTTGGCACACTCGTGCATACTTTTATCCCCTTTTATTTCAGTTATATATTCTAGCACACATCCCTTCATAAGGAAATGTATTATCTTGCAAATAGTATGAAATAAAAACCAACGTGCATTTGCACACTTATCTGATGTATCTCCCATATTTTCGAAAGAAAAGCACATGTTACTGTGCTTTCGCTTCATAGTTTATTTCCTGTAAAAACATTCCCTGTGGTTGTGCTGGTTCACTTGCTTCTACTGTTGATTTTGTATCTAAAATATCGTGGATGCAAGAAACTGGTCTCTCACCTAACCCGATATCAATTAATGTACCAACAATTAAGCGTACCATATTGTGTAAAAAGTCATTTCCACAAATCGTAATCTGAACCTCACTTAAGTCTTTGTAAATATCAATGGAATAAATCTCTTTTTCAGTAGATTTTGTTTTCTTTACGGTAGAAAATTTCTTAAAATCATGTCTTCCTTTTAAGATCTCTGCCGCTTCTTTCATCTTGGCAATGTCTAAATCATGGAAGCTATAATAAGTATATTTTCGTTCGAATACACTTTGGACTTCTCCAATGGCAATTCGATAAAGATACGTTCTAGACTTCGCATTTAAGCTTGCATGAAAACGTTCTGGCATCTCTTCCACATCAATCACGGCGATATCTCTTGGAAGATAACGGTTAAAGTATTGTTTTATCTCATACAACTTCATCTTGCTGTCTGTTTTAAAATTGGCAACTTGTCCATATGCATGAACTCCTACCTCTGTTCTACTGCCACAATTCAGTTCGACATTTTCGTTGGTCATCTTCTGGATTACACTAATTAATTTGCTTTCAATTGTATTAATGCCTTCGCCTTTTTCAAGACGTTTCCATCCAGTGTAACGACTTCCATCGTATTCTATTGTCAATTTTATATTTCTCATTTTGCTTCTTCACCTTTGTCTTTTTTCCTGAAAGAGATCCTTTCAACTCTATTATAAACACAATAGTCAAAAATTACAATGAAATACCGTCGAAAAGCCAAGAAAAAATCTTACTTGTACTACATGACTTTGCACTAGTAAGTCATGTGGTACAAGTAAGATAAAAGGGGTACTCTGTAAAATATTATCTTCTCATAACAATCGGTTGCAACATTACTCTGCATGGTTTCCTGTAATCGAATAAATTACCCACTCAGCAATGTTTGTCGCATGATCTCCGATACGTTCGAAGTATTTTGCAACCATCAGTAAATCTGCTGCTTGTTCTCCATGGTCTGGATTTTCTTTAATCTGGCGAATTAATTCTGCTTTGGTCTGAAGGAATAATTGATCTACGATATCGTCGTGTTCAATTACGGTTCTTGCACGCTTTTCATCACTACGAACGAAGGCTTCAATACTTTCTACCACCATAATCGTTGTTTCCTTCGCCATCTTACGAATCATATCAAGTTCTCCCTCATATGGATGGGCTGATAATAAAATGGTGATTTCTGAGATATCTTCTGCGTGGTCACCGATACGTTCCATATCTGTTACCATTTTTAAAGCAGCAGATATAACACGTAAATCTCTCGCTACTGGCTGTTGTTGTAATAATAGTTTAAAACAAATATTTTCAATTTCTTTTTCTTGTTCATCAATGACTGCATCGAATGCTATGGTCTTTTGGGCAAGTTCCACATCACGATTTACTAACGCTTTTACGGCTTGCTCAATAGCTTGCTCAATTAAATTTCCCATTCCGATCATATCATTATGAAGCGTTTCTAATTGTCTGTCGAATGCATTTCTCATTATCCAAACCTCCCTGTGATATAGTCTTCTGTTCTCTTTTCTTTTGGCATGGAAAAGAGCTGTTCTGTCTTTCCTGCCTCTACGATTTCACCCAATAAGAAAAACACAGTATTATCCGAAACACGAGTTGCTTGTTGCATATTATGGGTTACCATTACGATGGTATATTGTTTCTTCAATTCTAGTGCTAATTCTTCAATCTTAGAGGTTGAAATTGGGTCAAGTGCCGATGTTGGTTCATCCATTAAGATAACTTCTGGTTGTATGGCTAACGCTCTGGCGATACAGATACGTTGTTGCTGTCCACCCGATAACCCTAAGGCACTCTTCTTTAGACGATCTTTTACTTCATCCCAGATAGCTGCTTTTCTTAAAGAATCTTCTACGATAGCGTCTAATTCACTTTTTGCATGAATTCCGTGAGTACGCGGTCCAAATGCAATGTTATCATAGATACTCATTGGAAATGGATTTGGTTTTTGGAATACCATTCCTACTCTTTTTCTTAGTGTATTCACGTTCATTCCTTCGTAAATATTTTCACCATCTAATAATACGGTACCATCAATTTTACACCCTTCTACTAAGTCGTTCATTCTGTTTAATGTCTTTAAAAATGTGGACTTTCCACATCCTGATGGTCCAATAAATGCTGTAATTTCATTTTCTACAATAGAAAGATTGATGCCTTTTAGCGCATGAAAGTTTCCATAGTGTAAATGTAAGTCTTCTATTTTAAATTTTTCATTCATAAAAATCTACCCTTCTTGTTTTACAAATACCTTGGCAATTCTACCAGATAGCCAGTTCATACATACTACAATAATCACAAGTACCACGGCTGTTGCATAAGCCTCATTCATATGAAGACCTTCTCTTGATAAACTGTACATATGAACGGATAGTGTTCTTCCTGATTTGAATACACTATCGGACACTTGTGCAATGGTTCCAGATGTATAAATTAATGCGGCAGTTTCCCCTACCATTCTACCGATTGATAGAATGATCCCAGATAAAATACCAGGGGTTGCTGGTGGCAGTACGATTCGGAAGATTGTTCTTAATTTTCCTGCACCGAGTCCAAAACTGGCTTCTCGATAAGAGTCAGGCACTGAAAGAAGTGCTTCTTCCGTTGTACGAATAATAACAGGAAGAACCATTATGGCTAAAGTACATGCACCAGCGATTAAGGAATAATTCCAATTTAAGAAATTGACGAAAAATAACATTCCGAATAGGCCATATATGATCGAAGGGATTCCTGTTAGAGTCTCCGTTGTTAAACGAATGATTTTAACTAATTTACTTCCCTTATTTGCGTATTCTGTTAAATATATTGCAGCAAAGACACCGATTGGTACAACAATCAAAAGTGCGATTGCGGTCATCGAAATTGTATTTAATATGGCTGGCATCATAGAACAATTATCCGATGTATATGTCCATGCAAATAAATCAAAAGACAAATGCGGGATACCATTTACCAATATATATCCGAGTATAAAGATAAAACATCCTGCTGTTAGGATTGCGGAAAGCATAACCAATAGATATAGTATCATTTAATTCACCTTCCTTTTTACAATGGAAAATAATACATTTATGATTAGGATAAATACAAATAGTACAACGCCTGTTGCGATTAATGCTCCTCTATGTAAATCTGTTGCATATCCCATTTCCATTACGATATTGGAAGTAAGAGTTCTTACTCCTTCTAGTATTCCTTCTGGCAATCTTGCTTGGTTTCCTGCAACCATCATAACTGCCATGGTTTCTCCGATTGCTCTACCAATACCTAAGATAACTCCTGCGAAGATTCCTGACTTTGCAGCTGGTAGTACTGCAAAGAACATACTTCTTTCTCTCGTAGCACCAAGTGCTAATGCTCCATCATAATAGCTATCTGGCACGGCACGAATGGCTGTTTCTGATACACTAATGATGGATGGTAAAATCATAATTCCTAGTAAGATGGAGGCGGTTAGCATACTATTTCCGTCCCCTCCGATATAATTCCGTACAAATGGCACGATTACGACTAATCCAAAGAAACCGTAAATAACAGATGGGATACCTGCTAATAAATCCACCGCTGGTTTCATAAAAGAATATAATTTCTTTGGACAATATTTTGCTAAAAATACAGCTGTAAATACTCCTACTGGCACTCCAATGAGAATAGCACCACCTGTAACACAGAGGCTTCCAATAATCATCGGAAAGATTCCATAGAGGTCGTTACCTGGTCTCCATGTTTTCCCGAAAAGGAAATCGACAACTCCAATTTCCTTTATGGCTGGTAGGCCATTTGCAAATAGAAAAAAACAAATAAACACTACCGCTAGAATGGAAACACTTGCTGCAAGTATAAACACAAGTCTCATTCCTTTTTCTTTCATAAACTATTCCTCAATTTCTGACCAAGTTGTTGTTGTTCCTGTGAAAATATCTGCCACTTGAGTTACATTTAGGTTTTCCGTTGTATTTTCATTATTTACGATAACTGCGATACCATCTCTTGCAATTTCCGTTCCAACGATACCTTTTTCTAACTCACTCTCTTTTAATTCTCTAGATGCCATCCCAATATCACTTGTTCCGTTGATAACATCAGACATACCTGTAGAAGAATCACTTTCTTGAATTTGAACTGTAACATTACTGTTTACTGCTTCATAAGCCTCTTTGATTTTTTCCATAACTGGTGTAACAGAAGAAGAACCAGATACATTAACTGTTCCTGTTGCACCTGTACTTTGATAAGCTTGAGTTCCTGCTACTTTGATGTAACCTGCATCTTCCACAATTTGTTGCCCCTCTACACTCATAATAAATTGGATAAAATCGGATGCTGCATCACATAAATCCTCTCTTACCGCAATGTTAAATGGTCTGGAGATGGAATATTCACCAGTTGCTACATTAGATGCTGTTGCTTCTACGCCTTCAATGTCTACTGCTTTTACGGTGTCGTTTAAAGAACCCAAAGATACATATCCAATTGCTGCTGGATTACCAGATACTGTTGTAAGCATTACAGATGTACTATTTGTAATAATCGCATCTGTTGTTGTGTTATCTACGTCGTCTTGTTCGATACCGCATAATTCAACGAATGCCCCTCTTGTACCAGAACCGTCTTCTCTTGAAACTACAGAAATCTTGCTGGATGTATCAAAACCTGTGCTTGCGCTATTATCTCCTTCTGCACCACATCCTGTTAACATCATTGCACCTAACATCATGCTCATTGCAAAACCTATCGCTCTTTTTCTCATTTTAAATAACCTCCCGTTGTTTCATTGTCATTTAATTTTTTTGTTTTTACTGTCTAAAATTCTTGTTTGAAATCACTTTGATTGCCACATCAAATGATAGTTATACTATACAAGGGGTATGTAAAGCCACAAAGCAACGGTTTGTAAAATGTATGAAAATTGATAGTAAATACATTTTCGTAAATGTAAAGCTATGAAAAATTTGTAAATGTATCTTAATTAAATATCTTTTCTTATAAAGAGCATGAAAATAAAGAACATAAAAAAACAGGGCCTAAAAGAATCAAATCTTATAGACCCTGCCTTATTTATACTCCCGTTTTGGGAAATATAATCTCTATGCGAGTTCCTTTTCCAAGTTCACTATCGATGGTTACTTGTGCGTTATGATTTCGTGCGATATGCTTTACAATCGCAAGTCCCAAACCAGTTCCTCCAGTATCCTTGGAACGACTTTTATCTACACGGTAAAAACGTTCAAATACTCGTTTTTGATTTTCTTCGGAGATACCAATACCGTTATCTTCTACTACAAGATGGGCGAAACTTTCACCTTCTGTGCTTTTACTTTCTGAAACCGTAACCACAACTTCGCCACCTGGATTGTTATAACGAATTGCATTGTCGCACAAATTGTAAATTACTTCTTCGATCATGGTCTTTCCACCTGATATGATGACAGACTCTCCTTTTACTGTAAGGTTTACTTTCATATTCTCTGCATGTAAAGCAAGTAAATCTGCGCAGTTTTCTGATACTTCTAGCAAATCTACTGGTTCATAGTTGATTCTTAATTCATAAGAATCGAGTTCTGATAAACGAATGATATCATTAATAAGCGTTAATAGTCGCTTGGAATTGCGATGTATCTCTTTGGCAAAATGTTGTACATCGTCACCAGTTGCCATGCCACTCTCAATTAATTCTGAATATCCTGAGATGGATGCCAATGGTGTCTTCAATTCATGAGAAACATTGGCAGTAAACTCCTGCCTCATATTAGCACTTTTTAAGATTTCCTCATGTTGTACTTTGATTGCTTCAACAAAAGGTTTCAATTCTTTACAAACTGTAACATTTTCTAAATCATCTAAATGCTCTGTCACCGTTTCAATTGGCTGCAATACACTTTTCATACATAACTTCGAAAATAAAACACTTAATGCAATCAACGTTGCAATAAGAAGCAATAAGATTGGTAATACGCTAGAGAATACGCTTAAAATACTACTCGCTTCTTTGGAAACTCGGATTACATAATTATCATTTACCCGAATAGCATAATAAAATGTACTCGTTTCAAAGGTTTCGGAATAACGAATATCTTGCCCTTCTCCAGTTTTAAATGCTGCTAATATCTCTGGTCTATCTTTATGACTTTCCATGCCAACAATATCTGCATCACTGTCATATACTACGCTTCCATCTGCATCAATAACGGTAATACGAATAGCGTCTACAGAAGAATTATAATCAAAAGTACCATTTCCAACAAAAAAATCGGTTTCTTTTAGTAGTTCCGAGTATCCTCGTAAATCATTAATTACTTGTTTCTTAAAAAGTTCATAAAATACAGTTGTGGTAAGTGCCACAGTAAGCATAATAGCAAGTGTGGCTAATCCCACTAAATGTGCATAAAATCTTTTTTTCATCTTTTTGTCCTTATTCCATCATATATCCTACATTTCTTACTGTCTTTAGACTACCTTTACATGGACCTAATTTCTGACGTAATGTTTTGATATGCATATCTAATGTTCTTGACTCTCCCTCAAAGTTACTTCCCCAAACACGTTCCATAATAACCTCACGAGAAACGACAATGCCTGCATTTTTAATAAGAAGTCTTAATAATTCGTACTCTTTAAAGGTTAGTTCACAAAGTTCGTCTTTTATATACACAGCATGACGGTTTCCATCTACACAAATATCTCCAAATTGTAATTTCTTTTCTTCGTTTAAATCCATACTTCTACGTATCAATGCTTTGACACGTGAGATTAATTCCATTACACCAAAAGGTTTTGTTAGGTAATCGTCTGCTCCGATATCAAAACCTTTTACGATATCTAATTCGGTTCCCTTTGCAGTTACTAATATAATAGGTAACTTCTTTGTATCTGGTACAGAACGAAGTTTTTTTACAATAGATAAACCATCTTCATCTGGAAGCATAACATCTAATAGGACTAAGTCTGGTTTCTTGTCGCGAAGCTTTTTGTAAAACTCTTCTGCTGAACTAAATTCTTCTATGAAATAACCACTATTTTTTAGTGCAAAACTTTCGATTTCACGGATGTCTTTATCATCTTCCACAATATATATTAACGGCATAAAACGCCCTCCCTTATTTATCAAATTTATATCCTTCTACTTATATCTTGCTAAGAACAAAGTGTGTGTTTCACGCACTCTCGCGTCTTATGTTTACTACATAAAACACACACTTTGCTGCGCCGAGGGGGATTCGCTGTTTTTCAAGCGAATATCTTCCTTTCCCCCGAGTGTGCATCCTGCCCCTGCTTTTTAGGGGCTATTTTGATTCATAGGAAATAGAGCGAAGCGGAATTTCCTATGAATCAAAATAGGAAAGTAAACCTTCTTTTTATATAGGATTCTTATATAAAATCAATTTACTTTCCTGTTTCTGCTTTATTTCAATCTATGGAAGCATATATTCTACCTTATATTGTTCCATTTGTTGATTGAATTCTGTATTTGATTCACGCTTAAGCCTTAATAAATACTCGTGCGTGTCATATCCTTTTTGCTGTTGTAATTGAATGATTGAAATTGCAATATTAGAACAGTGGTCAGCGATACGTTCAAAGTTTACGCATAAATCAGAAAGCACAAATCCTAATTCAATCGTACATCTTCCGTCACTAAGACGTTTAATGTGTCTTACTTTCATTTCAACATTTAAACAATCTACTACTTCTTCTAAAGGTTCAATTTGTTTTGCAAGTGCAACGTCTTCTGTAACAAATGCTTTTTCTGCTGCACAAACAATATCATAAACCGCTTTTCTATAAACATCTAATTCTTGCTTTGCACTAACAGAGAAACTTAACCCTTTTTGGTGCATTTCTTTTGCTGCTTCCATAATGTTAGAAGCATGGTCAGAGATACGTTCGAAATCTCCAATGCAGTGTAAGATTTGAGAAATCTTTTGACTATCTTTTTCAGATAAATTTTTACTGCTTAATTTTACTAGATACGTACCTAATACGTCTTCATAATGGTCAACTTGATTTTCCATCTCTGCAACGATTTCTGCTTTTTCATCAGAATATTCATCAAGAAGTTCCATTGCAACACTTAAGTTCTTTGTCACTAATTCTGCCATTTTACTAGTAACCATTTGACATTGTTGTGCTGCAAATGCTGGTGTATCTAAGAAACGTGAGTCAAGCTCTTGTGCTATATTTACAACTGCATTATCATCTTCATCTGTATCTTTAATTGTCAGACAAGCAAGTTTTTCTAATAATTTACCGAATGGTAATAGCAACAATGTGGCTGCTACATTGAAAATACTATGCACTACCGCAATACCTGCTGGGTTACATGCTTCTGATAATAAACCAAAATGAATAAATGCATTGGCTGTGTAGAAAATAATCATAAATACTACTGTACCGATTAAGTTAAAGTAGAAATGTACACATGCTGCACGTTTCGCATTTTTCTTAGCACCGATAGCAGATAATAAAGCTGTAATACAAGTACCGATGTTTTGACCCATGATAATAGGAATGGCGCTACCATAAGTTACAGCACCAGTTGCACATAATGCTTGTAGGATACCTACAGATGCAGACGAACTTTGGATAACTGCTGTTAATACCATACCCGCTAACATACCTAAGATTGGATTTTCAAATTGTACTAATATGTTTGTAAATGCAGGAACATCGCGTAATGGTTTTACTGCTGCACTCATTGTGTCCATACCAGACATTAAGATTGCAAAACCGATTAGTATCGTACCAACATCTTTTTTCTTTTCTTTCTTAGCAAACATGATTAAACCAACACCAACGATTGCTAACACTGGAGCAAATGAAGATGGTTTTAACATTTGCACAAGGAAGTTATCACTTTCGATACCAGATAAGCTTAGAATCCAAGATGTAATTGTTGTTCCAATATTAGCACCCATAATGATTCCAATTGATTGTGATAATTTCATAATACCTGAGTTTACAAATCCAACCACCATAACGGTTGTTGCTGAAGAGGATTGAATAACGGCTGTTACTGCTGCTCCCAATATTACTGCTTTTAATGGGTTGGATGTTAATTTCTCAAGGATCTTTTCAAGCTTACCACCTGAAACCTTTTCTAATCCATTTCCCATTGTAGTCATACCGAATAAAAATAGGGCTAAACCGCCGATCATCGACAATACACCAAAAATATCCATGACTTAACTCTCCTTTTTTATGTGAAAAAATTTTATAGTTTCTTTTTATCCTTGATACTATCATAAAAAATCAATGTAAATTGTGATTACATCCGACGGTAAAAATTTCGTAAAAAAAATGTGTAATTGTAAGGTTTTCTTAAAATACTTTCTGTTTTGTAAAGTTTTCTTAAAGTTTATTTTGCCAGCTAAATGGAAAAAGACCCAGTTTTTTTCAAACTGAGTCCTTGTTAATAAATTTTAATATAATTATTCTGCAGTAACAATAATATTATCAATTGTTCCTGCGCCACTACCTGATTTTGCTACGGTAAAACCGAATGATGTACTTCCATTGGCTTGTATTGCACCATTCCAATCTGCATTTTGAATGGTGTAGGTACTGCCTACCTTATCAATTTGTTTTGCACACCATACATTGTCAATTTCATCTGCTAATGTAAATTGTACTTGCCAATTGCTGATTGCTTGTTCTGAATTATTTGTAATTGTAAATTCTACTTGATATCCATCGGCCCATTGAGATACTACATTATATGTACCAGTTACTTGACTAGGTGCTACGGTTGTTTCTGGACTTTGACTTGGTTCTTCACTTGGTGCTACGGTTGTTTCTGGACTTTGACTTGGTTCTTCACTTGGTGTCACGGTTGTTTCTGGACTTTGACTTGGTTCTTCACTTGGTATCACGGTTGTTTCTGGACTCTGACTTGGTGTTCCACTTGGAATTGTTGATGCCTCTACATACTCATGGTCTACTGTCCAAAACCATTCTGTACTTAGATACATTCTACCAGATGTCATCTGAACACCTTTTGCCTTCATCATCTCAGATACGGTAACAAGTTGGTATCCTCTTTCAAGTAACTCTGGGATAATCGTTTCTACTGCAACTGCAGTATTCGGCATAGTTTCGTGCATTAATACAATAGAGCCATCTACAATATTATCAAATACTTTGTTAATAATTTCCTCTGTACTATTATTTGACCAGTCCACTGTATCCACTTGCGCTGCAATCAATGGTTGTTTAATCGTTGCACCAACTAATGAATTTTGTCCAAAGTAAGGTGGACGTACTAAGAAGTTCTCTAAACCAGTTACTTCTTTTAATTTTTCTGCTGTTGAATTTACATCATCTAACATTTGCTCTGCTGTTCTGCTTGTTAAATCATAATGTGCCCAAGTATGATTCCCAATTTCGCACCCTAAGCTTTGTGCACGTTTGATTTCTGCTTCTGTGCTCTCTGTAATGTTTTGTCCAATGTAGAAAAATGTGCAGTGCGCGTCATATTCTTCAATGACATCCAAGATTTTCTTTGCATTGGAATCCTCACTTAGACCAATTGGACCATCATCAAATGTAAGGGCAACCATTGGCTTATCCATGTCAATCCAAGAGATATCCACATTGGAATCATCCCATACTACTGCTGTTGCTGCATCCACTTTTGGTACCACTGTAGCTGCCATAGAAAATACCATAGCTACTGATACCAATGCTGTAATAATTTTCTTTTTCATTTTTACCTTCCTCCTCGTAATTCGATACTAATACAGTAGTTGAAATCAACGGAATTTTCAATTCTTTTTGCTATAATGTGGCATTTGCTGTTGTAAGTTTACCAAAAGAACAAATTGGGCACTCTAAATCATCCCTTGTGATTTATGTGTAACCATGTATAATTGTAATTAGACATTGCATATAAATAATAAAATATGCAACCATCTACATAATAAATTTTCAAAAGAAGGAGTAATTATCATGAAAGTTATCTTATTTAATGGTAGTCCAAATGCCAATGGCTGTACATACACAGCATTATCTGAAGTCGCTGAAACATTAGAAAAGGAAGGAATTGAAACTGAGATTTTCCAGATTGGTAACAAAGCAGTTCGCGGATGTATTGGTTGTGGAAAATGTGCTTCCAATCCAGCGCATCACTGCGCATTTGATGATGATACTGTAAATGCAGCAATTGACAAAATCAAGGATGCAGACGGTTTTGTATTCGGCACACCTGTTCATTTTGCTGGTGCATCTGGATTTATTACATCTTTTATGGATCGTTTATTCTATGCTGGTGGATGTTATCTTCACTACAAACCAGCTGCCTGTCTTGCTAGTGCACGTCGTGCTGGTACTACAGCTGCATTGGATCAGTTAGTGAAATACTTCGGTATACGAAATATGCCTGTTATCTCTAGTAGTTATTGGAACATGGTTCACGGTAGTAAACCAGAAGATGTAAAACAAGACCTAGAAGGACTTCAAACGATGCAAAATCTTGGTCAAAATATGGCTTGGATCCTAAAATGTATCGAAGTTGGAAAGCAAAATGGAATCGACAAACCAACACCAATTAGCGGTTCTAAAACAAGTTTTATTCGCTAATATGGAAAATAGAACAAAGTGTGTGTTCCTCATACTCTCGCGTCTTATATCTACTACAAGAAAAAAAGCTGCAAGTCAATGGACCAGCAGCTTTTTTCCTTTTTTTAGGAAGTTTATTAAAGAATATATTCAAATGAATTCTATTCTTAATAACGATTTTATTGTGGCTCAGAGCCATAGATTAATTTACCATTATAGTAAATGGCAACTCCATTTTCATAGGAGTAATCATTTGTCTGTAATTGTGATGACCAGTCTGTATTACACATTCTTCCTTGTATCATAAGCTTGCTTCCTGCGTAGAACGTTCCATCTCCTAATGTAATAGATGCATAATTATCTGCACCATCTACTGGTGTTAATAGAGGAACAATTTCACCATTTGCAACAGAAGTAAGGGCTACGTACCAAGGGTCTGCGTTGCATTGTAATGCTACATGGTCAAACCATACTTTTTGCATTTTTTCATCATCACTTGTATAGTAGTAACAGATTTCAAATTTAGACAAGTCTAAATCTGCTCCATTATTTACAATATTCATATTAAAGCTAATGGAACCTGTAGTCTCATTGGCTTCTTTTGATAGTGTAACCGCTAAGTCAGAATCGGTAACAGAACCTTGTCCTGCTTCTTTTACTGGCAACTTCACTTTAATAGTTGCACTACTTGTAGCTGTTCTACCATTTTTCTTAGCTTGTACGGTGATTACATAATCTACATAACCATCTTCGTTTGTTGTAGTTCCATATGGTGTAAAAGTCGCACTTGTTCCAGTTCCAATCTCTTTATTATTTACATAATATGTGATAGTTGCACCATCTGCATTTTTCGTTGTACAACTAATTGTAATTGGTGTAGCTTCTTCCGTGCAATCGAATACATCCCCATCTGCAACACCTGTTAATTCTACTTTCATTTTATCTTCTTCGTCTTGTTCAAATAAGGAAGCTGGTAATTCCTCTCTTGTTAAGACATACTCGGAACTATAAAATTTCTGCAACATTTCTTTGGAAGTATATTGCTCGGTGTAAGTGGTACCGCCCACGTATCCACATACAAACTCGCCACCCCAAGTCATGTTAAATAACCAAGGAACTCCATCACCAACAAGATTATCAGGAGCAGGTAGCACACCATTTTCACTTAACGCGATCATCTTGTTTGCATCTGTATATTTTGTACATTTTAAGAATCCATTTACTTGAGAGCTGTAATCTAACTTGTCTGCATAAATGTCTTCTCCAATGATATCAACTGTTTCATCACCTGGATACCAGTCCGCACTTTGACCATTCCATACCCAGATCATATTATGTAAGCCGTGATATTCCACCAAACGGTCATACATTAAGTTCCATAATTCTTTGTATGCATCTGCCCCTGATGCACCCCACCAGAACCAACCGCCACTTGCTTCGTGTAGAGGTCTCCAAAGAATTGGTACTCCTGCATCTTGTAATTTACCAATTTCCACTGCGATTGTGTCAATATCGCGGATTAATGCTTGGTAATCTTCTGATTCAGTATCTGCTAATGCTTCTGCCAAATCAAAATCCGTATGTTCGGTGTAGAAAGAACCCCATTTGTTCTCATCGGTCGCTCCTTTTGTTGGCGATGCCCAGTGCCAGCAGAAGGAAACAATTCCACCATCATTCCAATATTCAATTGCTTTTTCTGTATCTTGTCCTGGATTACAACCAAGTGCAACACGGCTTGGTGAATAATCGCTAAAGTCAAGACCGATCATCGCTGGATATTTTCCAGTTGCGCCATAAATGGCATCTAATTCTGTATATTTTGTTGTATAAGCAAATTGTCCAGATAACATATTTTTACCATAAATGCTTGTAAGGTAGCTCATCAACTTCTTTGCTTCCTTTGTTGCATTGGTATCCACAAGTGCATCCGAAACATTTGTGTCGATTCCTAGACTATCTGCTTTTGAAATCTCTATGTAGTCAATTAATGTCCAACCCCAGAATCTGTTGATACGAATGGTATTTTCCCCTGCATTTAGCTTTACAACACCCGCATCAATGGTAGCAAATTCTGTACTCTCTTGGAATTCCACATTAAATGATGCCCCACCATTTACGACAACCTTCTCTTGCTTGTAGCCATATGGCGCACAGTAATTAATTTTTAGAAAATAATTACCTGCTGATTCTACATCTACGTGAAATTCTAAGTAATCGGAATCATTTTTAAGTCCGGCCACGTACCCCGTTCCTGAATAACCCTCCACTGTATTGTCTATCTCTGCCCCTTGGATAGTGGCATCTTCGGCTTCGTAACGTACAGAAGTGGAATCTGCCAATACAGTATTCGTAACATTAAATGCTGGTACTGAAGTACTAAGTACTGTAGCAGCAACTAATGCATACAAAAATCTTTTTCTCATAAAGAAAAACCTCCTCTTAAAACAATTTTATTATACTGAATGCCTTGGCCACTGGAAAGATGATTGAACTATCATGTACAATTTTTTTACACAACATGCCAAATAAATTCCAAATATCTTTATGAAAAATTATTTCCTTTTGGTATTTTCATGCAATATCTTTGTTAGTTTTGTCTTTCAATATAACTTTTTTTATTTTTGTCTTTCATTTAGTATAAATTTTGTACGATTTAGGAATCTAGGTCTAAAATCTAGATTCCGGATAATAGCAGTTTAATCCCATCTTACACATGATTTTACTTCGAGATGGGAACTTCATTTTCTCAAGATATTCTTGGTTGGTGTTACATTGTTTTGCAATTTCTACATTTTCACATATGAGTCGAATATCTTCGCATACTTCTTCAAAATCATCGGTTCGACCAACAATTTTTCCTGCTGTAATGCCCAGCTTTACAAATTTATAGATAGAACAAAGTCCACATGCGTAAGAGTGGAATATGTTGTGATAAAGTAAGTCATTTAATTCCATGTCATGGCAAGATTTAAAATCACTACATTCGTGGGTTAGTTGGCTTCCTGCGTTGGATAATGTGGCGCAGATGGCACTTTTCTCAGAACGGTGAAGTCCTAGACAGTTGGAGTCAGAGAATGAGCAACCGTTACGCATCATAAATACTTCGTATTCTACATCTGGCACTGCGTAAACAATTTTTTCGATATCTTCTAAGGATAAATCCCTTGGAAGGATAATACGGCTTGCACCTAATTTCCAATAGTATTTTGCCATATCTTGATTGTAAATACCTGCGATGGTACTGATTACAACGTCAATATTATATTTCTTTCCAATTTCAATAAGTTCTGGACATGACACAATGATACCATCTATTCCTGCATCGTGAAGGGGCTTCATGTAGCGTTCCATAAAGTCTAATTGGGCTTGTGAGTAAATGCTGGAATTGAATGTAATGTAGATTGCTCGTTTTTCTTCTTTGACTTTACGAACTACTTCTAATACTTCGGTAAAATTGTAGCGATTGGCAGAATCTTTATATCCAGTTAGACGGTTTAGGTCGATGTATTCGCCAAAGGCTTCATGCCATTCTGGGTCGTAGAAACCGACATAGAATTCGCCTGCTCCTGCATTTTTGTATGCTTCAAAATGGTCTGTGTTGTTAAAGGGAACTAGTGCTTTCACGAGGGATCATTTCCTTTCTGGATTATTTATAAGTTATCTTGTATTGGTTTTGATTTCGCTTATTGGTTTACTTTCTTCTCTAGCGGAAAATGAATGTACCGATATTGCTCACGTCCTTTTATTTCGTATCCTGGATGCTCAAAGTAAACAGTTCGTCCTATTCTTACGTATTCCATGTCGCCATCGGGTACTGAATACCGAATTAATGCATCAGCACAGTTTCCTTCACAGGAAGAATTAGCACGAAACTTTTCCGTAATTTTCTTATTCGCAGATGCATATTCACAGATTCTCCCTACTGTTTGGTAACAAAATGGTCCATGTACTGCTAATTCAATATTCTTAGGCAGTTCTGAAAAATCATTTATTTTGTGGGTAAGGTCAAATTCACAGGTTTTGATTTGGTATTCTTTTAGAATTTCTTTAAAATAGTTTGTAAATACTCTTGGTTTCCAAGGGATTTCGAAGTATTCTGTGTATCTTGGATCACGATAATCTTTCATAAAAAGTCGTCCCATATTAAGTGGCTTTGCGTATTCTTTTTTTAGATAGACAAGCATTCCATAGTCATTTATGGTTAGTTCGTCTATTATGTTCTTAGTGGATGTAAGGATGTGATTGATTTTTTTCTTACCACGTTCTAGGTCTCCTTCGGAAAATGGCGGGATGACTAAAGTGAGGTTAATTCCTTGTTCTTCACAGAATGATTGCACTTGTTGAATTTGTTTATCGGATTGCTCTAGAAAATATTTTCCACAGAAAGAAGAACCGATGTAGATTCGTTGGATGGTTTTGAAACCTGCTGTGCCACAAGAGTCTTTTATTACGGACCAAATATCGGAGTTCTTTTTTTGTAGGTAGGGAAGTAATTCGCATAGATTCAGACAGTTTTGTTGGTACATTATTTTCATCTCCTAGATTTTTATTCCAATTTACTAGTATAGGTTAATCGGAAGTAGAAGATTTTATGCATGAATAAAAAAAGTCTTTACAAATCAGATGCATTGGTATCATCCATTTGTAAAGACCTTTTATTTTCTAATTATTCAATAACTAATTCTCTCTCCAAATTAATGGCTTAATCTGATTTACAAACACTTCTTTATCTACCGTATAAACCTTTTTAAATAATTTTCCGACTAAACTATCTAATCCCCATAGTACTTTATCTATATTATCTTCTACTTTTGCTTGTTCTCGAACTTTATTTTTAAACATTTCAAAAGATTGACTTTCACTTTCTCGTTGCTTACATGGTGCATTATCATTAAATACTACAACATATGTACATTTTTCCCTGAACTCTTTTAATGAAATATCAGGTTCAAATACATAAAGATATGTAAAGACACTATCTGGTGTCTTGTAAAATAACTCATTCTTCAAATTGTTTCTCTCCCTTACAATTCCTCCAAAGGTTCATATAAATCTTTATAAATTTTTTCTACATTATCCGTCACATCTTCTGCTCGGAAACCGTTATTTTTTCCTTCTTGCATCAGATAAAATTTTCCTTTATTCAACACCTCATACTTCGCCATCTTGCATTCAATAGCACGAATAAAGTATGGACTGTGTGAATTGATTAAAATTTTGATGTTCATTTCTTTGCTAAGTAATACAAGAACTTCAGCAAACATAACTTGCCATTTAGGATGTAAGTTGACTTCAGGTTCGTCAATGATTAGAATATCCCCTTTTCGTAGTGAACCATTTTTTATAAGTCGTTGTATCACTAAAATATTTTTAAGTCCTGAGGCAATATTTGAAATATGAATAGGCTGAGATTGTCCCTTTTCTTTATATAAAAAAGTACCCTTTTCATAAACGAGCTTGCCATTCACAACATCCTCAAATATTTTATCAACAATTTTAGACGCATCCTCAATTTGTTCATATTCTTCTAAATGTTGCATTTTTATATCTGATTTTAACATCTTACATACGTATTCATAATTACTAATTACATTCTCTTCTATACTAGAAGAAAATCTGCTCTCTTCTTCATCTTCACATTGGTTCAGATAATCTAAAAAGTGTCTTGGCTCCAAATAAAATGTGCGATTATCACATAATCCATATTCTATGTCACAATCAAGTTTATTTATTTCACATTTCTCTCTTATACAAATACAATCATTTGAATACTCAAATACAATTTCACCATTTTGTTCACTATAAAGATTTTGTACTTGATGATTAAAAATATTATCAATGGACTTCTTAAATAAAAAAGTACAATATTCTACATCTTTCTTATTGTAAACTCTTTCAATTTCATTTTTCGCAATTAGAAAAAACTCTTCACAAATTGCTAAATTGGTATATCTATCAAGCCATTCATTTATAATCTTTTTTATCTTTTCATAATCACGCCCATATTGAATGACAAAACTAGAAATTTCCCTTGATAAATCTTGACAAATTATTATCATTTTAAAATCATTATTGTTAATTTGCTCCAAAGTAATGGGTGATTTTAAAAAACTTTGACTTAAAAGATGTTCTAGACTTTTCTTTCTTTCATTTTCTATTTTCTTCTGTAAATCATTATTAGTAGAAAGTACTGCATATAAAGCTTTTGATATAGAACTTTTTCCTGTACCATTATACCCAGCTATCACACTAATAGAGTCTAACTCTATTTCTGCCTCTTCAATAATTGCTATATTTTTCAGTTTTAATCTCATATATACCCTCCTTTCTCAATATCACATTCCCTATGTACACAGATGATATAACCAAATACATACTTCTTCATTTTATCATACCGTTTTTTCTCTTTCAACTTTCAATAAGAACAATGCTCTACCAAACTATACAATGCGTGTAAATTATTCTATTTCAAACTAATCTACACGCACAATACTTCTATAACACACTATGAATATGACTTATCCCTGTTATCGGCGCCTGACACCTTCTCCCTTCGCAGACATAAAACGTACTCTGTCCACCAATCATCTTATAATCTTTGGTATACTTAGCTAACCTCTCCAATTCATCCTCATTTGCCATCGTCTTTAGTAACATAACCAAATTCGGATTATATTTCTTCCCAATCTCCTTGTGTAAGTCTTCTAATTCCTCTTCACTCCAAGCCACACAGACAAGTTCTTTCATTGGATACAACTCCAGCATAAATGCACATAATGCAAAGGAATACGCAATCGGCATGTCTTTCACAATACTGGACATAAAGTTTGTTTGTTTATGAATAATTTCTCTTAATTTCGGATCATCTAACATTCTTTCCAATTTAATCATTCCATAAACAGCAACGGAATTTCCAGATGGCATCGCACCATCGTATGTTTCCTTCGGTCTGGCAATCAATTGTTTTGCATCATTTCCATAGAAGAAAAATCCGCCGTACTCTGCATCCCAAAACAACTTCACCATATCTTCCACCGTTTTCATAGAATCTTTCAGATATCCAATCTCAAAGGAAGCCTCATACAATTCTAACTGTGCAAATAATAAAAAGGAATAGTCATCAATATTTCCAAGCCCTAATGATTCCCCTTTACGATAACGAATCAACAAGCGCCCTTCTTTCGTTCGTAGCTTATTTTGAATAAAGTCATAGGCTCTTACGGCATGTTCCAAATATTCTTTCTTATGCAAAACCTTATATGCCCTTGCAAATGCTGCAATCATCAATGCATTCCACGATGTTAGCACTTTATCGTCCTTTTCTAGCTCCATTCGTTCCAAACGATAACGGTACATTTTGTCACACCATGTATTTACTTGTTCGTCTTGTAATCGAATATTTCGGGTATGAATTAAGTTTGGAATATTTTTTCCTTCGAAATTTCCTTCTTCAGAAATATTAAAATATTCATTAAATGCATTGCCTTCTTTTTTTCCTAAAACTTTTATGATTTCGTCTGGTGTAAACGTATAAAACTTACCTTCTTCTCCTTCGCTATCCGCATCCTGTGAGGAATAGAAACCACCATCTTTTCTAGTCATCTCCCTCATAACGTAACGCAATGTCTTTTCTGCTACTTCAAGATAAATTGGATTTCGATTAAACTGATAGCCTTCAAGATACACGATTACTAAAAGTGCATTATCATACAGCATTTTTTCAAAATGTGGAATCAACCATTTCTTATCAGTAGAATATCGAGAAAAGCCACCTCCAATATGGTCAAATATTCCACCCCGATACATACTTTCTAACGTTTTATCCACCATAAGTTCTACTTCTTCATCATCGTAAAGTGCAGCATAACGCATTAAAAATAATAAATTATGAGGAGTAGGAAACTTTGGTGCTCCACCGAATCCACCATATTGATTATCAAATCGGTCAATAAATTCATTGATCGCATCTGCAATGAGCTGTTTGTTTATTCCTTCTTCCGAATATTCTGTTTGATATTCTTTGGTAAGGATGTCTGTAAGTTCTTCGCCTGAACGAATTAATTTGTCTTTATCAGTATCCCATATTCGAACAGTTGCATTTAGTAAATTAGTGAGACCTATCATATTATCTGTTGACTTTTTTGGTAGATACGTACACGCGTAAAATGGTTTTTGCTCTGGTGTCATCAAAATGGTTAATGGCCATCCACCATGTCCTGTTACCATTTGACAAACAGTCATATAGATGGCATCAACTTCTGGACGTTCCTCCTTATCTACTTTGATAGAAATGAAATGTTCATTTAGAATTTTGGCAACTTCTTTGTCTTCAAACGATTCTCTAAGCATCACATGACACCAATGGCAACTAGAATAACCTATACTCAAAAAAATAGGCTTCTCTTCTTCTCTTGCTCTCTCAAACGCTTCATCTGACCAAGGATACCAATCAATTAAATTATAAGCATGTTGTAATAAATAAGGGGATTTTTCATGTATTAAATGATTGGGCTGTAGCTGTTGATTTGTTGACTTCGAATGCATGTAATCACGTCCTCTAAATTAATAATATTTTATTATGAAACGGAAGATCCTAAATTATACAAAAAACCATTGATCCCAACAAAAACCTATGTTATGATAATAAAAACTAATGCTTATACAAGAATTTACATTTTTAATCACCTAAACTTTACATATAATATGACATATTTTCTCTAGTTTTCGACATTTGATACTATAAAATGTAAAACGAAAAGGGGAGTAAATATGAATAATATTTTTAAAGCCAAAATTAGAAATTTGGCAGTCTATTTTCCTGAAACGATTCTTGATAATGAATTTTATGTAGAACACTATAAGAAAAAAGGAATTTCAGAAGAGGAAACCCTACATATGATTCATGATACTCTAGGCAAAGAACGACGACATGTTATCAAAGAGAATAGTGGGGAAAATTCTTTAACGATGGCAATTCATGCCGCAAAATCTGTACTCAAAAAATCAAACTTATCTGGAAGTGATATGGATGTAGTTTGTATGTGCTCTCTGACTGCTGAATATTCCATGCCACCTTCTTCCACGCTATTAAGTAAAGCAATTAATGGAAAAAAGGAATCCGTCTGCTTTGATCTTAACGTGAACTGTACAAGTATGGCATTTGCCTATGATACTTTAGTACGCTATATGTCAGTTAATCCTGCTGTGAACCGAATCCTTCTAGTCGCAAGTGACTATCTAACTTATCTTGTAAATCCCGATGATATGATTTTTTATTCTTCCTTTGCAGACTGCGCCTTAGCAATGATTATTGAACGAACAGAGGAAAATGTCGGCTTATTATCTAGTAAGTTTACCTTTTTTCCTCCAAAAGATGACTTAGCACGGGGACCTGGCTGTGGCTTTTCCAAACTTCTTACTTCTAAACCGGAAGAAATACGTTATTGGATGCAAAATACAAGCGGAGATACCTCTGAAATCTTTTCCATTATCCGCTCCATGATAGAAGATGCCAATCTGAAACTGGAGGATATAAAGCTCTTCTGCTTCTCCCAATTTGCAGAACGATTCATTTTGCATACTCGCAACGAATTTCATTTAGACGAAGCAACCCTTCCTTATATTGGTAACAAGTACGGATATACTGGTTCCACTTCTGCATTTCTTGTCTTACATGAAGCAATCAAACACGGAAAAATAAAACATGGTGATTATGTATTTGTATGGACTTCAGGATATGGGATACAAGAAATATATTTATTATTTAGATACTAACATAAAAAGATAAGCGGGTGGATTACACTCGCTTATCTTTTCATATTTTCGTACTTTCCTTGTAGTGCAAGTAATTCTGAATGGGTACCCGAATCAACAATACTACCTTCTTCCATTACAACGATTTTGTCACACTGTGCAATTGCCTGAATTTTATGTGTAATGAAAATAATAGTTTTTTCTTTACAATGAGAAAAGAATAAATTCATTAGTTCTTCTTCTGTCTCAGAATCAATATTACTCGTAAACTCATCCAATATCAGAATATCTGGTTCTTTTAGCAATAATCGAGCTAATGCAAGTCGTTGTTTCTGCCCTGATGATAAATTGCTTCCATTTTCTTGCAAGACTGTATCATAACCAAATGGTAAATCCATTATAAAATCATGAGCTTTTACTAGTTTGCAAACCTGAAATAGCTTTTCATCTGATACTCCACCTGTTCCCCATTCCAGATTTTTTCGAATCGACTCACTAAAAAAGAAGGTTTCTTGATTCATATAACCAATATAACGTCTAAGCTGCTCCCTTGGAACTTGTTGAATATCCGTTCCATGAATCGTGATTTTCCCATTTTGTATTGGATAAAACCTCATTAATAGTTTTACACAAAAGGAACAGCAAGTAAATTCAAAAATTATGGGACATCGCGCCGTTTGGACAGGATGTTCTGCTGGAAAATATGTTATCGGCATCTTATGTAACGGAGATATCGTCGGCTGTACTTCCATCCGCAATCGTGAATTTGTCGAAGGAAATATTCGTAATACGCCACTAAAGGATATTTGGAACTCCAAAGAACACTTTTGTTGGAGTCGTCAATTAAAGGCATCGGATTTAAAAGGTTTCTGTGGAGAATGTATCTATAATGCCACTTGTCTAGGCGGATGTAGTAACTCAAGATATTGTTTTGGCAATGATATCTGTAGTGAAAATCTATACTGTGCATATAACCAAGAAATGAAGAAATATTCGGTTTCCATACAAGAATGTGACGATATAGAGGAACTAAAAGAGTTTGCTTATTCCTGCATAGAACAAAAACAATATCAAGTTGCATTGATGTGCATCAAAAAATTGTTAGAACATACTCCTGACACACCTATGTACCTAGAATGGAAAGCATTTATTCAATTCCAGATTGGTCACTATGACGAATGCATTGAAATTAATTCGCATATTTTAGACATTCAACCGAATCATAATGGGGCTTTAAAAGGGCTTGGCTTAGCAACTTATATGAAGGGTGATAAGAAGTCTGGAATAGAACTACTTGAACAATCGTTAGAAAATGGAACTGCTGATAACTACGCTGATTTATACAGACTTTATCAAAGCGAAAACCGCTTAGATGATGCAGAGAAATTGAAGGAAGAAGCTTTCAAACGTTTTTCCGTTGATATCAGTCAAGATATCCAATGATATTATAATGTGATATTATCAAGTTGTATTTAAAAGGAAAGGTGATTTTCCCTTTCCTTTTTTTACTCGTTATTACTTTCCAACCAATAATGCAAAATACCCCCACTCCCATAAAATATCTTCAAAGCTATTTTCAAGATATTCCTTGATATCTTCTTGGTCATACCCTGTCATCCTCGACTGGATTACAATACAATCACGAACTAATTCAAAGGGAATACATTGTTTCGACCTATTTTCTCTTCGTCCCTTGTCTTCACAACGCACTTTAAAGTTTAAAAATAGCGCATGCAGAATCATCACATACTCCATTCCAATCCATTGAAACATCATAACCATACTGTCCAAGTCCGACTCAGGAATTAGGCTTTCATTTAACACATCTGATATGAGATAGTTTCGGAAAAGGCTTTCATATTCCGCTATCTGCTCTGTAAAGTCTTCCATATCTTCTAGCAACTGCTCTACTTCATAATCTTCCGCATACGCTTCTGCAAGTTTTGCAATTTTCTCAATATATTCTGTATAAATACCTTCTCGTCGATAATTCTGGGCTAAATCTAAAAAGAGTTCATTTCTTTCATCAAAGGAATCTAGTACATCTAACTCTAATCCTTCAATGGCTTTTGCAATTTGCTCTAAGACTGCATCGTCTTCGTACATACTCCAGTATTCTTTGGATGAATCATCATTTTCCCATATAAGCAATAAAATGTGATGGCAAATTAATAGACTTTCTGATACCGACCATTTTGGGTTCTTTATAATTTGAATCAACATTTGACGAATTTGAAATAAATCATCGCCTACAAAATCTTCTCTCACACCTTCCAATCTAACCTCTTCCTGTTTATATAGCAAATCTACTACTTCAGGACAACAAGATACTAACGAATACTCGGTTCTATCTTCAAACTCATGTATTTCTCGTGGAAATGTAGTACAAGTCTTAGAAAGTAATGCTTCTCCATACGTACTCACGATTTCACATAACTTCTTACCATTTAAAAATGGACATTTTTTCTCTTTATCTAAACGAATGACACCATATCCTTCTTTTTGCTCCACTGAATCTATACACCTTACTTCATTTTTCGTTTCTAGAGAACTCCATTTATTCAGTGTATCGCCATCTACTTCTATCTTCCATTGTTGACAACAGGTAATGGAACATTTATCTGCAATGCAGGAAAACTCATCATAAATATTTGTCTTTAATCTAACAGGAACCATAACTATCTCTTGATATCCTCCTACTGTTTATTTTGTAAATTGAAAATTCATTTTTCATTGTTTTTCATTTTTACAATTGTACTACTAGAAAAGAATTACTTCAACTGTAAGTATTTTTAATATAGAAACCATAGATATGAAAGATGAAAAAAAGATATCGGTAGTTGTTTTACAAGATTAGACTAGAAAAAGGAAGGCTATTTATCAACCTTCCTTTTTCGTCTTATATGATTATTTTATTACACGAAATCTTCACTATATCGAGTTCCATTAGCTATAGATATCGAAGAATACTGCTCCTGGAATCTTATTTGCATTACATGTATCAATGATATTATTCTTTGTCTTAGTTACTGTACTTCTAATAGAAGATTGTGTACTAGAACTTGGTGTTGTTACAGAGTAGCCACTAGCTAACTTGTTAGAACCATTGAAAGCAATTACATTTTTCCATGTTTTAAATGTAAATGGAGAAACATAATAGTTGTATGTATTATCAAATGATACACAGTTTGTAAAATATGCTGTTACAGAACTGTTGTTATTATCGAAACCTTTTTTATCATGGTCGAATGCCAAACAGTTTTTCACTGTTCTTGTACAACTTGATGTTGTATTGACAGAACCAAATTTAAATCCGTTTGGATTACCACCATAGTTAGAATCTGTCCAAGAAGATACACTAAGTGTTCCATCTTCTGTTACGATAAAGCTACCACTTGGTAAGGAGAATGTTCCTTTTGCATAGTTTGATGCAAAGCTTGAACTCTTGTTGGAGATTAATTTTACTAACAATAAGTTTGTATCAAGTGCATCTCCGTTATCGAAATCATATTTACCTGTGAATACATCTGGGTTACCATTGTTCCAGCATGCACATTCTTCATAGGATAAATCGTATGTTAAACCATCTGTTTTGTCATAGGAATCCCAACCATCATCGGAGTTATCCCATGCATAGCAAGCATAGAATGTATTTCCTTTCCCTGCTGCTAATTTAGGAGCGAAACCATCTGCATTTCCACCTAAAGTATAAACGTCACAGTTTCTGTAGCTGCATACATATTTGATTGTGTTACTGTATGCACCACCAGTGATTTGTAAACCAGCATCGTTGTTATATCTTACTACACAATTTTGAACTGTATTATTTCCTGCGGAGCTACCTTTGATTTGAATACCGTTATCAGGAGCTTTTTGGATAATTAAGTTTTTAATTGTGTATTTACTTCCTGTAATACGAATACCTACTTGGCTATCACTTGTTTTTACACCAATGTAGCTATTTAAGAAACTTGAAAAATCAAGCACAGGATATGTACCATCACTATTTTGTAGTCCAACGATTGATACATTTGCACTAGATTTGGACAATGCAATCTGACCAGAACAGGAGATAGAAGTACCTTTTACATAAACAGTACCGCCACCTGCTTTTTCAGCAGCTGTGATTGCAGAAACTAATGCAGAGTAACTTGTAACAGTTGTCCCATCTGTTGGTGTAGATGTAGAAGCGGATGGAGATGGACTTGGAGATGTAGAAGTAGTTGTTCCACTGCTATCTACTTGGATCTTGTAAATGTTAATATTACTATTAGAAGAATACAAGTAAACATATCCTGCAGAACCTGTATAGCTAAATGTTCCTAAGGATGCAGTTGTATTTGCAGTAATTGTACCTACTTGTGTACCACTGCTGTTGGCAACTACTAATGTTCTCGCGCTACTTCCAGAACTCTTTAATACAACTTTAATTGTATCAACGCCAGATACTGGAACTTTGACTGCACGGTAGCTTGTACTACCAGAACCACCTGTTGCTAAACAATATGTATATTCTGTCCCACTTACTGTTTGTGTGTCAGCTTTTACTTCCATTGTTTTAGAACTTGTTGCAATAAGAGAAAGGTTATCAACTGTAACAGTAGAAGAAATGGTTCCTAAACTCTTAAAGGATGTGGTTTTGAAGTTCCATGATGTGGATGTGGATGCATCAACAACATAACCATTAAAGGATGAAAAACAAACTACTACTAATAGTGCGCTTACCAAAAGTGGTAAAGCTTTTTTCATAAATACATTTTTCATAAAATACCCCCATTTCGACAGTACTTTTTAGCAATATTCTCAACACCATACACTCAACACTCTTTATCTTTTGTAAATTTAAACAAAAGATATTAAAAATAGATACTATGTACCGTCATATTTGATAAATATATTATAGCGTAAGTACTTACAATTTGATATAGGCAAAGGAAACAAGAATTGTTTATTTTTTTATACATTTTATACTATGATATTGTTATTAATAATTTTTGTTCTTTGACAAAGCACAGGAATTGAAAACGCTTACATTATTTTCAATTTTTGTATGATTCACCATCAGCAAAATGATCATAAAAACAAAAAAGTTTTGTGCAAAATACCAAGGAATAGTCCCCTATTCATTCGTAAAGAAATGATTCTTTACTGAATATTAAAACTCTGCATGTTCCAAAAGCCACTTAGCTACACCATCATCTGTATTACTTGGGATAATTCCTGTTGCGATTTCTTTTAGTTCTGGTACTGCATTTTCAACAGCATAACATTCGTCGGAGATTTCAAACATTGGAATGTCATTGATTGCATCTCCGAATGAAATGATACGATCACAGTTCAATAGCTTTTTTAGTTCTAGAATACCATTTTTCTTTGAGACTTCCTTGGGCATAATTTCAAACCAGTATTCTGGGCGGTATAGTTCTTGTTGAAAGATGCAACGAAATGATGGATGATTTCGAATCTCTTGATACGCAGGTTCTAGTTCTTCTTTGGTGCCAATACATGTTACGTAAAATACATCACCTTCGTATAATGTAGAATCCAGCGATACTGGATGAAATCTTTTGTCGCCTTTTCTTAAATCAAGATAGCGCTTCTTTCCTTCATTTAATTTTTGATTATTCCATGCCACATTTTGAACCTTATTGCCTTGATTTCTTTCTTGGAACGAGTATATAAAAGGAGATATCTGATGTTCCTGAAGTGTTGATTTAATATAAATAAGAGATTGTTCATCAAAGAAATGGGATGATAGAATATTTCCTGTTGCCACTTCAAAGATAAAACCACCGTTATAGGTTATAACTGGAATCTTTGTTGTAAGACCTTGAGTTACAATAGTTGCAGAATTGAGAGAACGTGCTGTTGCGTATGTAAAATGCATACCTTGATTAATTAATTTATTTAATGTGCTTATGGTGAAATCACTTAATCTGCCATTTGTATGTAATAATGTTCCGTCTAAATCAGATACATATAATGTTTTCATTTATTAACCTCCCAAGAATCGTTTCATAGAAAAAGGTACAGACTCACGCCTATACCTTTTTCCTAACATATCACTATCTAAACATCGTTATGCTCTACGGATTTCCGTTTCGCATTTGGATTCTTATTCATATTTTCTCGTGTTATCGGTGTTTGCCCATTACACTTTTCCATTCGAGCTTGCTTATTATCTGGCTGACTATCTTTTGCCATAACAATGCCTCCTATCATGTAAAATCTAATATATTATTACTTATGACGCTACTTACTAATGATATTTCTCACCAGTTTTGTAGTCATCTCTTGCCCAATTAGGGGCATTTACTGGACCTGCTTTGGCATTGCCAGTTTTTGCTTTCCCTTGGATTTCGTTCACATCCACAGCTTCATTGTGTTTGTGGTCTGAAATCTCTGGACGATTCATACCTTTTTTTGCCATGAAAAACTCCTCCTAACGTTTTTGTTAGTATGAGTTTTTTCTTATAAAAATATCACTAAAAATATCACCTTACATCATAGGAAATCATTGCATTGTCTTACTTATTCAAGCCATTATTGAAGCCATTAATATTCAAGCCATCATTCGAACTAACTTCTATTTTTCTTTCTTCATATGAATGAAATAGAAGATACCACCAATGATGAGCGCACCACCAATAATATTTCCAAGTGTTACTGGAAGTAAATTTTTCACAAACATGTTCCCTACATTTATGGAAGAAATCTGACTATCTGCTAAACCAAATAGTTCTTGTGCTTTCTCCACATATGTATTATTGTGGGACGCGAATAAGCCTGCAACAATATAATACATATTTGCAACACAGTGTTCAAAACCAGACACTACGAATGCGAAGATTGTAAAGAAAATAGCTACACATTTACCAGTAATATCTTTTGCTGCACCTGCCATTAAGATAGCACCACAAACAATAATATTACACAAAATACCTGAACAAATTGCTTCTGTTGGAGATAAAGTCATCTTACTAGCAGCAACTTTGATTGTGTATGCTCCAAGAGCACCACCATTTGTATCAAATTGACCAGAGTTGTATACTAGAAAACTAATAAATACTCCACCAATCATGTTAGAACACCAAATGACTAACCAGTTTAATAACATCTTTGCAACCGTAACTTTCTTATCTAAAACACTCATAAAAATAAGGCAGTTTCCTGTAAATAATTGTCCGCCTATCACTACTATTAACATTAATCCTACTGGGAAAATAGTTCCCGCAACTGTTTTTGCAAGACCTGGATTTGTCATAGCATGTGTTGCCAATCCACTTGCTTGTGCGCCGATGGCAATAAATGCACCCGCTAAAATACCGAATAAAATCATCTTAATAATCGGATAGTTTGCTTTTTTTGCTCCCTCTTTAATATTATTTTCGACAATTTCATTCGGAAGAAAATATCTTTCGTTCATAATATTTCTCCTTTTCTCAACTTCATATAACATTATACGTCATATTCCTAACATTTCAAGAAAAAGAAAGCATTTCCCCTATTCCTTTTTTTCCCTATTATGAACTGTTTGCATAGCATCGCGAAAAAAATATATATCATTCATTAATTTTTCTGAATCATAATCGTAATGAAAATGATGGATTCCCTGAAGATATCCATAGTATCTTTTGTATTTACAGCACTCTATAGGCGTTAGAAGCGTCTCAAGATTTGGTTGGGCAAGCTGCACCTTTCTTCCATTTATAAGCAGTGCATCTTCTCCTAACCTTACTACCTCAATTCCATTGTAATAAAATTCATCAATAAAGAGTCTTCTCCTCCCTTTTCCGTCTAAATCTCTTTCATACAGATAATACAACTTCAAAGAAGAATCGTAATATTCTACCTCTAGACAACGTTCTAATGGAGGTCTTGGAATCCGATATAATACAAATTTCGTTCCTATGTACATAATCATATTCATAAATAATGCAGATGCGATTTGAAATAAAAACGACTCACGAAAGTACATACTATTTTCTGTTACTTGATCGTATCTTATAAATGCTTGTGCAATACTAAGCACAGTCAATATTCCCCCCAAAATAATACTTACAACTAAAACAAAATTCATCGGCTTTTCAACCCGGATCATCCACTGCTTCCAGCGGAATACATCTTCTTTTTCATATGCACAATTATACCGACGCGTTTCAAGAGAATCTGGTGTAACCTTTTGCCCTTTCATAAACCTCCCTCTTTCTGCAATCCCCTTTTACTATATTTTCCTATTATAGCATACATTTTTTGGAATATCTATGCAGAATCATTGATTTTACTAACAAAGTGTCATTTCAAATTTGGCAATTTTTTTTGTTACCGATTTCGCTCTTTTCCTAGCAATCTCTATCTAGCATCTAAAATATTTATTATTTTCACGTCAATCGTTCTCTTTCATGTAAAAAGATGAATAAGCAAATATTCACTACCTAATCATCTTTTTGTTTTGAGTCTTTTAGAAAATTTAAGTCCTCACGAAACATCAACCATTATTCGGTGACATCATATTTCTGACCACTTACACGAATTCTTTGGGTATGATTGTTTCGTATCTCTATGTATACAACACTATCCAGTTCAATATCTTCCGACGTAATTGAAACTCCTTGTTTTTTGCATACTGTTGTATCTTCAATTGTTATCTCAAGTTCTATTCCTGTCTTCTTTAGTTTCTGAGCCATTTTTCCCTCTCCATTTGAGATAAATTCAGGCGGAACTTTATCCATTGGTGGCTTTGAAGGTTTCAGTTCTGGTTTTTCCCTAGCCGGCCTCGCCTCTGGTAATCCTTCCATATCACGCTCTAAAACACAGATTCGCATGATATTTTCATCTAGACTAATCACTTGTCCTATGATTTCTTGAGCATTGGAGTTATCATAATCACTTTCAGTTGACGACATTATATTCTCAACAAATTCATTGGATACTTCGTGCTTACATCCACTTAAAAGGCATAGCATAATTGCTAACACAATCACACTTTCCATTCTCCGACTCATCTCAAACCCTCCTGCTCATCATATCACTTATTGTCATTACCAACTACACCCCTTTAGTAATCCTATCTATTCTTCGCCAAATACAATTTTTTGAGCAATTCGTACTGCATCTTCAATACAACCGCTACAGGAACGTAATACCTGATTGGATTCAATTCCTTTTAAATCTTTACAAATGGAAGAACCATTCTGCTCTACAAATGTCTCTATAATTTCTTTGGAAATGGCATATGTTTTTCCTTTTGTTGCAGTACATGTAGTTCCTTGACTATTCTTTAATCCTGCTAGCATAACAGCTCCAGAAACAGCTCCACAAGTCCCCTGCATATTTCCCATACCTGCACCAAAGCCCTCTGCCATACGAAATACTAAATCCTCATCTAATCCTAATTCATCACTGAATGCACATGCAACTGCTTGACAACAATTATAGCCACTTTGGTGTTTTTGTGTTGCCATTGCAACAAAATCTTTCATATTCTCCTCCATACTAATTCACTCCTAGATTTTTCTTTCTATCCTTATATACTAGCACATTAGAGGTTAGGAAACAAGATTTTTAGCATAAAGTGAGTGTTTTATAAACCGTAATTGTAAGATTCTTACTTTAGATTTTTACTTTTACATAAAATCATAATAACCACAATAACAAAGGAGTATCAGGAAATTTTAGATACGCGAAAAGACATAGAACCTATACGATCCTATGTCTTCTATATGTAATTCCCGTTTTCAAATAATTAAGCTAAACTCCTTTTCTTTACCATCCTATATCCTTTGAAACTTCCTAAAAAAACAAGTATATCTTCCCCACAGAATAGACTTGTTTACTTAACACTTTACAGTTACGGTAAACCTACCGAAGTACTCACTCCTTTCATATTCTAGATTCATTATGTTATATGTAAAGAACATTATACAAGGGAGAGTACAACAAAAGTATTACAAACTTTCGAAACATTCATAATTTTTTATATTTATATCACAAATTCATTAATTTTTATAGATTTAATTTATGTTCCATTAAAGATGCCGTTGTCATCTCAGCCCAACTATAATTGGTCATATATTCCCCCATATAAGAATTAATCGCCACTGCATCTCCTTCTAAAAATTTATAGTAATCACACTCAATCTTAGTGATATCCACCGCAAGATAATTCCACTTCTTTACAATGACATCACCAATATTCCTATCTTTTAAAGATTGTATCATGGAATGAATTACTGTCTGTGTAGCATTTTTCATTTTCTTCTTATCTATTTCATCTTCCCATAAAATAGCTGAAATTTCAGCTGTACTAGAGCCTGCACCTTTTCGATCTACTAAGTAGGCAAATAGTTCCTTTGACTTGCTTCTTTCAAACGTGACTGGTTCATTTTGGGTGTAAACATCAAAGTTCCCAAATGTATGTACGAAAACAGACTTACTATTATGTTCATGTTGACGAGCGCGCCATTCTACTTCCATACTGTCTAATGCTTCTATGATTAGTTCTTCTGTGGCTGGTTTTAGTATATATCCTTTGGCATGAAGCTGAAATGCCTCACAAGCATACTGATTGTATGCCGATATAAATAAGATTCGCACCGTAGGACAGATTTCCTTTAATCGTTTTGCTAATTCAATTCCATCCATTCCCCTAATTTCTATATCCAAAAAAGCATAATCTAGTCTTTCTCCATCTCCAACTAACAATTTTGCTTTTTCTAATGCGTCTTTACTTTTTTGAAATCCCAAAATATTTGAATTCTCAAAAACGTTTCCCAATACTCGTACTAGACTATCTAGTGCAAGCTTTTCATCATCTACCGCTACTACATTCATTTTGCTCTCTCCTTTGGAATTTGAATCACAACTTCTGTCCCCACACCACTTTTACTAGTCACTTTTACATCTCCATCACATTGTTGTTGAATTCGTTTTGTAACATTTTCAATTCCAATGTGAGAACGTTCCGCTTGCTCATGACCCTTTACATTCCCAAATGTATTCTGTTCAAATCCAACTCCATCATCTGTTACTTTAATGATAATCATCTCACTTTTCTCATATGTTTCGATTCTTACGGTGCCACCGTCTTCTTTTGGGGACAAACCATACCGAACCGCATTTTCTACAATAGGCTGTACACATAAGGCTGGTAAATAAAAATCAGATATCCCTATTTCGTACTCCACATTCAAAAAATCGCCAAAACGCATTAATTCTAACTTCAAATAGTTTTTTACATGATTCAATTCCTTTTCAAATGGAATCAATTCTGTGGTAGACAATGAATCCATATTTCCTCTTAAAAACTGGGCAAACCATGAAATTGCCTTGTGGGCTTTTTGGGGTGAAGTCAAGCAAAGTTCCTGTATACTTGTAAGCGTGTTATATAAAAAGTGTGGCTGAATTTGACTTATCATAACGGCGATACGATTTTTTGTCAATTCATTTTCTAGCTCATCTGCACGATGAATTCGTTCAAAATTTCGCTTTGCCGCATGAAATAGTAAAACTAACTGACTTACTGTAAAATAGAATAAGCCTACCTGAAAAATATATATCATATATTGCTTGGTTAGATAGTAATAAATCAGCTCAATAACTGCTGCAATAGTTACAATATAGCTAGCAAACAAAACAGATAAGATTCTTTTCTCCGAATATTTTTTAGCATCGATGATCAAAAATATCGTTATTATGACAAACATAGCAATAGCTAATGGTATGTAAAAGTATATGAGCTCTGGACCGTCTGCCATCCCTGTTGCCTGCATCCAGAGATACATGGATGCCAAAAATGTCCATACACCCGATATAATCTGCGAAATTATAATGAACTTTGTTGTTCTTAAATAGCTTCTTAAATATAGTGCAAGGCATTCACAAATCAATAGTTGTAATACATTATCTAAGATGTTAATGAAATATACATTTTTAAATAAGAGGGTAATAAAATCATAATCAATTAATGTGCAAATGGTCCCTGAAATCACAAATAATCCACACGAAACACTTCCTGCTGGAATATCCACTTTAACGAGCTGAAACGTTATAACAGTAGCGAGTAACTGAACCCCTGCCACTAACATAAGCAACGACAACACAATATTCCAATTCTTCTTTTTCATCTGTTCTTCCAGCAAGGTATAACGGTCTCCAGTGCATAAACTTTCTAAAAATGTTTTATAGACCTCTTTGTAATTATCTTTATAAACAAGTCGAATTTGAATTTCTATATAGTCGTCTGAACGAATTTCTAATGAGTTCACACTCACCCATTCGATACCTAATGATTTTGAAATAGCTGGAATATCCTTTTCTTCTCCGTATGTAAAAATAGTTTCTCCATTTTTCTTAATCATCACTTTTGCCCGATTTAGGTACATAAACAGCTGTACATTACGGGCAATATCACGACTGAAATGCCCCCTTAAAATCACTTGTTGCATTTGCTCCGCATTTGGCATATTATCAGCATTTAATTCATACACCTTTGCGTCCTCTGACTCTTGGTAAGTTCCTATAAAACCAATGGATTCCATGTGTTCTATATTATTTGGATAAGAGCTTCCTACTTTCTCAATATAAATTAAAAATATCACTACGGATATAGCGAAAATAATCTGGAGAATGGTAGATATTAGGTCTCTTTTTGACTTCATCTTCTGTAAGTCACCTCCACAAATTCCATTGCTTTATTTTACCTTATCTTATTATTTCTTACAACTCCTACCACCAAATTTACTAACTTTTTTGAACATATTGAAAGAAATCTCCATAATTCTTTTTATTTCATTTATAGACCTGTAAAAATGGGCAAATTCTTCTAGAATTCACCCACTCTTACCATCAGTATGAAATCTTTCATTTTTATGCAATTAATTGTCCGTCATAGTATACTTCAAAACCATTGTCTACAAAGCCAGAGTAGGAACTCCAATCTTCTTGTGCAATACGAATGCCTAAGTTTAAACTTCCTGTTCCTGTTTGAAGTGTATCATTTGTGTCAAATGTAATATCTGCATATCCATTACCAAAAGTAATTGCAACATTTTGTGCCATGCTCACATAGTATGGTGATACATTTAATTGTAAACCTGCACTATCACACCAGAAGTTTTGTGCTACATTTCCATCTCTTGTATATTTGTAACGGATTACAAGTTTAGAGAAATCGACTGGTTCGCTTCCTGCTGATGTGATGGAACCAGATAAATTAATAGAACCACTTAATTGTGCTGTTAATGTCACAACTGGTTTTACTGCGCTTGTACTTGTGCCTGCACTTGCGGATGGACTTGGGCTTGGGCTTTCACTTGGTACTACGCTTGCGGATGGACTTGGGCTCTTGCTTGGTTCTACGCTTGCAGATGGGCTTGGGCTTGGACTCTTGCTTGGTTCTACACTTGCAGATGGACTTGGGCTCGCCTCAGTTGTGTAGCCTGCGTCTGCATATGCTTGTAATACAGAAGTATATGCTGCTTTTGGTGTTGTTAAGCTAGAGAATAGTAATGGATTTTGACTGGAACGCCAAGACACACTATCGTATAATCCCCACCATGTTACACCTGTGATATTAGCACCTGCTTTTTTCATTGCAAGAATTGCTGTCATTAAGTCATAGTAGTATTGTGCTTGTGTGTTTAAATCTGAACAAGTTACGTCAAGTTCTGTAATCTGGATTTCAAATCCTTCGTTGGCAAATTGTAAGATCGTATTTCTATATAAAGATACACTTGGGTAGGATGTTGCAAGGTGAGATTGCATACCAACACCTGCACAAATTTTCTTTTCTGCATTAATCCAGTTAATCATAGTTATGATATCGTCAGATACTAAATATGTATTGTAATCATTGTAGAATAAGGAGACGCTGTTTGTTAATCCATAGTCTTCTAAGCATTCGTAAGCGAATTGGAATGCTTTCTTTACGAAGGATGGTTTTGCACCAAGGCTGCTTACACTTCCGTAGATTGTTTGCCATCCTGAGTTGGATGCATGGAAATATTCATTTACGACGTCCCATGCATATACTACGCTACCATATTGGCTATCGTATACGTGGCTCATTACAGATTTCACATAGAATTCCATTCTGGCATCCATAACCGATTGACTTACATAACTTCCACCTGAAGAATAGCCACTTCTAAAGAACCAGTCTGGAGTTTGACTATGCCATACTAATGTGTGGGCACGTAATTTCAAACCATTTTCATAGCAGATTTGCATTACTTTATCTACATTGCTGAAGTTTAATCTTGGAACTGTACTTTCTGTGTATCCAGATGGGATGTAATAGCCTAATGCTTTTGCATCGGAAATGGAAAGGCAGTTAGAATTTAATACTGCATCTGGTTTCATTTCATTTTCCATCGTAACACTATTATATTGGGATTTTACAACGGCTAATGTATTGCTGTTGGATAATTGATTTGGTGTTACACAACTTCCTGTGTAGTTTAAAACAGTTGCGTATGTATTTAGTAAAGTGGAACCTGTCTGAATTGGTGCTGTTGTAGTAGTAGTTCCTTCTTCCATTACAAAAGAAACATTTGTAATCGTTGCTGTGATAGCATCATCTGCTTGTGACATAATTCCAATCATGTTTACTTTATCGGATGTGTCTGGTACGAAAGAACATGTACCGCTTGCATTGTAATTGTAACGAACTGCCACTTCATCCCCTGCAGTGTTATACAATTTAAATGCGATATTTCCTCCTGTGCTTGCCACTTTAAAGGAAACGCTTGTACATAAAGACATGTCTAAAGTATCTGGCAAAGAAAATCTTGCTTCACCATAAAGTTTGGAATAGGAAATAGTAGCCTTCCCTGAACTGATGGAATAACTACAACTCCATCCAGAATCGTATGACATTTTAGAAAAGTCATAGCTGTTTGTTGTGGATGCCGAAATCAACTGTGATGGCATCTGGGCAGTTACAAAAAGTGCAAATGCGACCACAATGGCAAGTAACTGCTTCCACATTTTCTTTTCCCTCATTGAGAATCCCTCCTAATAAATTATTTTTACTTTCTCTATGATCAAGCGAACGTTAAGCAATTTTTACTACTTAACGTTCGAATCATCATTACGATATTAATTGTTCTGAATTTTCGCAAAGATTTTAACTGATGACATCTACTAAGGTTCCATCATAGTAAACGTAAAGTGGACCTTCTGCAAAGTTGTCATATGCTGACCAATCTGCATTATTGAATCCAGCATTTAATGTTAAAGAACCTGCATCTTTAGATATAGTATAACTGTCATTAAATGTGATATCAAGGTATCCATCACCAAATGTAGCATTTACTGCATCAGAATAATTTACATACCAAGGATCGCACCCTAAACTTAATCCTGCATAACACCAAAATGCTTGGTCTGCTGTATTGGATTTTGTGTAGTGATAACGTAATGTTACTTTGGAAATGTCAATGGCTGTACTTGTAGAAGCCTTTAGCGTATAGGATTGTGATACGGTTCCAGAGTAATTCGTTGTTACTGCGACATCTACCAGTTTTTGACCTACTGGTGTTTCACTTGGTGTAGTACTTGGTACAACACTTGCGGATGGGCTTGGACTTACGCTAGGTGTAGCACTTGCGGATGGACTTGGACTTACACTTGGCGCAACACTTGCGGATGGACTTGGACTTACGGTTGCAACTGTATTATTTGTAGAAACTTGAATCTTATATGGATATCTTGTACTAGTTGCATATTCATTGTAGATTTCAAGTAATTTCATATCACTTGGGGTTGCACAAACAACTAAATAAACTGCTGTTTCATCACCTTGTAAGTTAAGTGTATTAGTTCCATTGCTCCACATAGTAGAATAACGAGTTGTGTTATCTGCTGTCTTAGAAACAATACTTACACGATAGTCCGCATTGCTTTCTGTACTGGTTCCTTGGAAATTCACTACTACTTGTTTTGCAGATAAATCTACATTTAATGGAACTACATTGTAACCACCTTGCATTGGTGCGCGGTCACTTGCTACCGTTAACCATCCATTGGAATTAGTTAATGTTGTGTAGAATTTATTATAATTTTCAGAACTTCTTAAACAATCATTTAAATAGTTTAAATAATGGGATTGTCTGCTAAAGTCCATCGTTGCCATTCTTCTAGAATATAAGCCTAAGATTTCTTCTTGTGGAATTCCAGAAAGTCTTTCTAAACGGTCTAACATAGTACTATCACTTGTTGTGTCACTCAATACATCGAGCATTAAGTCATGTCCAAGACCATCTAAATTATCTGGATTTTCATATACATAAAGTAATATTGGCCATGCATCGTACCAGTTCTTTAAGTGTGGGAAATAGTAATCCGAGTTTAAAATAAATGGCTGAAAGAAGTCCGATGTTGGTCCGTATACGTTGTTTCCATAACGATAGTATGTACTTCCAAGATATTGATCACGGAACCAATTGGCAACTGCTTCGTACCATCCTTCTGGAACATTTCCACCCATATGATAAGTTACAACATGAGAATATTCGTGAGGCACTACCCAGCTTGGCTCGTCTACACGCATAGCACCTGGCATCATAACGATATAACCAAAATCCTGTGAATCAACGGACATGTATGCCCAGTCACTTTCAACCTTGCTTAAACCTGTTTCTGCAATGTAAATATTTGTTTTGTAATAACCAGTTCCAAATACAGATGGAGAATGAGATTGTCCAGGATCTTTCATGCCTAACACATTGATATAGAAATCGCGAATCGTTTCTAAGTTTTCTAGATTTCCTCTTACGAATGCTTCGTTTACTGTTCCTGTAGAATCATTATTTCCCCATATAATCTGGAAATGGTCGGATGTCATACGATTTACACTTGAATCGTTTAAATCATAAAATGCATCCCTTGTTTGATAAGATGTTGATACTGCCATAGTGGACGCGGTTGCTGCCTTTGCTATAACAGGTTGGTTAACTACTGGTGTTGCACTACAAATAGTTCCACACAACATAGTTCCTGCCATTAGGAAGGCTAATGTGGTTTTTACATTCTTTTTCATAATACTCCTCCTATAGATAAAATTTTTTTACTATTTTGCTAAAAAATAAGCAAAATCCCTATATAAAAAGCAAAGCATATGCTTGGAATGATTTCCACCATTTTTTGCATATGCTCTACTTGTTATATCTTATTTGTAAATGCTAGTATTCAATTATTTTACTAATTGTCCATCATAGTAAACTTCAAATCCATTATCTACAAGACCAGAGTAATTTGACCAGTCTGCATTATAGATACGTGCTCCGATATTTAAGCTACCTGCACCTGTTGCAATTGTTTGTGTTGAGTTAAATGTAATGTCTACATAGCCATCTGCAAATGTAGTAACTACATCACTTGTCATATTTACATACCATGGAGATACACTTAGTTGTAAACCTGCGTTATCACATGTGAATGCTTGTGTTTTTTTGTCGGATGTTGTGTATTTGTAACGTACTGTTAATTTAGATAAATCTACAGCTTGAGAACCACTTGAAGCAATTGTACAGGATAAGTTAATCATGGAGGAACCTGTAGTTGCTTTTACATCAACAGCTGGTACAACATCTCCTGAATAAGAAGGTGCTTCGCTTGTTACCACTGGTGCTTCGCTTGTTACTACTGGTGCTTCACTTGTTACTACTGGCACTTCGCTTGTTACTACTGGTGCTTCGCTTGTTACTACTGGTGCTTCACTTGTTACTACTGGTGCTTCACTACTTGGTGCTACACTTGGAGTTCCAGCACTTGTACTTGGGTTAGAGAATGTACCATTTGCAATAATACCTGCAACAGCTCCAACGAAACCTGCATTGTAGTCGATACCAACTTCAGATGCTGTGTAATCTTGTGCATCGTCTGCATAGTAGTCACCCATTGTACTTGGTCCACCAACTAATGCACCTAATAATAGGTTCTTTGCTGGTTTTAAGTTTCCACTATCAGCATATGTATATCCGTTTGCTGCTCTGTGGTGTGGATGTGTTGGGTATTTAGAACCATATCCGATAATATAGGAGTAGTTATATGGGTTATCTCCTAAAATGTAATCAATTTGGTCTTTTGCAAAGTTCATAGCGGAAGAATCTTTTGTTAATGCATAGTATTGAGTTGCAATCATAGATTGTGCAGCAGAATATCTTAAGCATCCCCAGTTTGTAAGGTATTTTAATCCGCCAGATGTTGTTGGAACACTGTTAATCCAATAGTTCATGCTATATTTTACAGCATTTAAGTATTTATTATTATTTGTTAATTGATACATTACGATTTCAGCTGGTGTATACATGTTATCCCAACACATTGTCCATTCATCTTGGTGAACGCCTGTGCTTGTTGCTAAGAAGCCTTCTGCATCAGATAAATAAGAAGCATCACCAGTTGCTTTGTATAACCAAGATGCTGCCCAAGCTAAATCATCTTGATAGCTTGAAGATGTATAGAAACCTTGTCCTTGGCTTAAACCATAGTTAGATTTTCCTAATGCATAAAGTGTTTTTGCTTTTGCAAGACATGTTTCTGCATAAGAAGAATCGATGGAATAGTAGTTGAAATACATTAATGCTAATGCTGCAGCTGCTTCACCACACACATCAGAACCTGGATTACTTGCATCTACTTTAAATACAGTAGAACGATCTCCTTGTGCTTCTGGAGCTCCCCAGTAAGAGTGATCTTGTCCACCATCACCTACTTGATAGTAGAATGTAAACATATTTGGATGGCAGTTAATAAAGTAATCGCAGAAATGTTTTAATGTTTGAAGTGTTTTTTCTTCTGCACCAGCTGTTGCAAATGCATCTTTGTATGAATAGTAGCTCCATGCTAAAACGCTTGCTGCATATCCTTGAGTGATACCGAATTTCACGTGGTCACCACAATCATGGTATCCACCTGTAAGATCTAATCCTACATCTTTACCATCATTTACGTGACAAGCACCACGCCATGAGAATGCGTTGTTTTCACCAGCATCATCACCACATTTATTTGCATCATAGAATGTGATACCGTCTACTAATGCTAAGTTATAGTCGCTACTTGCAGCTTGTACTGTTGCGCTAGATGCAGATGCAATAATCATACTTGCGCTTAATGCCATTGCACACACTTTTTTTACGTTCTTTCCTATTCTCATATTATCCTCCTTCTAATTACATGATACAGCCCTTTTTCTGAGTCATGAATTTTCACGTTCTATCACAAATACTTCCATTTTTGTTTGTGAAATTTTTGTGAAACATTATTATGACCTCATTATAATACATTCTTTTGTTTTTATGGGAATATATGCTTGTAATGTGTAATTTCTATACACAAAATGCAAAATTTACAATTATGCATTTCTATGCTATAAATATAGTTTGTCCTTCTTACTCTTCGTTGAAATACACAATATCCACGAATACTCTCCAAACTTCATTGTTATAAATTACCACATTTTTTCTTATTCTCTTTTTTCCCTATGTACAGTACTCCCTTTTGCACGTTCCATTTTATATTACAAGAAACATTGCAAAAAATCGCCAAGTATCGATAGAATGAATTGCACAACTATTTTTACTCTGCATTTTCGTTACCTCCTATCACCCTTCTACTTTTTTATTTTCAAAAGAAAACCATTGATTTTACTAATGATAAAATAAAGAATCGCAGAACTTACAATCGAACATAATACTACCGTAATCGAGTACTGAGCAACCTTCTGTAAGTTACATGCTGGTGAGTGGAATATCTGAATAAATAAGTCATGAATTAAATAGATCTCCAAACTAATTTTACCAAGGAATTTTAATATTGGATTACCAACTCGAACCTTCAACATGATGAGTAAAATAAAAAATACGAAACAAGTAAGTGTTAATACTTGAGATGAATAACTTACTAATCTTGTCAATATAATTTCGGCTCTTGTATACGTTGGGTCATATTCACAATAGTAAGAATAATTATCGAGGCACCATATACTAAAATTATGAGAAGCTACAACGGCAACGGCACTTAATGGTAATAATACAACGTAACTTTCCTTTAAAATCTTCACGATAGAAGATTCAAATCTCGCAAATAACATACCTATGTAGAAAATAAGAACCGTATTGTACCACCATTCTCCTTCTACCCACCATACATATTCACCGTGATCGCGATACAATCCTAGGAATACATACGCCAATATAACAACAGCCATACCTACAAAAGCAAGTACTTCTTTACAATGTTTAAATAGAAGATAGAAAAAAATATAAAGGAATGTGATTACTACCATATACCATGCCTTTCCACATGGTAACTTTAATCCAACAATCTGATAGAAAAGCTCCATCCCAAGTTCTTTCCCTGATAGTGCATCAAAATTTCCTGCAGTCCATTCATAAATGATGTAAATAAAATTGATGAAATACAAAGGAACTAATACCGTAATTAACCTCTTTTTTAGGAATCCATCTAAATAGTTTTCTTTTCCTCTTAAATTCTTAATTAGACCATAACCAGAACAAAAGAAAAAGATTGCGACAAAATAAATTCCTACATTTCCAAAGTATTTTAGTGGTGTTTCATAATCCACTTGTTGCGACATATGATGAAATATAATCAATACTGCACATATTCCCTGTGCCGCCTTACATTGTTGCAAACTTAAAAATTCTTCATTGTATTTCTTTACACCTGAAATCTTAATACCTGCAACTAGAATGATAAGTATTACTGCATAATACACATAAATCATTTCCATTTTCTCTACCCCATTTCCCTAATTATTATTTTGTTATCTATATAAAAAGAGTGTTGTACTATGTATGATAGCCAACACCCTTCAATTTTTCTATTTATGCCTCACTTTCTAGTGCTGTAAAAAAGATGTCATACATATCATCCCATACGCCAAATGGTGCATTCACACCGCCACCATTTACACTTCGAATCATAGTATCACAATAGTCTTCTCCCATCGCAATTAGTTCACCTGGTGTAATCGTAAAACCGATTTCTTTGCAAACATCACAAAATGCACTGACTGGATTATGCATTGTTTTTGTTGCGATTAGTTTCTCTTTCAATGCTCTGTCTTGTTTTGCCAACTGCAAGATTTCATATAATTTTTCGTTCATCTAACTCCTCCTTCGCTACTATTTGCTACTATATGTTGGATAAACCAACAAATATCCAAGATACAATTAGAACTGCGTTACCAATTAAAAGCCAACGTTTCCCTTGTTTGGATGCATTCCATTCACCTGTCTTTACTCCCCATGCATTGCTTATAATCAGCGCCAATGCATTAAAGAAAATCCATCCTGCTACTGGTCCCATCTTTCCAAGCATTCCAGACGCAATTCCATATGCATCTAGAGCGATAAACCACACAATACATGTGATGATTAAAATTCCAAGTTCTTTTACTGCACCTTTTTCTGTAAGTGTATGCCATGTTTTATTCTTCCACATCATAACTGCACAGATTGCTGCACTTGTGATAGAACCACCCACCAACACTAATATCCATTTTAAAGCACTTGCTTGTATGTCGTTCAAATCCCCTGTTAAAGAAGATGTAAAGTCAAATCCAATATTCATTGCCCCAGAACCTAATCCCGAAAACATTGCTAGGAAAATTCCCAATTTTGTCTTAGAATTCTTTTTATCCTGCTGCGTTTTTGTTTCTTGTTCTTTGATTAATCCTGCTTTTGTAATGACTGCGATTCCTACTAATGTGATGATGATTCCAATTACAAGACAAATCATTTTACTTGTTTCTGGAAAATCCTGTTTTACAACCATAGGTGTTAGAGAACCTATTACTGCTGAGATTCCCATTGAAAGTCCATACACAAGGCTCATCCCAATAAAATCAACACCTTTTGTGAATCCAATGGAAGTAAGTCCCCAAAACGCTCCACATAGAAGCGGAACTAATATCATATGCATTTCTGCATTCTGAAAATATGTAAGAAAATCAGGTACCTGAATTGCTAGCCAACAGGCTGGTATGATACCGAATAATAGGGAGCAGATAAAATAAAATGCTTCCCATGCAAATGGTTGGTATTTCTTAAAACCTAGTCCAAAACTTCCTTGACAGATGCCTGCCAAGATTAATACTACTATTCCGATTATCATTTTTCAATCTCTCCGTCAAATAAATTCAGGGCAGGTTTCCCCGCCCTGTACTATAACTATATAGTATTTTATTCCATTTTGCACTAGCAAAATCTTTATCTGTTGTATATTTTGTATTCTCTTGTTTACTTTGACATAAATCTTAGAACAAATTATACATCAAATGTACAAACTTCTTGTCCATTCATGTATGCAACACCTTTTACAGCATTGAAGTTAGAATAACTTGACCAATCTGCATTGTTCATACGTGTTTGGATTGTTAAAGTACCATTTCCAATGTTTTGAGATTTAGTAAATGTGATTTCAACATATTCATCTGTAAAGCTGTATTCTAAACCTGTTAATGCTTGATAATATGGTGCTTCATTAGAGGAAATTGCTGCATTATCAATCCAAAGCACTTGATCTTTGTTTCCATCTTTTGTGAAATAGAAACGAATCGCTAAATCTTTTAAGTCAAAGTCTTCTGTACCACGTTTAATTGTATATACTTGTGATACATAAGAGGAACCTGTTGTAGTTACAGTAATGTTTGGAACAACACCAGATGGAGTTGTTGTTACTACTGGTGCTTCACTTGTTACTACTGGTGCTTCGCTTGTCACTACTGGTGCTTCACTTGTTACTACTGGTGCTTCGCTTGTTACTACTGGTGCTTCGCTTGTCACTACTGGTGCTTCGCTTGTTACTACTGGTGCTTCGCTTGTTACTACTGGTGCACTTCCTGTTACAGTAACAGTTGCTGTGAATTCGTCTGTTCTTCCGTATTGTGTTACAGTTGCAGTTACTGTTGTTGTTCCTGCTGCAACACCTGTTACGTTAGAACCATTTACTGTTGCGATAGAAGTATCTGCAACTTTGTAAGTTACCACTGCGTCAGATGCTAAGTTTTCAACGGATACTGCTGCGGATTCGCCTGCATTTACAGCAACATCACTGATTACTGGCATATCTTTTACACCAAATAAAACATCAAGACGTTCATTTCTATCATAATAATGTACTGCAATTGCACCAATTGCAAATTCTGGTTGAGCTACTGTACTAAATACCATAGTTGCTGGCCAACCTTCCATGGAAACGATATTTGAATCATTACACCAGATTCCATAGATACTTGCGCCTTCTGGAACATTTAAGCATTGTGCTGGAAGTGTTGTTTCACCTGTGTATACACATTGTTGTTCATTTGCAGAAATGGTTACTTCTGTATCTTCTGCATATGCTGGGTCGCATGTGTATGTAGAACCAGATTTATTTAACCATACTTTTAAGATTTGTCCGTCCCACATTTCGATGCATACTAATACAGCGCCATCTTTGATAGAGGAATCTGCTAAGATTTTTTCTTTTAGTGTAAATGTTCCCGCTTCATCATCTGGACTAAATGCACTACCAAATTGAAGGTATGTACACCATGTACGATCTGGACCAACAATACCACTTCTTTGACTTACATAAACTCTTCTTACTTTTGCTCCATTGTAAGTAACAGGGAATGTGATTCCTGTTGTATTTCCTGTTGCTGTACCTGCTGTTGCTGTACCAACTTTACATAAATATTCGTGCCAATCAGCACCGCTTGTAAATTGAATTACTAAATCTGCAAAGTTACCATATTCACTTGCGCTCATCTTAGCAAATTGTGCATTCACATAAGAAGCACTTAATGTGATAGTAGCTGTTTCTGCATCATAAGTATATTCTGTTCCTGCTGTTAAACCTTCGATACCTTTGAATTCTGGTCCGTTGATTCTTAAAGGAATCTTAACATCTTCTGCTGTTTCAGTTGCAAAGTATAAAATGTCTAAGCAATCTGCTGTAGAAGAACGTTCTGTCATACTTGTTTCTACCATTGTTCCGATACGTTCGTCGAACCAAGGATAGCTATCATCTCTTCTGTTGATGTAAGAACCGTTATCCCAGAACATTAAGCACATGCCAGATTTACGAGCAACTTCATTTACATATTCTAAGTATTTCAGTTCTTCACCTGTTTCATTACAATCTTTACCAGAGTCATGTCCTAATAGACCATATTCTCCAACTATTACACCGATACCATTCGCTGTAAATGCATTGTATACAGTTGTAAATGCAGAGTTACATAATTCTCTTGCTGTTTCTTCTCCACCATTGATACCATCATCAAAGCTTGTAGTACCTAAGTTTGCACTGAAGCACCATTCGCTGTAATAGTGGAATGTAGCAACGATATTTTCATCGTTTAAGCTTGTAATTACGTTATATAAATCCTCGCAATAACCATGATTTGTTGCATATGTTGGCATAACAATCATTCTTGTGTCGTTATTTCCACCAGATTTACGGATTGCATTGTAAGCTGCAATATTGATTAAATCAAGTTTGTCGTATTTTGTAATATTTCCTGTGTCAGACTCAAAATATGGTTCGTTGATTGTTTCGAAGCATACTAGATCGGATTCGTCTTTAAAGTAGTCTGCAATTTGTTCCCATAATTGAACAAATCTTACGTATTCTTCTGAACTTGTGTTACCATCCCAGTTTGCTAACCAAATCCAAGAGTCATGGTGAATATTGATCATAACATATAGACCTTCTTCAACTGCCCAATCAACTACTTCTTTGTAACGAGCTAACCAAGCTTCGTCAATTATGTACTGTCCATTTTGTTCGGAATATCTGCGATAAACTGTCATTGGCATACGAATAGAATCGTAACCTTTTGCTTTAATTGCTTGGATTAATTCTTTCGTTACTGTTGGATTACCCCATGCAAGTTCTCCAGTGTCTTCTTCATTTTGGTTTGTATTTACACCATCAAATGTGTTACCTAAGTTCCATCCTTGTCCCATTGCTTTTACATATTCATTGGAACGTGTAGCTGGAATCTCTTTGTCTGTGATAACTGTCTTATCAGCAGATTCTTCTTCAAAACCACTTGGAAGATCACCTGTACAAGCATAGTAACCTGTTAATTGAACGTCTGTATCACAGTCAACGTAAACTAAATTTATACCGTATAGCTCACCATCAGATAAACTTGCGATAATGTCATTGATTGAGATGCAGAAAGTGTATTCGCCATCTTTTAATGTACTGTGGTCGATGGAAACCATGTTGCTATCCCATCCGCCCCATGAACTGTTAAATGGCATAAAGTTAAATAAACTTGTCCAAGGGTCAATTGCACTTGCATCTTCTACTGTATAAGTAATTTTTAAGTAATCACATGTTGTGTAGTTAAAGAAACTAGCAATATAGCTGTCGTATTCAGCTCCTTCTCCACGACTGGAGTCTTTAGAACTTGTCACCGCAGAAGTTAAAATACTCTTTTCTGTGCTTAAGTTTAATTCTCCAACGCAAGAATAGAAACCTGTTAACTGAATTTCAACATCTGCATTTTCAACATAGCACACATTAATTCCCGCAACATCACCATCTGTACAAGATGCTTTGATTGTATCTACTGCAATATATGCTGTGTAGACACCATCTGAATATGTGGAATCAGATAATGAAATTAAGTTACTTTGCCATCCACCCCATGAGCTTGTATATGGCATGAAGTTAAATAAACTAGTCCACTCTTCTAATGCTGATGCGTTGTCTACTGTATAAGTAATTTTCAAATAATCAGCATCGACGTTGTAACATGTTGCAATGTAACCTTCATAGTTGTCACCTGTTCCACGACTGGAATCTGATGAACTGGTTACAGTTCCACTTAGAAGACTTGTTTCTTCAAGTGTAGTTTCTGCTGCTTTTATGGTTGGTACATATAAAACTGTAAGCACCATCACAAAACAAAGCAATGCAGATAAGATTTTTCTAGCTCTCTTCATAAAGTTACCCCCTGTAAAAATTTTTGTGTCAGAATTATGACACTATAATAAGCGTAACATGAGAGCGAATTTTGGAGTAGCCCAAAATTTTATGTGGTTTTACAATAAAAATTAGACATTTTTCAAATAGAATTGTCGAAAAATAAATGTAAATTGCTATGACGGTGAAGAGAATTTAGATCCTTTTCTATATATTTCCAAGTTTCTTTGTACGAACCTTCTGTGGCAATGGTCTTATCCTCGATCAAGTTTAGGAATTCTCCTTCTTTGCCAAGATATTTTTCATAAAATAAATCTGCGTATTCAACTTTCTCATCATCACTTAGATTTTGAATATTGTAAAGGACATGGTCAAGATTGCAAGACATAAAGTATACTCGATAAGGAATTGTGCAGATCTTTCCCGTTCCGATTAACTTTTCTAACATCTTGGATTTTCGCTCGTTTCTTGCAGATACTGCCTCTATGTGCTTTGCTTTGATTTCCTCATCTGTGTAGAAAAATCCATTTTCATTTCCTTTACAGATATGAGAATCAGGGATAAATACACCGTCTGCATCGACTAGATGTATGACTTGTATTACATCACTTTTTTGAATTTTGTACTTATTCATACAAGACTTTATCTGTTCCCCAACCTTTTTTACTACATTATCCACCTTAGTCATCTCGTTACTGGTGATATCCCCATTTACTACTGCAAATAGTACTTTTTCTTCTTCTACCAATACATTCATGATATGTTCTAATGCAGACTTATCCGAAAATCCTTCTACTAAAAATAAAATCACTTTCTTACGTTTCATCATATATTTTTCCTGCCTTTCGAAATGCGTATCCCATCTCATAGGACTTTGGTTCGTCGTAAATCGTTTCTTTCTGTCCACCAAGTAATAGTGCTCGTAAATATTCATCTCGCAGATTTTGATTCTTCCGTATATTCGCAAAGGTAATATAGCGATTTTCTGGGTTGGTTGTTGAGAAAATGATGTGGTCTTTTCCAAGTACCTCTAAGGCGCGTAAGTTGTGAGAAGTGAATAAGAATTGTCCTTTAGCACCATTTCGCATCATTTCAAGTAATTCCCCTAATAAAAACTCAAATACTCCTGCATCTACTTCATCAATGACGATGCAAACTGATGTACTGTGGTATCCTGCAATTAAAATGGATAAAATCGAGATAATTCGCTTTAGTCCACCAGATTCATATTTTAAAGGAAAATCCATTCCTTCTCGCTGTGCATAAAAGGAAAATCGGCATTGGTTCCCTTCGTCGGTTTCATTCAATTTAATCTGAAGTCCTGGCAAAATGGCTTGTAGTACAATGTCCATCTGTTCGGTCATTCGACGAATACGTGGCATTTCCTCTTTCTCCATATAGTTTTCTTCGAATAACAAAACACTTTTTTCTTCGACTAATAGCCCATTTTGACGGTTAATTCCAAAATCAATGGATTTTCCCATATTTAGATTAATACTTCCTAGTTGTCTTGTGGTTACAATCCATAAACCATTGCGAGCATAGGATTCTAATGTACCATAGAAAGAGTCGGATTGTTTCTTCTTTCCCCATGCATCTTCATTCCATGTGCGACAATACATAGTTTGTCCTTTCATGGTTGGTTCTGTGTTGGATAGTTCAAGCTCATGTTCCACGATGTAATAATGTCCATCTCGAACAATAAAGAAAACCATTTTAAACTTGGTATCTTCTTTACACAAAACTCGTAAGTCATCGCTAAGGTTCTTTCGTTCCATAATCATGCGCCATGCTAATAAAGCTTCTACTAGTGCTGTTTTTCCAGAACCATTTTGCCCGTAGATTCCAATGACGTCGGATTCAAACTTGGGAACTCCATTTTTTACTACATCACAACTCGGGAACTGGAGCTTTCCATAAGAAATGTTTTTGAAATTTTGAATTTCTATCTTCAATATTCGAATGTATGAAATTACTTTGTCTGCCATTTGAGTATCGTTCCTTTTCTAAAATTCTTTTCTTATTTCACTGTCTATATCAATTTCCTATTGTATTCTCATTAGTATATGCAAAAATGAGATTTGTATAAGAATTCTAGCATTACAATTTTCCCATTTTGTGTTTATTTGCAAAGTCGACTTACTTTTCGTCTGTATTCGCATTTTTTTTCTTGTTTGCGCCCTTTTTCTATGCTAAAATGAAATCATCACATAAAAGGAGCGAAAAAATGAAAAATATCGGAAAGCGAATCTATGAGTTACGGAAAGTAAATCGACTTACCCAAAATCAACTAGGCAAGATTGCAGGAGTTGATGGTACTAATATAAGTCGAATTGAAAATAATTGTGCGATTCCAAATGCGACATTTCTTCGAAATATTGCGGATTATTTTCATATTAGTTGCGATTATCTCGTAGGACGAACACCAAGTGAGACACGGGCATCTTTAGATTGTTTGTTGGATTGTTCTTTGACTACAGAAAAAGAGGATTGTACCCAAAGGGAAATGGACAATTTTTCTTTAACGGAGAAATTACAACTGCTTTTGATGTTTGAACAATTGAATGAGAAGAATCGCTTGGAACTGTTAGAGATATTAAAGATTAAATTACATATGCAAGAAAAAATGCAAGAGCAAATGCAAAACGAGTTACAAAAGAAGGCGAAAGTAACGCAAACCAATGAGATTTATAAGGAGATTACTTGTGGTTCGAAGGAACCGTCTAATCTTCACTAGATGAAAGAGTGTCTATTTCGATAGATGCTCTTTTCCTTATGTTCTTCCTTTTTTGTCCTACATCATTCAATATTTTGTTGTTCGATTTATCATTGTATGCATATTCACAATGTTCTAACCTATTTTCGCAATATTTTTCTTGTATAGAGAAATTGAATGTGATAACATTAAATTATTACATATTACTAATTTGTACATAATAAGCAATCTGGTGATATGTCAAGATAAGATTTGCATTGTTTTTGATATGTTTTT